>NZ_JBJOSA010000007.1:0-185783 GCF_045897515.1 Rossellomorea oryzaecorticis | reverse complement strand
CTTTTTCGTGATAATTGATTAAAACGGGAAAACGGATGAACAGAAGGGTTTTAGAAAGCGACTTTTTCAGTGGTCCCTACCTGTCCCCCCGACCCGCCCCCGCAACTCGGCCGCACAACCCATCCCGATCCCGCAACCCGGACACAACCCGCTGCAACAATCACGCCCCAATCCCACCAAAACAACCCAAACAAAATTTTTTGAAAATTCTATTGCGCATCGATTTTTTCTGGGCTATAATAACATCAACGAAAGCGCTTTCGATGAAGAGGGGACAACGATGGTTACGATTTATGATTTGGCGAAGAAAACTGGGGTTTCCAGTACGACGGTATCCAAGGCTCTTAATAATTATGCGGATGTAAGTCCGAAGACGAAGCAGAAGATCCTCGATGCGGCGGCGGAGATGGGTTATCTCCCGAATGCGCATGCACAGTCGCTGTCGACGAAGAAGTCGTGGACGATCGGTGTGATGTTCGCCGAGGATAATGAGGTGGGGATGAAGCATCCTTTCTTCAATGCGATCATTGAGAGTTTCCGCAAGTACGTGGAGCGTGAAGGCTATGATTTGATCTTTGCCTCACGGAATCTGCGCAAGCGGGATACGAGTTATCTGGAACACTTCTTATACCGCGCCGTTGACGGGATTGTGGTCATTTGTTCAGACCCGAACGACCCTCAGGTGCAGGAGATGATCAACAGTCATGTACCGATCGTGGTGATCGACATGACGAAGCAGAATTGCAGTGTCGTCTACTCCGATAATATCGAGGGCGGCAGGCTTGCCGTGAATTATCTTCATTCACTGGGTCATACCAAGATCGCCCATATCTCAGGGGATCCGGGCATCGATGCCGGTGCACAGCGGATCAAAGGATTCAAGAAGGGCATGAAGGAAGCGGGCCTTCCGATACGGAAAGAATTCGTGGTGAACGGAGGATTTTTCTCCATCGAGGAAGGAAAGAAAGCGATGAATACGCTACTTTCGCTCGAGGACCTGCCGACGGCTGTATTCGTATCCGGTGACCATATGGCAATCGGGGCGATGGAAGCGATCAAGGAAAAAGGTCTCAGGATTCCTGAGGATATTTCGATCATCGGCTATGATGATATTGACATGGCAGCCTACGTGACACCGAAATTGACGACCGTCAGGCAGGACACCGACAAGATCGGTGAACGGGCCGGCGGAATGCTGATCAAGCAGATGGATTTGAAGAAGAAGTTGAAGACGACGGACATCATCCCGGTGGAGCTCATCATCAGGGAGTCCTGTACATCAATTAAATAGTGCCTGGACTCCAGGCACGAAAAAATTTTTTAGGTGATTTCGAAACCGGTTTCGGAAAGAGTTTCCAGCTGTTGATTTCCGTGTAAGACCTTACCGTTTTACAGGGAAATCAACAGCGGCATCCATGAATTTTTTACAGGTTTTACCGAAACCGATTTCGACCACATAGATTCATAAAGGACAAAGGGGGATAAACATGAAGAAGTTTCTAGCATTATTTTTGACAGCGGTCCTGCTTGCAGGGGTGCTTGCCGGCTGTTCCGGAAGCTCGGAGTCATCAGGCGGCAAGAAAGACAAGGATGTTGATTTGAAGATCTGGTCATTCACGGATGAATTGAAGAAGCCGATCACGAAGTTTGAAGAGAAGAATGGGGTCAAAGTGGAACTGACAATCGTTCCGATCGCGGATTATCCGACGAAATTGAAGCCGGTTCTTGAAAGCGGTGTCGGAGCTCCTGACGTGTTCACAGGGGAGATTGCATTCCTTAAACAATGGGTGGATGCAGGATACTGGGAAAACCTTTCAGAGGATCCGTACAATGTTGAAGAAATCAAGGATAAATATGTACCGTATGTATTCGATTTAGGAAAAGACAAAGATGGAAATGTAAGAGCCCTTTCTTGGCAGACAACGCCTGGAGGAATTTTCTATAGAAGAAGCATTGCAAAAGAAGTGCTTGGAACCGACGATCCGACAGAAGTCGGCAATATGATGGCTTCTATGGACGGAGTGTTCGAAGTAGCTGAAAAAATGAAGGGAAAAGGTTACAGCATGTTCCCGGATGAAGGTGCGATGCGCTGGTTCTCACAAGGCGACAATCCGCAGCCATGGGTGAACGACAAAGGCGAATTGCAGCTGACAGATCAAAAGAAAGAGTTCATGGATCACGCGAAGACCCTTCGCGAGAACAGCTATACGGCTCTTGCTGCCGAGTGGTCTCCATCATGGTTCGAAGGCATGGATAAGCCGATCAAAGTGAAGCAGGACGGAAAAGAAAAAGAAACTCAGGTATTCTCATATGTCCTTCCGACATGGGGACTTCACAGCGTATTGAAGACAAACGTGAAAGAAACGAACGGCGACTGGGCCGTGACAAGCGGACCAAGCCCGTACTTCTGGGGCGGAACGTGGTTAGGTGTTTACAACAAATCAGAGAACAAAGAACTTGCGTATGATTTTGTGAAAATGATGACACAGGACGATGAATTCCTGACAGAGTGGGCGAAGGAAACAGGAGATGTCCTTGCTTACAATCCGGTAACGAACGCAATCAAGGATGACCTCAGCAGTGAATTCCTTGGCGGACAGAACAACTACCAGTTCTTCCTGGAGCAGGCGAAAGAAATTGAACCTGGCATCGTCACGAAATATGACCAGCAGCTTGATACGTTCTACGGAAATGCTGTTCAGCAATATGTAGACGGCAAGAAGTCTAAAGAAGATGCAATTAAAGAATTCTATCAAAAAGCACAGAACGCGTACCCTGACTTGAAGGTACCGAAGAACTAAATTTAGTAGAAAGAGTGCGTCGAGGGGAAATGCTGCGGGGCCGGCCGGTGAACATTCAGCGGCCGTACCCGGCACGTCCGCCTGGCGCATGAGCATACAAAAAGAAGCAGGCGGCCTAAAGTCTTGGCCGTCTGCCAAAATCAAAGATAACGAAGGGGGCTCGGGGAATGAAAAACGTCAATAAATACGGCTATTTCTTCATTGCGCCGTTCTGGATCATCTTTTTGATCTTCAGTATTTATCCCGTGGCACTTACATTCTATTACAGCTTCACAAACTATACAGGAAGCGGAGTCGCGGAAGTCGTCGGCCTCGCCAACTATAAGCGGTTATTCACGGATACTTATTTTGTGGAAGCTTTTTTTAACACATGGAAGATCTGGGGAGTCAACTTCATCCTGCAGATCGGACTGGCTCTCATCCTGGCATTGATCTTTTCTGATATGAGAATGAAGTTGAGGGGACTCGCCTTCTTCAGATCGATTTTCTATCTGCCAAATTTGATCACCATCAGCTCGGTCGCCCTGCTGTTCGGTATTTTACTAGATTGGCAGCACGGCTCATTAAATATGATTCTTCTAAAAATTGGTCTTATATCAGAACCGATAAACTGGCTTAACGAGCCTGCCACAGCCCAGCTGTCCGTCTCGCTCATCCTGACTTGGATGTGGTTCGGCCACTCCTTCATCGTCGTGATGGCGGGGGTGTCGGGCATTTCGAAAGATTACTATGAAGCGGCACTGATCGACGGGGCCAACCGCTGGCAGACGTTCACGACGATCACGCTTCCGCTCTTGAAGCCGATCCTCCTGTACATCATGATCACGTCGCTGATCGGGGGTCTCCAATTGTTCGACCTGCCGATGCTCCTGACCGACGGAATCGGTTCGCCGGACGGCTCGCTGAACACGATGGTGCTGTATTTATACAACCAGGCATTCAAGTATAACAATTACGGCTATGCTTCTGCAGTCGCGTACGGATTGTTCGTCATCACCCTGATCTTCTCGGCGATGGTGTTCAAAGGGATGTACCGAAATGAACGCAAGCAGACAAGGCAGGTGTAGGAAAGATGTTAGGAAAAACAGCAGTCGAAAACGAAGTGCAGTTCGAAGAAGAGGTGAAGGATCCGAACCCGGGGTACCTCCCTCAGGAAACAAAGGAAAAAAAGAAGGGCCGCACCGCCAAAAGCATCATCTACATCGTTCTGTCCGTGATGGCGGTCGTCTGTTTCATCCCGTTCCTCATGATGCTCGTCAACGCGACGAGGTCGAATGAGGCGATCCTGTCGGGGTTCACACTGATCCCGGGTACCGCCCTCATGGAAAACTACAGGACGATGATGGATTACGTCAACATCTGGGCCGGTTTCAAGAACAGCTTGATCATCTCCGTACTCGTGACGGTCCTGTCGGGATACTTCTCGGCGCTGACCGCGTATGGATTCGCCTTTTACACATTCAAGGGAAAGAACTTCCTGTTCGTCTTCATGCTCGTCATGATGATGGTGCCGGGTCAGCTCGGACTCATCGGATTCTACGAACTGAGTAAAAACCTGGGAATCTTGGATACTTACATCCCATTGATCGTGCCGACGATCGCCAGTCCGTTCGTCGTGTTCTTCCTGAGACAGTACATCCAGACGACGCTGCATCCGAGCCTGATCGAAGCGGCCAGGATCGACGGCGCAAGCGAGTTCAAGATTTTCCACACAGTGGCGATCCCGATCATGATGCCGGCGATCGCGACGATGTCGATCTTCACCTTCATCGGTTCATGGAACAACTACATCATGCCGCTCGTCATCCTTTTCTCGCCTGAGAAATACACACTGCCTGTATTGATGGGTTTCCTAAAAGGATCACAGGTGGCACAGAATCTCGGAAGCATGTACCTGGGAATCGCGATTTCAGTCGTACCGATCATGATCGCATTCCTGTTCCTGTCAAAATATATCGTCAACAGCATCTCTGCTGGATCAGTCAAAGAATAAAGGGGACGGTTGCGGCCGGTCCAATACCCGATTCTCTTGGAAGCGTCCGGCCGGGCTCACTCGCTTCAATCTGGAAAAATGGGGACGGTGCATGTGTATAAAGCAACGCCCCTGTTTTTCCCTGCATATACAAATAGGAAGCGCGGAGACGGTACTCATGCTTCGGAAGCAGCAGAACCGTCCCCTTGCTTCCATACACAAACATAAAGGGGAGAAGACATAATGAAATTCGATAAACAGTTTACGTTCGGAACGGCAACATCCTCCTATCAAATCGAAGGGGCGGCAGCGGAAGGCGGCAGGACACCGTCCATCTGGGATATGTTCTGCGACATCCCGGGCAGGGTCCACAAGCAGCATAACGGCGACGTTGCCTGCGACCATTATCACCGTTTCGAGGAAGACATCCAGCACATCAAGAGACTCGGTGTCGATACATACCGATTCTCAATTGCATGGCCGCGGATTTTTCCTGAGAAAGGCAAGTACAATCAGGAAGGCATGGATTTTTATAAAAAATTGGCAACGCGCCTTACGGAAGAAGGCATCAAGCCTGCAGTCACGCTTTATCACTGGGATCTGCCAATGTGGGCCCATGAAGAAGGCGGCTGGGTGAACCGCGAGTCTGTGGGCTGGTTCCTTGAATATGCGCGCGCCTGCTTCACGGAGCTTGACGGTGTCGTCGATTCCTGGATCACGCATAATGAACCGTGGTGTGCCGGGTTCCTCGGCTACCATCAGGGCGTTCATGCACCGGGGCACACGAATATGGACGAAGCGGTGAAAGCCGTCCACCATATGCTCGTGTCCCACGGGAAAGCGGTCGAAATGTTGAAAAAAGAATTTGCATCCGACACGGAAATCGGCATCACGCTGAACCTGTCACCGGTTTATCCGAAGTCGGATTCCGTCAACGATGCGCTTGCTGCAAACAATGCGGACGGCTACTCCAACCGCTGGTTCCTGGATCCGGTATTTAAGGGCGAGTATCCGAAAGATATGATGAATCTGTTCTCGAAATACGTTCACTCCTACGATTTCATCAAGGAAGGCGACATGGAGGCCATTTCGATCGAGTGCGATTTCTTCGGCATCAACTACTACAGCCGCGGAATCGTCGAGTTCAGTGCAGCGACTGACTTTTTACACAGAGGAGCTTATTCCGACTACGAAAAAACCGGCATGGGCTGGGATATCGCGCCGAATGAATTCAAGGATCTCATCCGCCGCCTGAGAGCGGAGTACACGCAGCTTCCGATCATCATCACGGAAAACGGCGCGGCATACGATGATGTGGTCGAAAACGGAAGAGTCCATGACAAGGAACGTACCGACTATGTCGAGAAGCATCTTCAAGCGGTTTCCGATCTGAACGGAGAAGGCATGAACATCTCAGGCTACTATCTGTGGTCCTTGATGGATAACTTCGAATGGAGCTTCGGCTATGATAAGCGCTTCGGTATCCTTTACGTCGATTTCGATACACAGGAGAGGATCTGGAAAGACAGCGCCTACCGCTACGCGGAAATCATCCGCGATCATAAGAAGAGCCATAATCTTCAAGCGGAGGTCGCGCAATGAGATTCAAGAGTGCAGAAGTGATCCTTACTGCCAAAGAAACAGGGGACCGGCTTTCTAAAAAGGAGCCGGTTTCCTTTTCGACTGGCCTGGATGCGGCAGGTACCCATATCGAACTTGATCCGGGGCTGAAATTTCAGGAGATGATCGGGTTCGGCGGCGCGTTCACGGAAGCGGCTGCTTACAGTTTGTCACTGGTGAGCCCGGAGAAGAGTGCAGAAGTGATCAAGCGTTACTTCGATCCTGTTGAGGGGCTTGGCTACCGTCTCGGACGTACCCATATCAACAGCTGTGACTTTTCGCTGGGGAATTATACGTATGTGGAAGAAGGGGACGCGTCGCTCGAGAGCTTTACGATCGAACGCGAACGCAAGCTTGTCCTTCCTTTGATCCATGACGCAGTGAAGGCCGCGGGAAGCGAGCTGTCGATCGTGGCGTCTCCTTGGAGCCCGCCGCCGTGGATGAAATCGAACGGCGAAATGAACAACGGGGGCACGCTGCTGCCGGAGTTTGAAGGGGCCTGGGCGGAGTACTATTCGAAGTATATCGATGCCATGGAAAAAGAAGGCGTCGCGATCTGGGGAATCACGATCCAGAACGAGCCCGAAGCGAAGCAGGTATGGGATTCATGCCTGTACACCGGGGAAGAAGAACGCGATTTTATCAAGAACCATCTCGGGCCGTCGTTGGAGCGGAACGGGCACGGCGATGTGAAGGTGATCATCTGGGATCATAACCGCGACGTCATTTTTGAACGTGCAAGTGCGGTGCTGGCGGATCCGGAAGCAGCGAAGTATGTGTGGGGGACCGGCAACCACTGGTATGTGTCGGAGGAATTCGAGAATCTTTCAAAGGTTCACGATGCGTTCCCCGATAAGCATCTGATCTTTACGGAAGGATGCATCGAAGGCGGCGTCCAGGTCGGTGCCTGGCACACAGGCGAGCGGTATGCGAGGAATATCATCGGCGATCTGAACAATCATCTCGAAGCGTGGATCGACTGGAATCTCGTGCTGAACGAAGAAGGCGGGCCGAACCACGTCGGTAACTACTGCGACGCGCCGGTCATCGTGGACACAGTGAAGGATGAGGTGCATTATAACAGTTCGTTCTATTATATTGGGCATTTCAGTAAGTTCATTGAGCCTGGTGCCCGCCGGATCTGGAGCGGAGTATCTTCCGACCGGGTTTCAGCCACGGCGTTTGAAAATCCGGACGGCCGGGTTGCGGTGGTTGTGATGAATGCCGGTGATGATAAGGAAGACGTTTCGATGGCGGTCAGCGGCTCGGATGAAGCGGTTAGGTTGGAACTTCCGGGTCATTCGATCGGGACGTTTGTGTTGAGTTGATTTTTGGTTTGGTTTGGGGCAGTCCTTTTTGCGGGGGCTGCTTTTTTTGTGTGGCGGGCAGGTGAATCGGGGCCGGGATGCCGGATGTGGCTGGGTCGCGGGGACAGGTACGGCGGCTCATTTCTGAGTGGGCCATGGGGACAGGTACAGTGGCTCATTTTTGGGAGGGACAGGACCTCGAGCCATTGGACAGGTGCCGCGGCTCTTTTTTAAAAGGAGAATGGGGCGAAAGGGTGGAGGCAGGGTGGCGCCAGTTTAGAATGATTATCATAAGATCGTATATTTTGAATTAGGATCGTATTTTTCGAATTAGGATCATAAATCCTGAAAACGGCGCGTATTTTTTGTCGAATGAATCATAAATTCCAGAAATGGATCGTATTCGGCTTCCGGCTCACGTTCACCTGAATTTGAGCCTGGAAAATGAACCCTATTCTTGTCCTTTTCACTGTTTTTAGCTAGAAAACTCAGTCTAACTGAAGTATTTTAGCTTAAAAAGAGCAAATTTATCTTTTATAGACTGAGTAAAAGGCTTATTCCCAGTTAACCAGGAACAAGCTGCCGGTGAATGGCAGCCTGATTTTTTTTATAAGGCTTAACTTTCTTTCAAATCAGACAGCAGCATGCCGTAAATAATGCTGTCTGTCCATTCTTCTTTGTTCCAATAATTCTTGATGAAATGAGCTTCTTTCCTCATCCCTATACGTTCACACAACTTTTGGGAGGATGTGTTTCTGGCATCAAGCTGGGCCTGGATCCGATGCACATGAAATTCGTCAAATAACTTCTTGACTAAATTACCCACCGCTTCTGTTGCGTAGCCTCTTCCCGAGATTTCACTTGAAAAGCTGTAACCGATCTCCACCGTATCTTTCATATCTGTATACCAAACTGATAAATCGCCAATGACTTTGGTCTCGTGGACCACGGCCAAACTTAGCATCGTCTCTTTTGAGAGTGAACTATTTTTCACCTTTTTGTTGAATTTCTCCTGCCTATCTTCAAAAGTCCACCGATCATGCAGGAGATATCTGCACGTATCGTCATCCTTATAAATATCAAATACATCTTGTAAGTCCGTGCTCCTAAACGGCCGGATGAAGAGTCTATCGGTTCTGAATTCCATGAAACATCCCCCTTAATAGATTACGTTCATCAGTATATACGGTTTTTACGATGAAATTGTTTCAAAGTAAACGTTCCGGCTGTCAACGTAAATTACATATTTTAACAATACCGACACAATCTTATGTCTGTATTTCTAAAAAAAGTAAATCTTCCTATACTTTTAATTCCTAAAAACGTACATTTAAAATAGGTAAAAAGATACACGGAACCTACATATCAAAGGGGGAATCACATGGATACCCAAATGATCATATCCATCATCATTCTCATCACATTGGCGGAAGCCGGGGCCGTCATCCTGTTTGTAAAATACAGGAGAGGGGACATGGAAACGAATCCGTTCGTGACGATTTTGAAGAAAGAGTGGGTGGTTTTCTATCATGCTTTGTTCAAGTGGAAGATAAGGGATAGCAAAGAGGACCGGACTTACGCATATCATAAAGGCTCAAACTATTTCTGGCTGTTCATCGCCCTCATTCATGAACAGGTAATCGAAGCCTTCGCTTTTCATTACTACCTGAAAGAAGTGGACCCCCTCCGCGCAAACATCCTCGTTGTTCTCCACATTTACACGATTCTCTACATGCTGGGAGATTATAATCTTGTCCGCAACTCTCCCATCCGGATAAAAGGAAACCATATTTTGATGAAAATCGGGGAGAGAAGGTCGCTTCGCTTTCACATCGGGGACGTCGCTGCAATCCAGCCTGCCCGGACCCAGTACCGGAATAACGGAGGCATCATCCATGAAAAGAATGTCTTTCACGTCACGGCGCTGCCGAGGGTGCTGACCCGGATTTTCGGGATGATTGATGAATTGAGGTACGAAGTAATTTTTAAAGAACCAATATATGCCCGGGGCTATTTCGGGCAGAAGCAAGAAGTACATAAAGCCTTAATTTATATGGAACAACCTGAGGCGCTGATAAAGGATCTGCAAGAAAAAGCCGCGGGTTATGATGAAAATGAAGAAGCTGAAGAAGAAAGGCTGACAGCTGCTGCTACGGAAGGGAAAAGACCGGCGCTGATTAACTGGAAGGTGTATTTCACACTTCTTTTCCTTAATTTGTTGGGCGCGCTGGCCATCGCCCCTTACGCGATGGCACGTGAAAATCTTCATGAAGTCATGGGGCTGGGCAAGCTGTCCTTCACCCTGTTCTATGTGGTCCAGGTTCTTTTGGAAGCAGGCCTCCTTTTATTCATTGCCCTGTGGCTTGAGAAAAAAGTAAAGCTGGGAGCTCCTGTCATTGATGCAATTTTCAATAGAAGCAAGCCGCTTCATTCTTTTAAAAAGAAGGGGATTCAATCTGCAGTGTTTGGCGTCCTGGCGGGTGTGTCCATCAGCGTTTTCAGCCTCATTGTTTCAAAACCGCTCGGCGTGGACAATTCCTCTTTGAATGAGCCGTCCTGGTGGCTGGGCATGCTTGGTTCATTCGGAGCGGCGGTGAATGAGGAGTCGATTTTCAGGTTGTTTCTCATCACCCTGATTCTTTGGCTGTTCCTGAAATTCACGAAAGGAACTGTCACGAAACCGAAGATATGGACAGCAATTATCCTTTCATCCCTGGTGTTCGGGATCATGCATTTCAGCGTGGCGGCATCCAGCCTTGATATGACGTTGGGAGTTGTACTCAGTATGCTTGTGATAAATGGAATCGGCGGGCTGGTGTTTGGAGCGCTGTTTGTGTTTATGGGGATCGAGTTTGCGATGATTGCTCATTTTACGGCAGATCTTGTGATTCATGTGGCGGGGCCGCGGGTGGTGGAGTGAAGCTGAACAATGGCTGGGGTTATTTTATAAAAAAAGTCAGGGAATGATTTCCCTGACGCACCGTTTACCCTTTATTCGATTCAATCCATTTCTTAATATCTTTTAATTCAATTCCTTCTTTATATAGCTGATCCGGGTCTAAACCCAGCTCTCCCGGCCATGTGACGGTTTTCACTTTCTCATCGACAGATACTTGTTTGAAGAATGCAGGATCTCTGAGCTGTTCAAGAACTCCATCCATATGCGGCTTAATATCAACGAATTTTTTTGATCCGTTTGAAAAATCTACAAGCAGCCATCCGTCCATCTCTGGAATGACGGTGGCTTTTTTTATTTGAATCATGGAAACGCCTCCTATTAGATCGATAAATTTCAAACACAGTCTGTATCATTATACTCGGATTGAAACACGGGTCAAGGAACGTGTACCGCCGGCCCGCGCCGGAGACCCATCTGAAAGAGGGTGCGGTCGTGGAGCCGTTCACCCGCCCTGCCAAGAAGAAGTCAATCCTCCTTCAACACCCCGATCAGTTCCCGGATGACGCTGCCGGCCGGGGAGTCTGCAGGGCAGACTGCGAAGAATGGCCGGTGGATGACGTAGGGGTCGAGGGGAATGAGCTTTCCGGCTGCGACTTCGTCTTTGACCATTGAGCTTGAAAGGAATGCGATGCCGAGGCCCCTCAGTGCCAGCTGTTTGATGAGGTGGTGGCTGCCGGCTTCGATGATTTCAGCCGGTGTGATTTGTTCCGATTTGATGAACTGGTCGGCATAGTCGCGTGTCCCCGATCCTTTTTCCCGGAGGATGAGGGGGGAGGTGTGCAGGTTCATGCCCCTATTCGCGAAGAAACGCAGTTCGTCGCGGCTGATGACTTCGGTCTGGAACGGCTCGATCCCTTTTGTTCCTTCCACGATGGCGAGGTCGAGTTCCTGATTTTCAAGAAGCTCGACGATGCGGTCATGGTTATGGATCTCTATTTTCAGTCGGACGTGCGGATGGAGCATTTTTATTTTTTTTATAAAATCAGGAAGCAGGGCTGCGCTCACGGTGTGGGTCGATCCGATTTTCAGCATCACCTCTTCGCGTTCTTCGCCTGCATGCTCCATCGATTTCCAGAGTTCGATCATCTTCTGGCCGTCGGCGAATACCTTCTCCCCGGCAGGTGTCAGGGTGAAGGGGAGCCGCGTGGAGCTTCGGTCGATGAGTTTCACACCCAGTGATTCTTCCAGCTTCTTCACATGAATGCTGACGGTCGGCTGTGACATATTCAGGAACTCGCTCGTTTTCGTGAAATGCTGAAAATGGGCGAGCGTGACAAACGTGCGGATCCAGGTCAATTCCATAAAAAAACACCTCCATTACAAAACGTAATCATACTCATTGTTATTATTTATTATTATTATAGCCAATCCCGCGATATAATAATAGTGAAGGAGTGACGAACGTTATGGAATGGATATTATTTATACTCGGGGGCGCCTCAATCGGGGTGATTTCCGGTTTCTTCGGAATCGGAGGAGGCATTGTGCTGACTCCGGCATTATTGATTCTCGGCTATGAACCGAGCCAGGCGATCATGCTGTCGCTGATGCTGACACTGGGCTCGACGATCACGGGCAGTTTGTCTCATTTCAGGCTGAACAATGTGAATGTTAAACTGGCCATGATTCTCGGCGGTTTCGGTGTGATCGGTTCTGTTGTGACCGCACCATTTGTGAAATGGCTGGATTCCCTGAACGGGGCCGCGACCGTCATTTCGGTTGCCTATATCGCCATATTAAGCTGGTTTTCGTACCAGTTTTTCAGTAAGCGTGAGAACGAATCGAAGGCTAAAGGAAAAGGCGCAGTACCTGTGATCGGTTTTTTTACAGGCGTGATTTCTTCCTTGATGGGGGTCAGCGGCGGTTTCGTCATGACACCTTTACTGACGAAATGGATCAAGCTCGATTTGAACAAAGCGATCGGCACGAGCATCTCGGCCGCGTCGATCATCGTGATATCAGGTATCGGATCGTATATGTTCACAGGCGAGACGCTGGATTTCAGGCACGGCATCGTCCTGATCATCGGGGCACTGCTCGGCACACCGCTCGGATCCGTGCAATTGAAGCGGTTCAAAGTGGTCAAAGTCAAGCAAATGCTGTCCTATATGTACATGATCGTCGCTGTGAGCGTACTCTTCAAAATGCTCTCGCTCTCAGCCGTCTCATTCGGCCTCATCCTCCTGTCCGTGATTGTCTTCTTCGGAATCCTCATTCATTCCGTGCAGCAGGCCAAGCGTGAGGAGAAGATGGAGCAGATGATGTAGCTGGCCGGGGTGCCGGTTCCCGGCCCGTTTTCGGTTGAGACTCCGTCGCACCGTTCCAGATGAATAAACAATAAAAGAGGCAGGATCCGGCACACCGGAGACTGCCTCTTTTATTATTCCCCTAAAATGAGTCACCGTACCTGTCCCTCCGGCTCTCCCCGCCCTTTCAAAATGGGCCGCCGTACCTGTCCCCCCGGCTCACTCCAGATCCAAACTCTCTGACTTTTGTTTAACTCCTCCTTTTTGCGTGAAAACAAGAGGTGTGGATAAAACTATATCAGTAAAAAATTTTACTTAAACGGGAGGAATCATTAATGAGTTCAAATAAAACAGCAATTATTACAGGAGCGAGCAGCGGGATCGGACAGGCGACGGCGAAGGAGCTGGCTTCGAAGGGAATTACCGTAATGCTTGCGGCTAGACGCGAAGAGCGCCTGAAGGAACTGCAGCAGGAAATCCAAGACAGCGGCGGCAAGGCTTTTTATCAGGTGACGGATGTAACGAACGTCGAAGAGATGGAGCAGCTTGCGAAGAAGACGAAGGAGGAGTGCGGAAGCATCGATATCCTCGTCAATAACGCGGGTCTCATGCCGCTTTCGTATATGAATAAGCTGAAGATCAAGGAATGGGATCAGATGGTGGACGTAAACATCAAGGGCGTCCTTTACGGGATCGCGGCCGTGCTTCCGTATATGGAAGAACAGAAATCAGGGCACATCATCAATATTTCTTCCGTCGCTGGCCACAAGGTCATGCCGGGCAGCTCAGTATACAGCGGGACAAAATATGCAGTCCGTGCAATCACCGAGGGACTGCGTCAGGAAATGAACACATCCCATAACATCCGCACGACGATTATCTGTCCTGGTGCGGTGGCGACGGAACTGACGGAAACAATCACGGACGAAGATGTCATCGAAGGGTTCAAACAGCAGGAAATGAAGCCGCTCGACAGTGAAAACATCGCGAAATCCATCTCATATGCAGTCGAACAGCCAGAACATGTCGACGTGAACGAAATCATTGTGCGTCCGACACAGCAGGGAATGTAGGAGGGATCATCATGAAGACCGATTTTACAAAACTATTCATCAATGGTGAATGGACAGACGGAAACAGCGACAGTACCATCACCAACCGCAATCCATACGACGGGGAAGAACTTGGCACAATCAAAGCCGCCAGCAAGGAGGACCTGGATCACGCCTACCAATCTGCACAGAAGGCACAAGAGGAATGGGCGAATGAGCTTCCGCAGGTGAAGCGCGATGTAATGGAAAAAGCTGTCCGCATCGTAGAAGAAAATCAGGAGACGATCATCGACTGGCTCATCAAGGAATCCGGCAGTACCTACATGAAAGCTGCCGGAGAGGTGAAGGTGTCGATCCTCAGCATGAAGGAAGCGGCCACTTATCCATACAGAATGGAAGGAAAGATTCTCCCTTCGCAGGTGCCGGGAAAAGAAAACCGGGTCTACCGCGAGCCGCTCGGCGTCGTCGGCATCATCAGCCCGTGGAATTTCCCGTTTCATCTCGCAGTGCGTTCGATCGCGACGGCACTCGCGACCGGGAACGGCGTCGTGGTCAAGCCGGCCACCCACACACCGGTGACAGGCGGACTGTTGTTCGCGAGCATTTTTGAAGAAGCGGGCCTTCCGAAAGGGTTATTGAACGTTGTCGTCGGACGCGGTTCCGAAATTGGCGATGACATCGTCACCCACCCGATTCCGCGATTGATTTCGTTCACCGGATCCACCGAGGTGGGCCGCAGGATCGGCGAACTTGCCGGGAAAAACCTGAAGAAGACCGCCCTCGAACTCGGAGGGAACAATGTCTTCATCGTACTTGACGATGCCGATATCGACCAGGCCGTGGAGTCGGCCCTGTTCGGCAAATTCTATCATCAGGGTCAGATCTGCATGTCGATCAACCGCATCATGGTCCATAAGGATATCCATGACAAATTCGTCGATGCGTTCGTATCGCGGGTGAAGGAACTCAACACCGGCAATCCGGCTGAAAAAGCAACCCACATCGGGCCGCTGATTGATGAAGATCAGGCCGAGCGCATCCTGAAAGACATCGATGCCAGTAAGGAACAGGGTGCAGAAGTCATCCTCGGCGGAGAAGCTAAAGACAATCTGCTGTCCCCGACCGTGATGACTGGCGTGACCAACAACATGCCGATTGCGAAGAACGAAATCTTCGGTCCGGTCGCCGCCATAATTCGCTTCGAAGACGATGAAGAAGCGGTTAGTCTGGCCAATGAACACCCATACGGACTAAGCGGAGCGGTTCACTCCTCATCGATTGAAAGAGGGACGAACTTCGCCCGCCGCGTCCAGACCGGCATGATTCACGTCAACGATGAATCCGTCAATGACGAACCGCATATGCCGTTCGGCGGGGAAAAAGACTCCGGGCTCGGCCGCTTCAACGGCGAATGGGCACTTGAGGAATTCACAACCGTCAAATGGATCGGCGTACAGCACAAGCGCAGGGACTATGGTCCATTCATTGAGAAGAGATAAATAGAAGAGGGCTGATCTCCCGGGAGTGGTTTTACCGGGGATCAGCCCTTTTTATGTTTGATTTAATTATAATAGACAAATTGATCTTTTACAGGTGAAGGTTGGGTGGATACCGGCTGAATCGCAGCCGGGACCCGGTTTTAACCGTCATTCACTCTTTTTTGTCAAATAAATATGCAGGGAAGAGAGCAAAATGATGATTCCGTTCAAGATATAGAGGGCTGTGAAAAATACGGCCAATATACCGGCGCCCCAGCCGCCTTCGTCAAATATTAGGACGAAAAACAAGGTTCCGAAAAAGATGAGCGGGGTCAGCACCAGAAAGATGACACCTGCCCACAATCTTCTTTTAATACTGCCTGCCGATTTCTTGAATGCGTAGTAGTTAAACAGTACGAACACGAAAATCTCCAGTACAATGGTTAAAAACAAACCAAGGCCATCCGACATTCACGTTTCTCCTTTGTATGGAAATGAATTACAATTTCATTCTAGCATATAAAAGAGTATGTGAATGGATCGTGATGTTGATAACCATTTTTCCATAGTGAATGACGCCATACCCCGCACAAAAGGAAATCTTGCGCTTTATCGCGGGTCCCCCGCATCCATAATTTCTTTCCAATTACTGCCGCCGTCCTTAGACTGATAAATGTCATTTTTATACGTCACAACCGTCAATTCGGCTGAGTCATCAGGATTGACGGCGATATACATGATCGGGTTGTCTGCTTTCAAAGAAGGCAGCCGATACTCGGTTTCTTCCAATGTGTCCAGGTCGAATTCCACAAGCTTGATGCTTTCGCCGTCGATGACGGAATAGATACCCTTTTGTTCAGTAAAGGCGATACTGGTGGCGGGTTTTCCCTCGGTGACGGGGGTGAAGGTGTTTCCGCCGTCTTTGGAAAGGTAGACGCCTGCCTGGCTGCTGACGCCGACAAGGTTCTGATCGGTCGGGTGGGCGGCCATGCTGACAAGGATGTCAGGTTCAACGCCTTTCATGTCCAGCTTGTCCCAGGTTTCGCCTTCGTCACTTGACGAGTAGAAGCCGGCTTCAAGTTCTGAGTTCGGCGCTTCATTCAGGACGTACAGCTTGCCGGATTCATAGCCTGCAGTGAGGTAGTGAAAGTCCGTTTCGCCGTAGAAGGCGAGCTTATCCAGGGTTTTACCGGAGTCTTTGCTCTTCACAAGTCCCAGCGGGTTCTTAAGGTCGGAACCGTGTTCAGGGTGTCCGCTGGAGTAGAAACCTTCCATGTACGGAGCGAAGCCCATATAATCGTGTTTATTGCTGTTCGATTCTGTCCATTCATTGTCTTCGTATTTAAAAAGGCCATTGTGTGTGGCGATGAAGAAGGACTCGCCGCTGCCGGGATATCCGGATCCATGCAAGTGTTCGACGTTTTCAGCTTCCGGACTGACAAACTTGTATTCATCTTCCCCGGAAGACGAACAGCCTGTCAAGAATAACCCTGCTGCGAGTATGATGCCTGCTGGTTTTTTGAAAATCATATGGTTTCTCCTTTACATTCGTTTATTACACCTTCCACTGATACCCGATCCCCCAGACAGTCGCCAGATGATCGTCGATAGGGAATGCAGCAGACCGCAGTTTATCCCGCAGGTTGCGGATGTGCGAATCGACGGTGCGGATTTCGGTTTCGAAACTGCTGTCCCAGACCATCACGAGGAGCTGCTGGCGTGTGAAGACCCGTTCCGGTTTTTTCATAAGGGCTTCGAGCAGTTTGAATTCCTTCATGGTCAGGGTGATCTGTTTTTCCCCGTGCTTCAGGGTATAGGACTGATAGTCCAGCGAAAATCCGCCTCTGGTGAGGAGGTGGGAATCAGCCGTTTGGAATTCATTCCTGTGCCTTCTCAGGACGGCTTTGATCTTGGCCAGCAGCACGTCTTCGTCGAAGGGTTTGGTGAGATAGTCATCGGCGCCGAGTTCGAGTCCTTTGATGAGGTCGGCTTTCGTGTCCCTGGCGGTGAGCATGATGATCGGGAGTGTCTGGAAACTCCTGATTTTTTCGCAGGTTTCCCAACCGGACATCTCCGGCATCATGATGTCGAGGAGCACGAGGTCGAATTCCTGCTTCTTAATGCGCTGGATCGCTTCGTGGCCGTTGTTCACCTTGACGCAGGAGTATCCGTGCGGTTTCAGAAAAAGTTCGATCAGGTTCAGCATCCTCGCTTCGTCGTCTACGATCAGTATGTTGGTCATGGGGTGTCCTCCTTCATCGGCATGGTAATGTGTACGGTAGTTCCTTTTCCTGGTGTGCTCTCGACAGAGATGTCCCCCTTGTGAGCTTCCACCAATTCTTTGACGATGGATAATCCGAGGCCCGATCCCCCGAGCTCCCTGGACCGTGATTTTTCCACCCGGTACAACCTTTTGAAGATGTTCGGGATCTCGGCCTGGTCGATGCCGATGCCTTCATCTTTCAGGGTGAAGATGACGCGGTCGCCATTGCGGGTGACGGTTAATGTAACGGTTGTATCCTCTTCAGAATATTTCCTTGCATTATCCAGGAGGTTCAGGAAAATCTGCTCAAGGCGGATCGGGTCGGCCGTGATGGTCAGGTTTGCTCTGCATTCAAATTCCAGCCGCATGTTTTTGGCCAGGAATGCGGGGTCCACTTTCGAATGGAGCCCCTTCAGGAAAGGGCACAGCTCAACTTCTTCTTTTAAAATAGTAAAAGCATTCTCATCGAGTTTTGCCAGCTCAAACAGATTCTCGACAAGCTTGACGATGGTTCCGGTTTCCTCGCCGATGATCTTCAGATATTCTCCTCTTTCCCGGTCACTGATTCCTTCCCTCAGGGCGACAGTTGTATAGCCCTGAACATACGTGAGCGGCGTCCTCAGTTCATGGGAAATGCTCGCTAAAAATTCGGCCCGTTCCGATTTCAATGTCTGCAGGTCCTGTGACAGCTTCCCGATGGCATTCGATAGCTGCCCAAGTTCGTCATTGCCTGCAGGCGGGAGACCGACATTGTAATTTCCCCTGCTGATCGTTTCGGTGGCGGTCTTCATTTTGACAAGCGGCCGGGTCAGTATTTTAGAAAGGATAAAGTGGAGGACGAGCATCAGGATGAGACTGAGGCCGCCCGCAATCAGAAAGTGGGAATTCAGCTTCTTGACCAGTGCCCTTAAAGGGCCGGTTTCTTTGAACATAAAGATGTACCCTGTCTGGCTGTCCGTATCGAAGGATGAGACAGAGGCGATATAATCGCTGTTCCGGTAATCGTCCTCGAGCAGCCTGCTGCCCGGGTAAGAAGCTCCCGCAGCTCTTTCTTTAATCCTTTGCATCTGAGGGGTGACCCTGTCCGATGCAATGATTGGATTCATCTCTTGATCCGTGACCACCACAACCGTATCCGTCTTCGATTCCATGAGCGCGATATGCTGCAGCGTTTGCGGGGAGTAGTTGTCCTGCAGCACATCGCGGTGGCTTTCGCCTCTGGACTGAATAGCCGCCATCTCTTCCTCGATCCGGCTGTTCACGATATTTTCATGAAGGAAAAATAAAATAAAGACGACAAGTGCAAACAGGGCAGCCGTGAAATATAATGTCAGTTTCGTAGAAATTTTCATCTTCAACCCTCGATTCTGTCCTATCTTTTATCATAAACAACCTTTTTGAAAAAAGTTTGCAGACCCGCCTACATATATTTTGCAAAATTACGGGGTAGAATCTTTAGTGATACCACTAAAGGAGGAAACATCATGATAAAGAAACTTCTATTCGCCGCTATGATCATTCTCGTTTTGGGTGCTTGTTCTAATAATAACGAAGATGATATGGGAAACAAAGAATCAGGCAATGACGAGATGAAGATGGAAGAGAATGACGGCACGGAAGGAAATGACGAAATGGAAGGGATGGACCACGGGGAGATGAATCACTCCGGTTCGGGCGAAGTGCCTGAAGGGCTTGAAACAGCAGCAGACCCGATGAATCCGGTGGGAAGCAAAGCCATCATCAATGCCGGCCATATGCCGGGGATGAAGGGTGCCGAGGCGACGATTTCAGGAGCATATGACACCGTGGTCTACACCGTTACATACACACCGACCACAGGTGGAAAGGAAGTCAAAAATCATAAATGGGTCATTCACGAAGAACTGAAGGATCCAGGTAAAGAGCCTTATAAAAAGGGCGATAAAGTCATACTGGAAGCCGATCATATGAAAGGCATGAAAGGTGCAGAGGCGGTGATCGAGTCTGCTGAGGAAACGACCGTCTATATGGTAGATTACATGCCGAAAGACGGCGGGGAAGAAGTGAAGAATCATAAATGGGTGACGGAGGAGGAATTGTCGACGGTGGAATAATGATTTGGTGATGGGTCCGTTCCCGGTTTTGTTGTGCCGGGGCGGCTTTTTGTTGGTGTGGGCTTGGTTGCCGGATGAGGACAGCGGATGGGGCATGTTCCCCGGTTGGATGGTGGGGTCCGTCCCTCGTTACGTTAAAGCATTAGCGCTATGAGGGACGGGCCTTGATCTAAGGCGGCAACTTGGCTGAAATGTGGTTTTGATAATATATTTCTGTTTTTGATAATAAAAGGGTCGTTTTTGATAATATAATTGGATTTTTGATAATAAAGTGTCCGGTTTTGATAATATAGCAGGCTGGCAGCTCTGTTCAGGGGTGCTGGACCCACGCAGGTTCCTTCTTCTTTATAAAAAATTCAATCTTTCGCACGTTTTAGGCCGCAATCAACAAAAAAAGTTCTGATTCTATCAAAAACAGATCTCCTCAGCCGCCAAAATGGGGTAGGGGAGGTTTCAGGTGCGAGCCCAGAGCCAATATCAGTATGTCCCGTGGCGCGCTGCCAAAAAATGATGCATCCACCTATTGACGATGGGTTTGACCGCTTGCTATAGTGAAGGTAAGAAGTAAATTAAATAGGTAAGACTCCAAAGGGGAGTAGCTTTCAAGTGTGTCGTCATTTCGTGACGGGTTTTCCGTCTCCGGTCCACTTGGCAACAGGGATGTTGCTTGCGAGACCTTTGCCTGAACGGTAAAGGACCCTTTGTATAGAATGCAGACATAAGGCCTTTACCAATCGGTAGAGGTCTTTTTCTATTGGAAAGGAAGGGTGCCGGGGTTAGTGATCGCGCGGTGTGTTGTGGACTCATCATTATGGAAAATATCATGAAAAGAGGGATGTTCGTTGGAATGGTCGATGTTACTTGAGTATGGATGGGTGCTGCTGATTTTGATTGGTTTGGAAGGGATACTGGCTGCGGATAATGCGCTGGTCATTGCCACGATGGTGCGGCATCTGCCGGAGGACAAACGGAAGAAGGCGTTGTTTTACGGTCTGGCGGGGGCGTTTGTTTTCCGGTTCGGTTCCTTGTTCCTGATTTCGTATCTGGTCGATATCTGGCAGGTGCAGGCGATCGGTGCACTGTATCTGCTCGGAATTGCCGGCTATCATTTGGTGAAAAAGCACGTATTGAAAAAAGAAATCGAGAGGCAAAAAGACAATGGGGAGTCCAAGTCCGGTTTCTGGTGGACGGTCGTAAAGGTTGAGGCAGCGGATATTGCGTTTGCGGTCGATGCGATCCTGGCGGCTGTGGCGCTGGCGGTGACCCTGCCAGAGACGGATCTGCCGGCGATCGGCGGTCTGGCCGGCGGGCATTTCATCGTTATCCTGCTCGGTGGAATCATCGGCCTTGTCATCATGAGGTTTGCGGCTTCTGCTTTTGTAGGCCTGCTTGAAAGACGTCCGGGTCTTGAGTCCGCAGCCTTTGTCATCGTCGGCTGGGTCGGCGTCAAGCTTGCCGTTTATACATTGGCCCATCCGGCTGTGGGAGTCATTGCCTATGAGTTTGCCAAAGGACCGATATGGAAGGGGATCTTCTGGGCGGTTTTGATCGGGATTGGAATTGTTGGATGGTTGAAGTCGAAGCCGAAGGAAGAAAAGAGAGAGCGTTAAAATCCCCCTATGACTGGAGACATGCCAGGGGCCAGCTTCATTCTAAGTGAAAATCAGTGAACTTTATTTTCCATTCATGTAGTAAAATAGTAGTAAATGAAGAGCCGTGTAATATGACCGGTCAAGGAGAACGGTGGTGGAGTCGATGGGGAAAGAAACGATTTATAAGAGCGAAGAAGGCAAGAGGCGGATCCAGGAGCATTATGAAGCGTATGTCCGGAAACTTGATTTTCAAGTGGAGAGGATGGAAGTTGAGACGAGGTTTGGCAGGACACATTTGCTTGCGGCAGGACCTTCTGATGGGAAGCCGGTTTTTATTTTTCAAGGAGGGAACTGCATCAATCCGATGACATTATCCTGGTTCATGCCCCTTGTAAGGAAGTACCGGGTGTATGCGCCGGATACGGTCGGGCACCCGGGATTCAGTGCCGAGACCCGCGTCTCAGGGGAAGATGATAGTTATGCCGCCTGGATCAGCGACATGATGGATGAACTGGGTATCGAACATTGTGCGTTTGTAGGTCCGTCGTTCGGAGGCGGTATCATTTTGAGATTGGCGGCTTTCATGCCGGAGAAAATCGATTGCGCGGTGCTCGTGTCACCGGCCGGCATCCGATTGGGTTCAAAGGTGGGGATGATCAAGGAGATCCTGCTGCCTTTGCTTTTATATAAAGCGACTAAATTAGAGAAGTATCTGGATCGCATCGCTGACAATATGTCGTCAGGTTTCATGAATAAGGTGGACCGGGACATCATCGGAGAGGTATTCCAGCATGTGAAATTGGAACAGGACATGCCGAAATTGACGGAGAAGCGCGAATTGGAGAGGTACTCTTCCCCGACGCTTGTCATAGCAGGTGAGCATGATGTGTTCTTTCCAGCCGGGGCGCTTAAAGCGAAAGCAGAGGAAATCATACCGAATCTGACGGCTTTTAAATCGCTCGACACGGGGCATTTTCCTTCTGAGGATGGTCTGGAAAAGATCAATGAGGAAATCGGCCGTTTTCTTCAGAAACATTATTGAGCAGAAGATTAAAATTTTTAGTAGAAAAAATCCCCTTTGGTGTATAATTACACTAAAGGGGATTTTGTTAATCTTTCGTTTGAGAAAACAGGAGGGGACATTTATGGAAGGAAAAAGATATTCCTGGTTAAGTTACGTATCTTTCGGATTAGGGGTTGGGCTGATTTTGCACCCATTGTTTACAAATATCTTCCCTGGATACTTTATGAGCATCCAATCAATCGGTATACTATTAACCATCCTGTTCAGTATTCTGGCTCTTCGGAAAAAGAATGAGAAGAAACATCTTCCTGTTATGGGGTTGATGCTTGGGATCATGAGGATGTGTTATGTGGGGATCCTTCTTTACATAACGTTTCATAAATACAGTACGATCTAAAGGGAGAGCACGGTATGCAGAAAGTAAAAGCATGGGCGAAAAAGTTAAAGCAGCAAGTTTTGGTCCTTTATTTAGCGTATAAGCACGACAGAGTGCCCCGGTATGCCAAGTTATTTACAGCGTGCGTGGTGGCGTATGCGCTGAGTCCGATTGATTTGATTCCTGATTTCATACCGGTGCTTGGATATGTAGACGATGTCATTCTCGTTCCGTTGGGAATCATGATGGCACTGAAGATGATCCCCCGTGAAGTGATCGCTGAATGTGAAATCAAAGCAGAAGAATTGATGAAAAAGGACAAGCCGAAAAATTGGGTGGCGGGTACAGTCATCATATTGATTTGGGTGGCCGTATTGTTGTGGATCTTATTGAATTTTCCGTTTGGAATGGGGTTTGCGGGGGCGGTATAGCTTGGTGCTGTTTCGGTTTGACTGCGGCTTTTAGCGATTTGATAATATAGTTGATTTTTTGATAATAAAAGTATCGTTTTTGATAATATATTTGAATTTTTGATAATAAAAGGTCCGTTTTTGATAATAAGTCAGATTCGGAGGCGAATATAAGCAGTGAATCAGGCCATAAGGAGGGTCAGGATACATAAATGCAGCAGTAGATTAGAAGGAACAGGACCAATCCTGAATAAAAATGACTCTTTTTTAACTAAAAAATAGACAAATTATCTATTAACTAGCCAAGGAGCAATCATCTCCGGTATACAGCAGCGGATATCAGCCAGGGAATTCCTAACATAGAAAATTATGGTATACTAACAAAGCCTGAGCGATTCAGGCCATTTTTGTTAAGGGAGGCGTTCATTATGAAAAATAGCACAGCATGGGTTAAGGCATCACACAAGGGGAGTACGCCTCATTAACAAAGGTGATCCCCATATTGAGAGGGGAAATTAGTATGCATGTAAGATTAGCAGAAATCGACTCGGAGAATTGGTATGAATGCTGCGGGTTGGAATTGACCAAGGACCAAGCCGAATACATGGAATCA
This sequence comes from Rossellomorea oryzaecorticis, assembly GCF_045897515.1. Taxonomy (NCBI): domain Bacteria; kingdom Bacillati; phylum Bacillota; class Bacilli; order Caryophanales; family Bacillaceae; genus Rossellomorea; species Rossellomorea oryzaecorticis. The sequence goes on along the minus strand of NZ_JBJOSA010000007.1, from coordinate 161,977 downwards.
AATGCGGTTTCAATCGCGCAGACGAAATTCGAACCGACTCTGAAGGCATTTGCGATTTACAGCGAGGAGAAAGTGGCCGGGTTCCTTATGTTCAACACGGTCAAGGAAGAGCTTGGCGGGTACTGGGTTTACCGGATCATGGTGGACCGGAGCAGCCAGGGCAAGGGAATAGGAAAAGAAGCCACGAGACTGATGATCGGAGAAATGGCCAAGCTGCCCCATGCGGATAAGATCGTTGTCGGCTATCATCCTGATAACAAGGGGGCTCATCAATTGTATGCAAGCCTCGGGTTTGTTGATGAGGGTGACCGGTTTGGCCGGGAGATGGCTGTGGTTAAGTATATTTAAATTGAAAAAGAGTCAGACTCACGTTGAAGCGTGGGGCTGACTCTTTTTTGCTGTGTCACACTTCTATAACCCTGTATTCTTCACTCAGCTCACGAAGCTTCTGGATGATTTTTTCTTCGTAATCCTCTTCGAGTGAAATGGATTCGTCTGCATATGCGGAAAGTTCGGCATGGCGGCCGATCATGATGGAGCGGCATGCTCCCTTGAAGAGCTGGATGTCGTTGGCGTCGTTTCCGAATGCGACGTAGTCGCCGGTAAGACGCTGCATGGCGGCAAGTTTATGGATGCCTGTCGGGCTGATATCGATGACATCCTCCCCGCCGTGCATGTGGATGACGACATCGAGATCGGAGAGTTTTTGCAGCAATCCGTCTTTGTCTTCCGCGCTGAGAATCAGTACTTTCACAATGGAAGGATGATCAGTCAGGCTGATGTTGGCTGCCCGTTTCTGCGGGTCGAGATTTTGAAGAATCGGGTGGGCAGCAGAGCCTGTGTAGGAGTAATCCCACTCCCCGTCGATGAGGTAGGTCGCCTTGTGTTCGGTGATTAATTTTTTTATGTATTCGATTTGGTCCAGCGAGAAGCTTCGGGCATAGGTGATTTTCCCTTTTTTCGAGATCAACGCGCCGTTTCCGCCGATTAAGGTATGCTGATGAAAATACTCATCCAACACCGGAAGCAGGTCCCGGATCGGCCGGGCCGATGCGAAGATCACGGTGTGGCCGGCTTCCTCCAGTTCTTTGAGTGTTTCATTGATTCGGGTGGATACGGGGACTCCTTTAAAGCAGATAGTCCCGTCGAGGTCGAAGACGAAGTTCATAGTGACGCCCCTCCATTTGGTTATCATGATATAATTATCGTACCAATATTTATTATTAATGGGAATATTTATATTTCAAACTAGGGAGGGGGATCTCACGTTGAAAAAGTATCTGGGGTTCGTTTCAATCGGGATTCTGATTTTGACATTTATCGTCTTGCAGTCTCTCGTGGGAAAACAAATCGGCCATTTGTGGGAGTGGATTATGTTGATTGGCTATTTTGGTGCCGTCCTTGCTTCGTGGTTCAGTTCGGGCGGGTTTTGGAGAAAGGCATCCGCAACCATCTTGATTGCGCTTCCGCTTGCCTTTTTGACGGTTGTATTGACGTTTATATTTGCTTTGCAGGGAGAAGGATTTTAATAGTTACGGAGGATCATAGTGAAAAAACTGCTTGGTTTAATCATTACATTCGTTTGGGTAACGATGTTTTTCTACTTTTTTAATTTGTTACTGCCCAACGGGTTCATGTATATATTGATTTCCCTGCCCGTTGTTTTTATCTCATCTTTTTTTATATTGAAGATATCGGGATATAAAATGTAAACAGGTCCGTCACCCGGATAAAGGGTGAGGGATTTTTTTATAGAAACAATGCATTTGCAAATGGAAGTTCGATATGGTTTAATACAACTATACTCATTAAATCGTAATCATTACGATTTGAGAAAAGATTGGAGGAAAATCACTTGGCGAAGAAATCGAAAGTCGTAAAAGAAAAGAAACGTCAGGAGACGGTTTTGAAATATGCAGAGCTGCGGAGAGAACTGAAGGAGAAGGGGGACTATGAGGCGCTTAAGAAGCTTCCTAGGGATTCTTCCCCGACGCGTTTGAAGAATAGATGTGAAGTGACAGGACGCCCGCGCGGATACCTGAGGAAGTTCAAGATGTCCCGTATCGCATTCCGGGAATTGGCGCACAAGGGTCAGATCCCCGGTGTGAAGAAAGCAAGCTGGTAAAAAAGAAAGGAGCATGTCAGATGAAAAGTTCCATTCATCCTGAATATCATGATGTCGTATTTATGGACACGAACAGCGGATTCAAGTTCATGACCGGGTCCACGATGACATCAAACGAAACAATCGAGTGGGAAGACGGAAAGGTCTATCCGCTCCTGAAAGTGGAAGTCAGCTCGGACACCCATCCGTTCTATACGGGAAGACAGAAATTCTCCGATCGCGGCGGACGTGCGGAGCGCTTCATGAAGAAATACAATATGAAAAAATAACCGGAGGGGCTGCATGCAGGTGCAGCCCGTTTCTGCTGTAAGAAAGGTGTTAAGCATGAACGGATATCTGATGGAAATACTGGAAAGGGAGATCGTGCAGGCACTTCCCCCGCTGAAGAGAGAGATGTATCAGTATGTCGTGCGGCAGGAAGATGAACTTGCACGGCAGGCTTCCACCTCGGACGAATTCATGAGCCTGCTCATCAAGCACGCACCCCACCGGCAGGCGGCCGATTATTTCCGACTCACATTTGGCGAGTTCATGGCGGAGATGAGGGAGATTGAAAAGGAGATCGAGCGCCAATTGAACCGGAAGCTGAAGCAGGTGAAGTGGGTGGATTGTACGGATGTGATGCAGGGCGCGGAGCCCGGCCTGTCTAAAACGAAGTATTTTTATTTTTCGGTTGGATTGGGGTCGGTGCCGCGGTAGGTCTTGGTCTGCAGTGTGGGGGCAGCCGGATCGGGCCGGTTGGTTGATAGGACGGCGCGGGTTCCTTCACTCCGGTTGGTTGATAGAACGGGGAGCATTCGCGCCGAATGGTTGATTGGGCGGTCCGATGATGAGGCTGATTGATGGTCCGTGATTCGGTGAAATGCGGTTTTGATAATAAAATCGAATTTTTGATAATATATCATCCGTTTTTGATAATATATTTGGATTTTTGATAATAAATTGGTCGTTTTTGATAATAAGTGCGGGACGCGCGCGACTGGCAGGGGGGCAGGCACCACGAGTCAGGTGCTCACTCAGAAAAGTAAACTGGGTTCATTTAAAAATAGACAAATTTTGAGCATTTTTAAACGTAAAAGGGCCAATATGCAGACAGCATCGTCCTAATGCAGCAGTGGACCGGGACATATCAGTAATGGACACAATCATCGCCTCCAGGTACGATTAATAAAAAAACAGAGGTAATGATGATGAAAAAATATCTGAAATATACCTTCCTGGCGATCGGGCTCCTTCTGCTTGCCGTACTAGCGGGCTTTTATGTCTGGACGCAGCAGACGTATGAACCTTCCGCAAAGCTTGTGGAGCTGGTGGATGAAGTGGAGGCTGAGGATGGATGGGTCGTCTATGAGCCTGAAGGAACCAGTAAGGCGGGCATTGTGTTGTATCCGGGGGCCAAGGTGGAGCCGGAAGCCTACGCGTATCTTGCCCAGCAGTGGTCCGAAGAGGGCTATGTTGTCGGCATTCCCCATGTGCCGTTGAATCTGGCGTTCACGGGTGTCGGGAAAGCGGAGGAAATGATGGAGCGCTACCCATCTGTTGAGAAGTGGTATGTAGGCGGGCATTCCCTCGGCGGGGTGGCAGCCGCTTCGTTCGCGCATGACAACCTGGATGAGGTCGCCGGTTTATTTTTCCTCGGTTCATATCCCGGCGGCGGGGATGATTTTTCTGAAAAAGACCTGCCAGTCCTTTCGATCTTTGCCGAGAACGACGGCCTCACGTCTTCTGAAAACATCGAACAATCCAAAGCCCTGCTGCCGGATGACGCCGTCTTTTATGAAATTGATGGCGGCAATCATGCTCAGTTCGGTATGTACGGCCCGCAAAAAGGGGACAACAAGGCGGAGCTGCCCGTGAAGGAACAGCAGGATCAAATTGTTGACGCCTTTGTGGCGTGGGCACGGCCGTAAAATGAAAAGACCGGCCCACCGCGCAGGATTTTATAAGCAAAAAGGGAGAAACGTGCTGAACGCAGGTTTCTCCCTTTTTTTAATCGATCACCCGGCTGCTTCCTCAGGCGCCTGCTCCACCTTCTTAACAAAGAAGGAAAGCACAAGGCTGACAATCCCGATGATCATGATGGCAAAATAGGTGTCGCCGATCCCCTGGATGGAGGCTTCCATCACCATACGGGCCTGCGATTCTCCCGTGTGTCCGCCGGTCATCATGTCCTGGAAGTGTTCCTTCGTCCGGTTGGTCATGATCGTGATGAGCAGGGAGGTCCCGATTGCCCCTGCAACCTGTCTTGCCGTGTTGGAAATCGCGGTTCCGTGGGCGTGGAGGCTTGCCGGCAGCTGGTTCAGGCCGGCTGTCTGGATCGGCATCAGGAATAACGCCATCCCGATCCGGCGTCCCGCATACATCAAGATCAGATGCATATAGGTGGTCGAGTCCGTCAGATTGGTAAAGGTGTACGTCGTTGCCAAAATGATCGTGATGCCGATGATGGAGAGCCATTTTGCCCCGAAGCGGTCGAACAGTTTCCCGACTGCGGGGCTCATCAATCCCATCAGGAGGGCACCCGGAAGCATTAGGACCCCTGCCTCGAGTGCCGTAAATCCACGCGCGGTCTGCAGGTAAAGCGGCATCAGGATCATGTCTGCGTACATGACCATCGTGATGACGCAGTTGATGATCGTCGTGAGTGTGAACATATTGAATTTGAATGCCCGCAGGTCAAGGAACGGTTCGTCTGCGGTCAGCTGCCTCCATGTAAACAGCCCCACCGCAATCAAGCCGACGGTCAGCATCATGATGACGATGGAATCCGACCAGCCTGCACTTCCGGCTTCGCTGAACCCGTACAACAGGGCCCCGAACCCGACCGTTGAAAGGATCAGGCTGATGACGTCGATCCTGCTCATGCTCGTATCGGATACATTTTTTAGAAAAATAAACCCGCACAAGATGATGAGCAGGATGAATGGGATCATCCCGTAAAACAGCGTCTGCCACGGATAGACGTCGAGGACGTATCCTGCAAGAGTCGGGCCGATCGCGGGGGCAAAGATGATCGCAAGGCCGACGGTCCCCATCGCGGTTCCCCTCTTTTCAGGAGGGTAAAGCGACAGTACGACATTCATTAAAAGCGGCATCGTGATGCCGGTCGAAGCCGCCTGTATCAGCCTTCCCGTCAAAAGCACGGAAAAGCTCGGGGCGATCGCCGAGACGATGGTTCCGATCAGGAATATCACCATCGATGTCTGGAATAGCTGCCGGGTCGAGAACCGCTTCATCAGGAAACCGGTGACCGGGATCAGCACCCCGTTGACGAGCATGTAGCCTGTCGTCAGCCACTGCCCGGTGGACGCGTCGATGTTGAATGCCTCCATTAATTTCGGGAGGGCGACGGTCATCGTCGTCTGGTTGAAAATCGTGAAAAAGGCACCCAGGATCATGATGGCCATGATCGGGCCCTTTCTGAGAGAACTGCTTTCAGCTGCTGCGCTGCTGTGACTCAATCTTCTTCATCCTTTCCATCCTGTTGCAAACTTAATTTACAATGTGTAGTATAAATGCAAAAGCATACGTATCATTATAGGAGCAAGGCTCTAGAGGTACAACATACAGTAAACGGGAATCTGTCTATTAGTTTACAAATATCGTGGTTGTGTCGTTTATTTTGGGGAAGTTAGACAGATATATTGAAGTCGTCTATTAATCTGGAAAAAGGGTGAAGAATGGGATGGATAAACAATCGAAACAAACCGATCCGAGGGTACTCCGGACGCGGCAGCTTTTGAAGGAAGCGTTCGTGGATCTGCTGCAGGAAATGGATATCGAGAAGCTGTCGGTGAATCGTCTTGCTGAACGGGCTACCATCAACCGGGTGACCTTTTATCTTCATTATAAAGATATTTCGGATATGCTCGATAAAATGGCCGATGAAGTCATCGAGGATGTGTCGAACGTACTCGGCGAGCCGGAGGCGAATCTCTCATCGAGTGATGAGGAGAACATAAAGATGCTGGAGCGGTTCCTTGAGCATATTGCCGAGAACGCGAAGTTTTATAAAACGATCCTGGTGTCGCGCGGGCTCCCGCATTTTAAGGAACGGTTATTGTCATTTTTTACGGAGTGGCTCGTACTGCGGATCGAAAGCCGCGGCAGCGACTCCTTCGTCCGGCAGGCTGGGATCGAGAAGGAAATCTTCCTGTGGTATGATGCCGCAGCCGTGATGGGGACGGTCGAAGCGTGGCTGCGGAATGATATGCCGTATACCCCGGCGTATCTGGCGAGGCAGTTTTATTTGATTCATAAGCGGGGGTTTGAGGATGGGGAGTGAGTTAGATCTTGCCGGTTTGATAATAGGTGGAGGAATACGATAATATGTGAAGGAATACGATAATATGGGGAGAATAGCGATAATAGCTTCGGGGAATCGAGAATAGATTCCAAGTGCTTTTACTAAATTGATAATAAAATCTTCATTTACGATAATAAATCTTTGATTTTCGATAATAAAATTGAAGAAATCGATAATAACTGTGTCGGCGGTCGGCCGCCGGCAGTGAATTTTATCATATTTGGTTAGAAATGAGGCTTAACTGCCGGTTTGATGAGCGGGAGCGACGTTACCTTGGCTGCCACTAGGGTTTTTTAGGCCATTTGCCTGCTGGTTAGCGATGTGGTTTAATATCAGTATAGTCATTAAATCGTAATAGTTACGATTTATAAGGACGAGGATGACAGTACTTTCACCCGGTTTCAGCGATTTGATAATATATTTTGATTTTTGATAATAAATGGGCTGTTTTTGATAATATAATTGGATTTTTGATAATATACGGGTCCGGCTGGATGAATCGGACTGGAGTAATGGCTTATTTCGGGGTACACCTCCAGGAAAGAGGCTGGATCTTTAAACATAGACGAATTTTTAGTATGAAAAGTACGTTTTTTTTAACTAAAAAAAGCACTTTTCAAATCAATCCATAAAGGGGTAAAGGACATGACTGAATTCTGGGAGACAAGTTTCATCAAAAACCAAACGATGTGGGGGTTCGAACCTGCAGATTCGGCCATCCTGACGAAGGATTATTTTAAAGAAAAAAATGTGAAGGATGTGCTGATTCCGGGTATCGGGTACGGCCGGAATGCGAAGGTTTTTATGGAGAATGGAATGGATGTAACGGGCATTGAGATTTCAAAGACGGCGATTGAGCTGGCGAGGGAAAGCGGGCTTGAGATTCCGATTTTTCATGGGCCGGTGTCCGATATGCCGTTTGACGACAGGCAGTATGACGGGATTTTCAGCTATGCGCTTCTCCACCTGTTGAGTGAAGAGGAGCGGGTGAAGTTTATCCGCGACTGCTACGCGCAGCTGAAGCCCGGCGGTTATATGGTGTTTACGACGATTTCAAAAGATGCCCCGATGTACGGGAAAGGCACACAGCTCGGGGAGGATTATTTTGAGATCATGGATGGTGTGAAGATGTTCTTCTATGATGAGGATTCAATCAAGCGTGACTTTGGGGATTATGGGCTTTTGGAAGTTACGGAGATGATGGAGCCGCATAAGAATGCGGAGGGGAAGCCGCCGTTTCCGTTTATGGTGATTACGTGCCGGAAAGAAATATAAGTAAAAAAACCAGCACCCGTCTGGTTTTTAATAGTTTAAGTTTGAATTCAGCTTCGCCATATTATGGACCTGTCCCGCACGCCACTACATACTTATCGTTTTCGATCTTGTTTGTGTAGCACATCGTTGCTGTCTCTCCCGTGGGGCTATTGTAATCATACCAGTATACATTATAAAGCTGGCCGTAAGCTTCGTCCTTGTAATCTCCTTTTTTTATAAAAGCAGTAAAGCTTTGATAGGGGTGGCCGTCTTTGTATATGGCTTCACGCAGTGCTGACCTGGGTGAATCATGGTTGTGTACGAGCGGTGCAAACAATGGCGGCAGGGTTATGATCAATACGAGCAATAGCATTCCTAAGATTAAAAGCTTGTTTCTATTCAATTTTCCACCTCAGTTCTTTTACATCAACTCATTCGATGTTAGCGTTATCTACAATTATACCATAATTACCCATTTATGGATTTTTTCCTTCGTTCTACTCTTATATAATGTAGATTCCCGTCCCCTTAGCTAATTTCCTGCTTGATCTGTGTTAACTCCGCCGAAAATGGGGAAATAGTATAGAGGAAGATTTACTTAACGAAAAAGGAGTGGAACACATGAATCAGAGTCAATTGGATCGAATGAAGAATGGAAAAGGGTTTATTGCAGCGCTGGATCAGAGCGGAGGCAGTACACCAAAGGCGCTGGCAGCGTATGGCGTGATGGAGGACTCTTATTCGAATGAGGATGAAATGTTTGAGCAGGTGCATGAGATGCGGACGAGGATCATGACGTCTCCAGCATTCAGTTCCGAGCATATCCTCGGGGTGATTTTGTTCGAGCAGACGATGGACAGCAAGGTGGAGGGGAAGTATACGGCGGATTATCTGGCTGACCATAATATCGTTCCGTTTTTGAAAGTGGATAAGGGCCTTGCTGAACAAGAAAACGGCGTCCAGCTGATGAAGCCGAATCCGGATCTGGATGAGACGCTGCGCCGTGCCAATGAACGGAATATTTTCGGCACAAAGATGCGTTCGGTCATCCATGAGCCGAATGAAGAGGGCATCAAGGCTGTGGTGGACCAGCAATTCGAAGTAGGCAAGAAAATCATAGCGGCCGATCTCGTTCCGATCATCGAGCCGGAAGTGAATATCCACAGCGAAAAGAAGGAAGAATGCGAAGAAATTTTGAAAAAAGAGATTCTCAATCACCTGAATGATCTCTCGGAAGATGAAAACGTGATGCTGAAGCTCACAATTCCGACAAAGGCCAACGCGTACAAGGAATTGGTCGAGCATCCGCGCGTCGTCCGGGTGGTTGCGCTCTCCGGCGGCTACTCCCGTGATGAAGCGAACGAGAAGCTGAAAGAAAACGATGGAATGATCGCGAGCTTCTCCCGGGCACTGGCTGAGGAATTAAGATTCAATCAAACAGGTGAAGAGTTCGATAAAGCGATGAAGAGTGCGATTGAATCGATTTATGATGCTTCTGTGAATAAAAAATAAAACGAGTCTGCCTTCTGCTTCCTTTGGGGAGCGGGGGGCTTTTTTTGTGTAGATTAAAGGATATCACCCGTCTGACTAGAACTTATATATAGGAAATAAATAGAAAAGGAGAATACCAGATGTGAGTGATCAAATCATACCGGCCATCATTGCTTTTGTAATTGTCGCTGTGTTGTCCCCGTTCTTCATTGCTCTATTAAGAAAATTAAGGCTCGTGCAGCCGATCAGGAAGGAGCTTCCGGCCAATCATCAGTTAAAAAAAGGGACGCCATTGATGTTTGGGATCATCCTTCTAACAGGCCTTATCGTATCCATCCTCTTTTCGCCAACGCCATTCATGTATTTCCTGGCAGTGACGTACATATTATTCGGTTTTATCGGGTTTTTGGATGATTTTTGGAAGGCTTCACGCCAGGACCCTTTAGGGGTATCGAGCAGGACCAAGCTTATCCTGCAATTTCTGTTTACGGGTACGCTGCTTTTTTACGTGATAAAAGAACTTGGTATCGACACCGTGGTCCGGATTACTGAAAATGTGTCCTTTGATCTTCCGATGGCAGTCTATATCGTGGTGATCGCACTGTTTGTCGTTGGTTCAGCCAATGCCATCAATTTCACGGACGGCCTGGACGGGCTGTTAGGGGTGGTGGCCATTCCTACGTACTTTTTCTTTTTTGTGATTTCAGACACACCAGAAGTGAAGCTTTTTAGTCTGGTCATGATCGGATGCCTGCTTGGATTCCTCATTTATAATCTATTCCCTGCCAAAGCGTTCATGGGGGACACGGGATCACTGGCGATAGGCGGATCGCTTTCGTTTCTTGCCGTGATTGAGAAGGTGGAGATCTTGATTCCACTGCTGTTCATCATCTATTTTGCCGAACAGCTTTCGGTGATCCTGCAGGTGGCTTCATTTAAAAAGACAGGGAAGCGGATCTTCAGGATGACACCCATCCATTTTCACTATGGGCTGAAATACGGGTGGTCTGAGAATACGATCGTGACGGTGTTCGGGTTTGTATCCTGGGTTTGTACGTTTATATGTTTGGCTTATTGGAAGTTTGTGCTGCATGGGTGACCTTACTGTGGTTGAGCTTTGAATGCCGCTATTGATTTCCGTGCAGGTCTTCGCTTTCCGCGGGCGGTTGGTGAGCCTCCTCTTCTTATTCTGGGGGAGGAGCTGTCCAGCTACAGGGCTTAGAGGCACATGTCATAAGTCAAACCGACCAAGAAGGCAAAGAGCCGCCTTCGTGGCCGATTCGTCTTATGCCACACGCCTCTGAACGAAGCCCTTCCGCTTTTCTATTAGGAGTCTTCGTCCTGCACTCCAATCAACCGCTGAGAATGATTAAAACTTAGATAAATCACGCCCTTCTATACATATTGTTTGGAACAACCGATCACTACCAATACTTCTCTTAAAGATTAGGGAAAGCAACCAGATTAATAGTGAGGTGATTCAGGTCTTTCACTATCAGGGAAGTTCAGGTCATAGAAAGGGGGAGTAAAACATGATTGAGCAAGTTCAATCTTTAAGAAAACATATTGATTTAGAAGATGGGTTCAAACTGGTTTATCAGGAGCCTAAAGAGTTCACCCGTTATTATTCCATCTATTATGGACAGAAATATGCAGATTATTTTTTCAGGAGGTCAACGGCGGCAATGATTGAAATCGCAGCGATTTTTGACTGTGGTTATTTCATTAAGAAAGAGGAAACGATTGTTGGCGGTATATTCCTGAAACCTAACTTTATGGCCGATTTATTTGTTGTGCCGCCATATGAAGACTATGAAGGGTTGCTCTGCAAACTTCTAAACTACTTAAAAAAAGTATCGAAGACGGAAGATGAAATTTATTTCAGGGACATTGTGGAAGAACATGTTCCTTCTTATGTACACCATGGCTGCCGGGTTCGTGAAGCGAACTATTGGATGATCCGTCCCACACAATCGATGAAGGCGGTGCTTCCTGAAGGATATAGATCCAGAGCTGTTTCAAGTGAAGATACGAATGATATCGCCTGTCTGCTTATGAAATCGTATAAAGCAAATCCAGCTTATAAACAAGTTGGAACGAAAGAGAACTATGTGAATCACGTAGATGAATTCCTGGAAAAATACCAAAACCAAACCACCATGGATGAGTGTTCAAGGGTGATTGTAGATACAGGCACGAACACCATTGTTGGCGTCTGCCTGCACATGGAGTTTGAAAATTATCCTCTTATTATGAGTTTAGCCGTGGACCCTGACCATCAGAAGAAGGGGATTGGACGATTTCTGTTAACCCATTCTATTAACATATCGAGTAAGGAGTACCCGGCTACGCGATTGGCTGTGCTGAAAGATAATCGGGCAATCAAGCTGTATGAGGCCTTGGGTTTCATTCGGAATAAGGCTGTGGTGGATATGTGTTTGGGTTGATTCGGTGATACGATGGCCTCTGGAGGGATCGTTTAACTGAAACAGCTTCAATTGAACATTGTATTATTCTAACGCTTAAATTAACAGAGCTAATAGAACAATTTTTTAAAAATAGATTTGTGCAAAGGTGAATTGCCTATGATCATTTGGTTTTGACATTTACCTCAGAAAAGATTGGATTTGTCGGAGTGGACTCCTTTCATACAGAATAACTGGTATCGAAAACATTATATGAAATTTGTATATGTGCTCCAGATCTTCATTTTTCTGATACCCGTTTTCTTTCCAACAGGATTCACGACTATTGATACATTTTTGCTCATCATAATAGGTATCCTTGTTTTCATCATTCATGAATGTCTGCACATCTTGGTTATACGTAAAAAAGGTGATATAAGCCTGACGTTCAGCGGGATGTTTTTTTGGCTGAATACAAATGCCATCCTATCCAAAGCCAGATTCTGGCTCTTTATGAGCCTGCCCTTTTTAGTTTTAACGGTTGTGCCAGTCACACTATCGTTCTATGTATCAGGAAATGTGAAACTAATTCTGTTAATTGTGGGTTGGATCAACACGTTGATTTCTTCATCAGATATCATTAATTCATTGCTGATTACAATAAACCAAGGAATACGGATTTTTGCAGAGGTTATTACAGGTGCCGGGGATCAGACTCCGGCCTGTAAAAAAACAGCGTCGACCGAAATAGGTCTTCGCTGTTTTTGGCAATCTGTCCTCAATCAAACCTTCACCCTCACAAACTTCCTCTTCCCAACCTGCACAATCATACTGTCCTTTATCGGAACTACCAGATCGGTATCCAGCACTTTCTCGCCGTCGATCCGAATTCCGCCGTTTTTGATCATTCTTCTGGCTTCACTCTTTGAGCTTTGCATGCCCAGTCCGACCAGTAATTCGATAATAGCGACTTCCTTGGCACCTTCCCATTCGACTGAAGGGATATCCTCGGGGAGGGCTCCTTTTTGGAAGACGGTTTGGAAGTGCCTGACCGCCGCAGCGGCTGCTTCTTCTCCGTGGAACATGGAGACGATGGTGCGGGCCAGGCGGACTTTGGCGTCCCTTGGATGGAGGGTGCCGTCTGTCAAGCCGGCCGAGATTTTTTGTTTTTCTTCCAGCGGCAGGTCTGTGACCAGGTTGAAGTATTTGACGATGAGCTCATTAGGGATCGACATCGTTTTTCCGAAGATCTCGTTTGGCGGTTCGTCGATTCCGATGTAGTTGTGTTTGGATTTGGACATTTTGTCGACGCCGTCCAGTCCTTCTAGCAGCGGAAGCAGCATGACGACCTGCTTTTCTTTCACGTAGTGCTCCTGCAGCTGCCGGCCCATGAGGACGTTGAAATGCTGGTCTGTGCCGCCGAGTTCGATGTCGCTTTCTAAGGCGACGGAATCGTAGCCCTGCATCAGGGGGTAGAAGAATTCATGCAGGGAGATCGGTTTCCCTGTTGCAATTCTGTTGGAGAAATCGTTCCGTTCGATCAGGCGTGCGACCGTGATGCTTGAAGACAGGCGAATGACGTCTTCGAGGTTCAACGGTGTCAGCCACTCGGAGTTATAGAAAAGCTCCACTTTCTCCATATCGAGCACATGGCCGAACTGTTCAAAGTATGTCTGGGCATTCACCTTTACATCTTCATCGGTCAGCTGTTTCCGCACGGTCGATTTTCCGGTCGGGTCGCCGATCTTCCCGGTGAAATCCCCGATGATCAGCTGGATGATATGGCCGTTTTCCTGGAATTGCTTCAGTTTATTCAGGACCACGGTATGCCCCAGATGGACGTCCGGTGCAGTCGGGTCGAGGCCGAGTTTTATTTTAAGCGGCTTCCCGGTCTGGATGGAACGCGCCACTTTATCCCTTAATTCATTCTCGGGAATCGTCTCCACAACCCCGTTCTGATAAAGACTGATCTGCCTCTCCAATTCTGCCTGCTGTTCTTTCGTCAGTTTCTTCATCCCTTTTTCCTCCTTATAGACTTTTTTCTAAAAGATTGTTACTTTTCGTAAATAGAGTTGTAACCTGAAAGGAGCTTGTGTAGGTGCTCTTTCCGAACTCAAGATTAAACTAGAGACGGACGGACAACCCGAAAATACCAAAGTTCCGGTATTTTCTTGTCTGTATAGCAACAAGGTATGCGAAAAGAGCCTTATAAAAAAATAAAACCACGACCCTAATAAAGGGACGTGGTTAACGCGGTACCACCCTTGCTTGAAGAATTTCTCTTCCACTCAATCGGATAACGGTCCGGCCGTTTCCTGCTGCTACACAGGAAAAGTTCAAGGGGGTAATTCGCCATTATCTGTGTTCTGATTCGCACCGGCCATCAGATCTCTTCGACAGGGAGATAATTGACTACTGAATCCTATCATCACTTATTGGGTTTTGGAATTATTTTCATTATTGTACTTGAGGGAAGGAGGGGAAGGCAAGAACTATTTTGAAACTTTTACCTTTTCCTCCGTCTGCCTACAGTCTGCTCCTAATAACATCCCCAACAAATGATAATTAGTCAATGATAAATCCAATTTTTCCAAATTGATCTGAGGCCTCGATTCTTTTGAAGGCGTCATTGAAATTATCCAGGGAATAAGCCCGATCAACTATCGGTTTAATATCATGTTCTTTTATAAATTCCAGCATTTCTAAAAACTCTTCATGGCTTCCCATCGTAGAGCCCAGGAGGTTAAGCTGACCATAGAAAAAATCACGCAGGTTAATCTGGGCTACATCTCCGGCGGAAGCACCGAATGTCACCACTGTACCGCCTTGGGTCACCTGACGGAGCGACTTGTTAATCGTAGCGGCACCGACTGAGTCAATGACGAGGTCCATTTTTTCACCAGAAAGCAATTGATCCCAATCCCCATTACTGTCAATTGCCTTATCTGCACCAAGTTCAAGCGCATTCCGGCACTTTTCAGCTGAGCGTGAAGTGACATAAACGATGGCTCCGACGGCCTTCGCAAATTGGAGTAAAAATGTTGCGACACCACTCCCGATTCCAGGGATCAGCACTTTCATGCCTGCCTGAACTTTTCCTTTTGTAAACATTGCCCGGTATGCGGTAAGTGCTGAAAGGGACAGGACGCCAGCTTCTTCCCACGATAAATGCTCAGGTTTAGGAGCTACATATTCAGCAGGAACCGCAATCTTCCCGGCAAACGTACCGTGATGTGGATGTCCAAAAATGGTAAAGCCTTCTGGAGGGGCATCCGTATTGTCCTTCCAGCCAATCCCAGGATTTATGATCACGCTGTCGCCAACCCGGACATCCTGTACCTCTGCACCAACAGCCTCTATCACCCCAGCACCATCTGATCCGATAATTAATGGTGGTTCCGTAGATTTGTGTCTATCAAGAATAAATAAATCACGATGATTCAGTCCAACGGCTTTCAACTTTACGATTACTTCTCCTGCTTTCGGCTGAGGGTCCTGCATCTGCTGCAATGAGAGTCCGTTTACACCTGAGGCCCCTTCATGAACTAATGCTTTCATCATTACGTACCACTCCAATTCAGTTATGATTTTAAAATGCTTGTGAAATGTCTTCTATACTAATATTATGAACTCTATTTAAGTTGCCTGACAATTCATACGTATTGTTTTTTTAGTTGTGAAAGAGATAATAGGGGGACAGGTTCCTTGATCTAATTTGAAAGTAAGGGCTGGGGGCTTGTGTGAGGGTAATGGAAGAAATGGATTCGGGTGCTGCGATCAATTTTGAAGTGAAATTCGAATAAAATGCCCGTTTTTTTAAAAAAAGCAGTTTTCAAGCAAAAAAATCCATAGATTGGGGCCTCCCCCCCGGTATGATGGGGGGCAGGCCCTGTTTTAAATATATTGAAGTCTTTCCGCTTCAAGGAAAGAAACACTTTGCTTGGGGACATAGGCATTTATGTCTTTGGAAACGTAAACCCTTCCCCAAACACATCGCGCACATCATGGACGACCACAAAAGCTTTCTCATCTATCTTCTGAATCTTCTTTTTCAAGAGGAACAGCTCCTGCTTATTGATCACGACATACAGGATATCCTTAGACTCTTTCGAATAATGACCTCTTGCGTTGATGACGGTCACTCCGCGGTCCATTTCGGCACTCACTTTTTCAGCGATGTCGTCCGTATGGGCGGAAATGATCGTGACAGCCTTTCTCGTATCAAAACCATCAATCAGGTAGTCCAAAATCTTCGTGCTGATATAGATAGAGATTCCAGTGTACATCGTATTCTCGATCCCGATTACAAAAGAAGAACCGAGTACCACCACGATATCGAAGACGAACATCGTCGTGCTGACCGCCCAGCCGAAATGCTGATTGAGCATGCGGGCAATGATGGTCGAGCCGCCTGTCGTTCCTCCCGAGCGAAGGACAAGACCGAGCCCTAGCCCGATGAACACACCGGCAAAGACAGTCCCGAGCATGATGTCGACCGATTCTCCCATGCCTTCAGTCAATTTGATGAAGAGGGACGTAAAGAAGATGGCAAGCATCGTGTACCAGGTCACCCGTTTATTGAGCACCTTGTATCCGATGGCAAGCAGAGCCCCGTTCATGACGAAGTTCGTGATACCCGGCGACCAGCCAAGAAGATAATAAAGGGTCATGGAGATCCCCGTCACGCCGCCTTCCCCAAGTTCGTTCGGGATCGCAAACAGGTTCACCCCTAGTGCAAAGAACACGGACCCGACGATGATCAAGGTGATTTCTTTCACAGTTGTTTTATTCATATCATCACTCCGTTCAAATGGAATACTAGGATACTATAGCACAGGCGATGATTGATGTCTTTAACGAATATGAGGAAGGGTGTGAACTGGTTGGATATGAAGGTGCAGCCTTAGATGTGGGCCTCATGCGGGGATGCGGGGGCCTGACCCCCGGCGCACTAATGTGTTAGCGGACTGGGGTCAGGCCCTTTTTGCGGTGATTTTACGTTTTGATAATATAATTGGATTTTTGATAATATCCTGCCCGGTTTTGATAATAAACGGGTGGAGGCACATCGAATCGGGATGCTGACGGCCTGGATTCAGGGATCTTTCCTGCTTATTGGACTAAAACCATTCAAAATGAGCATTTTTAGCTTGTTTTAAAAGCTTTTTTAATAAAAACCATCATGTTAATGGGACACCATAACGCATCGGGGGCTTTTCAAATCAGTTCTTTTCTGCCGCTTCCAACCTAACCCCCGCAGGATCCACACCCTCAAACCCTCTGCCTGAAAAATGAACAGCACTTAATTCACGATCATCTGCCTTATTAAAGACGAGGCTCCACCGATCATCCCCAACTGTCACACGCGATTCTTCTTCATGATGTACATCCAAATTCAACAAACGGGCAACGGATCTTGGGTGTTCGGTGAAAGGAGCCCCGATTTCCATCTTCTGAATCACAGTATGCTGTTCCTCACTCACTACGTCGCTTCTTCGTTGAAGCTCGATCCGGAATGTCCACGGAGTCGAAATGAATGTCCGGCGTTCGCCTTCGTTGACGTCCCAACCTAATTCGGCAGCCCTGCCGACAATCGCGCTGTATTCTTCTTCGTTCAACAGCACACCGATATGGTCGAATATGTCGCGCTTACCCTGCCCGAATGTCACATTGGTCTGCCCCTTGACCATCTCGATGATCCTGAACGCAATGTCTTTTCCTTTAAAATCATCCCAGGTCAATGGGGGATTGAACGCCTGCATCTCACCATCCAGCCTCCCGACCCTTGAAATGGTCCGGAATCCGAGCTGCTGATAATGGTCTTCCATTTCTTTTACTTTTGGTGTCCAGTGGTGGTAATGAAATAGGTTCATAGGTTTTCTCCTCCTGTGTTGGCCATGCTGACCTCTTTTTATATAGTATACGGGGAGCCGTGTGATTTTTCTTCGGAGGAAAGTTTGAAGGGGTGTAAGACTTTTAGCATAATAAGGGAGGAATCTGCATTTAATTTTATAAAGTTGAAAAACAACAGGGAAAGGGGGTTTATTCGTTTGTACTTGATCCTATCGATTTTTTTAGCAAGTTTACTAGGATTAATATTATTTGTGACGGGACCTTGGTTTGGCGGCGTTCTTGCGTTCGGTATCATTGCGGGGAGTTTGTTCAGGGGGCTGTATTTGTTGAATGATATACATAAAAGAGTTTCTAAGGAAATGCCGAAGCCGGATAAGGCGAGAGAGGTGTATGAAAATTATTTGAGGGAAAATAACAGGCAAAACTCTTAGAATAAAAGACGTCCAGAGTAAGAGACCCTGGACGTCTTTTGTGTTATATGTCAGCTGCCTGTATGCTGATTCTCTTTTTCCACGGCTTTCAGTGTTTGGCCTTCGTCTGTAGAAGTACTCTTCTTATGATCGTGGCCATTGACTAAGTCACTTGTAGCGCTTTTGAATTCTTTTAATGTGTTTCCGAATGCACGTCCGATTTCCGGGAGTTTGGAAGGTCCGAAGATGATCAACGCGATCACTAGTACAAGGATTAATCCTGGGATTCCGATATTCGATAGCATAATGTTCGCCTCCTGTTCGTTTCATAGAATGGGGCTTGCCGCAGCGATGCAGCTGTTTCCCTTTGAAGTTGGAAGTAGTCATTCACTCCTAAACGGCACTCTCTTGAGCCATGGATGGTTCCGCCTGACGGAAAGCTCTTTTTTTATATGCAATCGTTGAACAGGTGATGCTGATTTCATATAAAAGGAGAAGCGGCAGGATGACGAGTACATCCGATAGAAAATCCGGCGGCGTGATGAGCACGGAAATGACAATCAGGAAAAAATAGGCGACTCTCCTTGATTTCTTCAATTTGGCAGGATCTAAAATGCCGAGTACCGTCAGGAAGACGATCACGAGCGGCATTTCAAATAACAGTCCAAATGGTAACGTGAGGTTCAGCATGAACCGGAAGTATTTTTCGGCTGTGAACATTGTTTCAAATTGGCCGGCTGACAGGGTGGTCAAAAAATTCAGGACGATCGGGAAAAGGAGAAAATATCCGAACCCGATGCCGAAAACGAACAGAAAGAATAAGGCTGGTATGAAGCGTACGGTCACGCTTCTTTCTCTCGGGCTGAGACCCGGTGAGACAAACCGCCAAATTTGATAGGCGGCGACAGGGATGGTTGCAGCCAGCGAGCAGACGGCTGCAATCATCAAGTACACCCAAAGAATCTCGCTTGGTCCGAGGACCGCAAGCTTCATGTCCAAATCCCTGATCAGCCACCTGTAGATCGGTTTCACAAAGACCATCCCGGCAATCAGGAACCCGATAAAGGCGAACACGGTTTTCATCAACCGGCTCCTCAGCTCTTCCAAATGTCCGATCAGCTGCTGGCTGCTCTCATTCATGTCTTTTGCCTCCTCTATACTAGTTCATTTGCATATGTTTGCCTTTTTGAGCTTGTTTTTTATGGGCTCGTGCATGCGCTTCGTGGCGGTCATCTTCCACCTCGGAAGACTTCTGCACCCCTTGGGGAACGGTTGCTGCTGATATTTCCTTCAGCCCTTCTGGGTCTTTTTCGTAAACAAATGAAGCTCTTGTGGAAATATCCGCGCCTGGCTTCGAGACGAATGGGACGACGCGATAATCGGCTCTCCATTGTGTCGGTGTGACGTGACAGCGGACATATCCGCGGTAGTCGTTAAAGAACTTGATATGTTCGTTCTGACCGAGGATGCGGTCCGTATCTGCACGCTTGTCCGCCCCGTTCCCGCCTGATGTGATCGATGTGCCGACAAACTCTGCACCAAGCATCTTGGAAGACGTATCATCAAAGTCTGCCAGGATATTGGAAGCCCAGTTCGCATGGACATCACCGGTCAGGACGATCAAATTATCCATGTTTTTCTGATGGGCAAAGTCTGTGATGCGCTCCCTCGCAGGAGTGTAGCCGTCCCAGCCATCCATGCTGTAAAGAGGCTGCTCCGGGCTCGGGCCATAGTTTCTTTTTGCAAAAAAGATCTGCTGGGTAAGTACATTCCAAGAGCTCTTGGATTTGCCCAGGTGATCAAGGATCCATTGTTCCTGCTCGCTGCCAAGGAGTGTCCGTGACGGATCCAGGGATTCAGCCGTCTGCGGAGAGCTTTTATCCCCATTCGCCTGGTCGGAGCGATACTGGCGGGAATCGAGGACCATGAAATTCGCGAGGTTCCCGTATGAGAATTGGCGGTAAAGCTGCATGTCCGATCCGTGTGGCATGGAAGATCGTCTAAGCGGCATGTGTTCATAGTAAGCTTGATATGCAGCGACGCGGCGTTTCACGAACTCCTCTACGGATTGTCCTTTTTCAGGGATCATGTCAGCATAATTGTTCTCCACTTCATGGTCATCCCATGTGACCACCCACGGGAATGCCGCATGGGCAGCCTGCAAGTCTGCGTCAGTGCGATACTGGGCATGACGGTTCCGGTAGTCATCCAGAGAACGGATTTCCGGTCCTTTATGCTGGCGGACGTTGCCTGATTTAGCTACATACTCATCCGGACCATACTCATAAATGTAGTCTCCTAGATGGAAAACGAGGTCGAGGTCTTCTTTTGCCATATGCTTGTAGGCAGTATAATAGCCGTGCTCATACTGCTGACAGGAAGCGAAGGCGAAAGAGAGGCTTGAGACATCTGCATTCAGGGCAGGAAGGGTTTTCGTTCTACCGATCGGGCTGTAATCCTTCCCGACTTTGAACCGGTAATAGTACACCGTACCTACTTCGAGATTCCCAACCTCTGCATGAACAGAATGAGCGAGTGCGGGACTTGCCACTTCATTACCGCGCTGTACAATATGCCGGAAATGTTCATCCTTCGCGATTTCCCACTTTACTGGGATATTTCGGTCAGGCATGCCGCCTCCATTAAGCGGGTCGATCGCCAAACGCGTCCATAACACGACACCGTCCGGGAGCGGGTCACCCGAAGCTACCCCAAGCAGGAAGGGATACTCCTGAAATCCGCCTTCTTCTGCTGATACGGAAAAACCGCCCATCGACTGCGCAATCACCATCCCTAAAGAAATGCCGGCGACTTTTCCCGCCCCTTGTAGGAAGCTGCGGCGGTCGACCCCTTTATGTAAGGTCTCCTCATTAAACTTTTGCATCCAATTGTCCATCGGTCTCTCACTTGTCATGCGAATGTCCCCTTTCATGAATCGATTGAATGTAACAACTCACAGTATAGGGGACCATTTTTAAGTTGTTGTAAATGAATGTAAATGGAGGATAGAACAGGAGGGTCATCATTCCTGGGCAAAAAGATCGTTTAATGTTTGAATATTTGATGAAGTGGGGCGGATTCAGTAGATTACACCAGTTTTTAGTGGGTGTTCGGCCTCAGTTTTTTTTACATAGATAAAATGAAAACTACATAATAAATGTCGGCGGAAGATTGTTTTGGGGAATGACGCATAGCGGGTGACAGGGGGACTTGAGTATGTGTAATCGGGCGGCTGATCCCCAATAAAAATCCACTTCTATCTGGACGAATTCGATAATAACGAGCTTGAATCAATCAATTACCAGATCAATCGATTATAGCGTGAAGCGAACCTCCTGAATTCGATAATAGAATCTTCTTTTTCGATAATAAATTTTTGGATTTCGATAATAAAATTGAAGAATTCGATAATAAAAGAATGGCAGGGAGGAAGGGGGAGTTGATTTTGTGTGGTTTGGTCAGAAAACGAAGAAATTTTGGATGCATGTGACCGGCTGGACAGAAGGGAGGGCTTGATTTTTTAAAAAAATGGACTCATTTGTGGTGTTTTATGAAGGAAATGGTCTGTTTCCTGGCAATACATCACCAAGTTATCTGTCAGTGAGCCTGACCCCGGCCACGCTGAAATGTGTCGGGGCCAAGGCCAAATCATGCCGCTTACCAGTGCACTTGAAGCTTATTCCCATTCGGGTCATAGAAGTGAAAATAGGCATGGCCATTATCTTCTTGTATTTCCTCCACCTTGACTCCGTGATCTGCTAAATGTTTGTGGAACTTCGTTAATTCAGGACTGGTAAAGCCGATTGAAAAGGCTGACTCGTTATCGATTGTGAAATGGGCATAAGTTTCATCAGCAGTTGGGACTAATATAAGCATAAAAGGCCCATCATTTACTTTTATAATGGCATACGGATCTTCGGTGATGGACAACAGCTGCAGTCCCAACACGTCCCGGTACCAATGGGCAGACGCCTCCAGATTTCTTACAGGGATTCGAAAATAATGAACTTGATCAATAAACGAATGACTCATTATGTATCTCTCCTTTAATTCGTATTTGCACATACTAGTAAACTCTTGGATGCTGTCACCTTATAAGAAATTATCGCAGATATGCTTGATTTTTACCATATTTATGTAAAAATTAGGGTGCGCCACCTCGCTTTGGTGGAGAAAAGGAGGACTGTTCTTGAAGAAAAAAATCAAAGTCACATACAATGTATCGGTTATGCTGATTGCCTTATTACTAGGTTTGCGTACATATCCTGGGGAATGGTCCAATTTCTTTTTCTTAGTTGTTGGGTTAGGTTTCTTTTTCACTTTGGGGATTATTGTGCAAGGAAACTCAAAGCATTCAAAATGACCGCCTGTCCTTATATCAACAACTGTGAATAAAAAAGAAGAGACACCGGCGGAAGCGTCTCTCCTGTAAAACAGCTGTTTTAAGTGTTTATTTGAGAGATGTTCTATGAAGAATGGCAGCTTCGATCAATTTGATGAATTCCTTCGAGGTCCCAACTCTCTTGGAATCCACTAGAATTTTCTTTAGCTTTTCTTCTGGTAAAGTATTCAGCCCATTCAAAAGAATCACCCCTTCCCAAATTTACTCTTTTTTTAAGACAATTTCAGTCATATGCACCAATATACAATTACTTATTCTGTCTTTGGAGATTTCAAGGTAACCAGTATCGTAAACCCATTGAACTACGTATTCTTCGTTGTTATATGCTACTTTATCACCAGAATGGAATTGCATGCATACCCTCCATGAGAATATTTTTGGGTATATACTACCATAAATGAATCAGGGGCTGATATTGGTTAAATACTGTTTGCAGCGTATTGCTTCGACGAAAAGCTCAGATATCTCTTAAAATAGGGAAGAACTATTCATGTAAGAATAATAAATGTGGAGTGGAGGGACTCTTAGGGTGTTGTACGGATTTTTTCGTGAGGTTTCATTGTTACTTGATGCTTACATTCCATTTATCAGGACATTTGCAGCTGAAAAATAATACTAAACTGGGTAATGCGGAATGTATCTGAATCTTTCATCCTATTCATTATTACAACTATAATTGGAAAGAGGGGATAAGTAAACATAAATTATAAATAAGATAATAGTTGCGGATGGACACCTGTTCCAACAAATAGAAAGGTCCGACCCCCGGGCAATCAACCGGGAATCAGACCCAACAAACCTTACTTCAACTGCAGCTCAATCTCATATTCCTTCATCTCGGATTCAAAGTCATCCTCTGGTCCCTGGTGGCCGTGGAACTCGAGTTTGATCCACTCGATGTCTTCGGCATGTCCTCTTTCAAGGTACCAGATGATGTTGCCTTCTTTGATGACGCCTTTGTCAATCTCGCCGCCGATGCTGTCGGAGACCCACATGTCAGGCATGTCGATTTGTTCACCGGTGCTGGTCACGAGTACGGCCTGGTCGGGGTAGAAGGTGAATTTTCCGTCGGTTGTGTTTTCCATTTTGAACTTGACGCCGACTGCGGATGCTTTGGCGTTTTCATCTTCCATGGTAGGGGCTTTATCCGAGACGACGGCTTTTTGGATCTCCATTTTCAAGCCGTTGTAGTCATCGGACCACTTCGCATCATTATAGTACGTCCAGATATCTTCTTCCTGCGCTTCTTCCTCTGTCTTTTCTTCCTTGCCGGCATCACCATTCGTTTTTGCCTCGGCTTTTTCTGTGTCGTTTTTATCAAGTTCCTCTACAGCTGAATCACTGCCGCATGCTGCGAGCATCAGAGTCATGGCACCTGCTAACAATAGATAAACAATCTTTTTCATAAAAAAATTCCTCCTTATGGGGTGTTCATTTGGAAATGTGAATCATTTCCTTGTAATTCCAGTTTACCGGCTCACCTGTTTGGTTTTTTGATAAGGTGAGAGGTTCTATTTTCAAATAAAAAGGACAGGCCCCCGGAGTTTGAGCCTGGGGACCTGCCCTATGCAAGAGCAAAGCTTTCTTAATTTTCTTCTTCTGCTTCTTCAAGATCATCCGGGTAGACCACTTCTTCAAGTGTTTCGCCTGAAGCTTCGTCCTCGACTTTGACCGTGACAGAGTAGTCATCCGTGCTTACCCCGTCATACAGTTGGTACATCATGCCCGACATGCCGAGACTCATGGTGGCGAACGCGTCCATGCTGTTTTCATATTTCTCTTTCTCTACGATCATCGTAAACTCGGAGTATGAATCATTATGCTTGATGTCTTTGATGGAAACAAAGTCTTCGCTCGTCTTCGTTTCCTCGATGGTTTCGTCGATGCTGGCTGCAATGTCCTTCAGCATCTTTTTATGAGTGGATTTTGACATTTTATATGTAATGGATCCATCTTCATTCTGGGTTACATCCTTGATGCCGTTTTCTTTCGCATCGGCCTTGATCGTTTCCAGGCTCTCATTCTCGAACATGGAAGCAGGCAGCGTGACCTCGACATTGAATAACTTTTTATCAACTTCTACACTTTCATCTTTCTTCGCAGACTCTTCCTTGTTGTCTTTTTTGCCGGCTTCTTCCGAAGAGCAGGCAGTCAGAAGAATGAGTGCCGCTAATACGGTAAATAATTTCTTCATCTATAAAACTTCCTTTCTTTCAATTACGTTACAATAGTGTAACAAACATATTTCTAAATAACTACCTGATTGGATTAATTCTATATTTTGGCATTTTTCGGAAAAGTGGACGGTGGGAAAACATTTCTTTCCAACCATTCCGTTCCTTCTCCGTCTAATATCTTTGAAAGGGTGTGGAGGATGCTTGAGAAAAAGTGTGAACAGAGAGAGTTTATGAATAAAGAAGACCGTCTCGTATGGCTGATGGATGAGTACGGGGACGATATTGCCCGGCTGGCCTTTTCTTATACGAAGCAGAAACAGCTTGCGGAGGATATTGCGCAAGAGGTGTTTATCAAGTGTTATGAAAATCTGGATCAATTCCGGAATCAATCCACATACAAAACCTGGCTGTACCGGATTGCGATCAATTTATGCAAGGACAAGCTGAGGAGCTGGCCGTTCAGGAATATCGTGGTGACAGAATTTTTCGGGAAGACAAGGAGCGCCGGCAATTCCCCCGAGCTTGAATTGGCGGGCAAAGAGAATAAGCGGGTCATATCTGAAGCGATCCTTACCCTGCCCGTGAAACATCGGGAGGTCATCATCTTGTACTATTACGAAGAAATGTCCTATAAGCACATAGCGGACCTATTACATATACGGCTGCAAACGGTGAAGTCCCGACTCCATAGAGCCCGCATTTTGTTAAAAAAGGAACTTGAAGGGAGTGTGTGAGATGGATGAATTTCTGCGCCATACAAAAGAAAACATGGATGACACGGTGATGAAGGATATTCATTTCAATGAAAAAAATAAGAATCATGTGCTGCAGGCCATCTCTAAAAAAAGAAACAAAAAACGGTTGCTGAAGCCTTCATTGCGATATGCGTTAAGCATCGGTACGGCGTGTATGTTCTTTTTAGGCATGGGTTATTATGTCTCAGAAAAATTGGATCTTTCGCCAAGGGAAGAAAACATCGCAAGCGTGGATCCGCCCGAGAAAGGATCGGATGCCGTACAACCTCCATTAATAGAAGAATCCTATGAGGATATGACAAGGCAAGAAGTGCTGGAGAAATTATTGAACACGGTGGATTATTTTGAGACGGCATCGGGGGAGCTTGAATTATTTACAACCTATCGGGATGGAAGTACATCTGTGACCACCACAGAATTCAAATTGAGCAACAAGCGTGATTTCGGCGGATATGATAAAACGACTGAAAAGCTTCAGGACGGCGGGGAAAGTGTAAATGAAACCATCTATAATGATAAAATAATCTGGAGAAAAGAAAGTGCCGGGAAAACCTATAGTGCTTGTGACTATCAACCGGTAACCAGCCAGGAAACGTTCACCACTCCCGAGGAAGCTTTCAGTGTCGATGAAAACCGCCTCTTCAGGCCAGACACAAAATTAAGGGAACGGCCATTACTCGGCAGCCGGTCGGCACTTTCACTTTTTCCTTATGAAATGACCGCAAGGAATTTAAGGGATGAACACCTTTGGAAAATCGAAAAGCAGAATGAAGAGGTGGCCGGTCATCATACGATTGTATTGTTCGGTGAATTTGATGAAAAGAATAAAGAATTGACGAAAAACGATACTTTCAGGTTCTGGGTGGATAAGGATACCGGCATCCTGGTGAAATATGAAATGTATGACAGTGAGGGCGTTGTCCAGGATTATCTTCATCCGATAAGATTGGATCTGAATGTTCCGGTGGATCCGGAGGAGTGG
This sequence comes from Rossellomorea oryzaecorticis, assembly GCF_045897515.1. Lineage (NCBI taxonomy): Bacteria > Bacillati > Bacillota > Bacilli > Caryophanales > Bacillaceae > Rossellomorea > Rossellomorea oryzaecorticis. The sequence goes on along the minus strand of NZ_JBJOSA010000007.1, from coordinate 135,817 downwards.
GAGCCGGATTTGGATGGGTATAACCGGATGGATCTTTGTGTGAAGGGGAGTTGAATAGAGAGGGGGGAGGATTTTACTGCTATAAGGGGCTGGTAGAAACACTCCCTCTTTTTTGTTTGCGACGTGCATTCCTTGCGCATAGATCGGGGACACCCAGTCTATTACTGATTCAGCGTTTCTTCAATTGCCGCAACCGCCATTTCAAATGCTTTTATCCTTCTTTCAATTAACGTCTTCTGAGGGCTTCCGGCTTTCGCCTTTTCCAACATCTTTTGAAGGGAGGGAAGCAATCCAATCAACACATTTCGGGCTTCTGCTAATTCTTCCCGATTGTAATTGCATGGTCTTTGATCCCAATTACTCTCCAACACAGCCAGTCCGACTTGAAGAGCATGAAGTCGCTTCTTGATCAAAGTAGTATTAGAACCCTTTTGAGCCATATTCTCGAGGGCATTTTCTGATTTGCGGATGGCGGATTGAAAGGCTTTGATGGATTCTGTTTTGATTTCGTTTGAAACACTTTGCATTTTATCTCATCCTCTCTTGCAATGAGTCTCCGTTTTTATAGTTAGGAGGGCGCTTCAGTCTTGATCACTCCCATCCACATCCATTTCCATGGAATCGTCCTCAAGATCTCCGTTTTGATATTTACTCCTATCCGGATTCCCCAGAATCATGGCGCTGTCCCGTTTAGTCTGATTTGCTTGATTATGAGAGCGGCCACTATTCCCGGTATTGCTATGTAAAATATATAGGGGAGGTGAAAAAATAAGGAGGTGAATAATAAAATCACAGAGGGGATGGCAATGATCGCTTGAACGTTTCTCATAACGTTTCACCACCTAATTCGAGTGTTTTAGCTGTATTACTTGATACTAAACGATTCACCCGAATTCATAAAGAAAAACGAAGCCACCGAAGCCATTTCCCCAGGCTGCTCCAATATCGTCCAATGCCCGCTTTCCCCAACCTCTACAATCTCAACATGCGGAAGATGATCCTTGAAAAAAGGTTCCATATGAAGAGGAGTCAGGATATCATGTGAACCCTGCGCAATCAGGATTGGAATGCTGCTCAAGGTTTTTACGTGCGGCAATAGATTGTAAGATGCCTCTATGTCCTTGCTGATCTTGCTTTGGACGACATCATTGTATGGGAAGTGTTTTTTCTTCTTTAATGTTTCTTGGGAGTAGACGTAGTAAGGATCCAGAAGGTTGAGGATCTGTTTAGTACGGTTGATGCCGATGGTGTGGAGCATGCCATTCACCATGAATCTCAACTTTTTAAATGTGTCGAGCTTTTGTAAAAGTTCCGTCTTAAAAGCAGCGTATGTTTCGTTCGTCAATCCGATTGCCGCCGTCAGCATGATTTTTTCTACATGGGATGGGTGTATAGCGGCATACGACAGGGCGAGCATGCTGCCCCATGACTCACCGAAAAGATGCATGCGCTCCAAACCCAATTCCTGTCTCAGAGCTTCGAGGTTCCCGACTTCATCCTGAATGGAGTACCGGTCTCCTTCAACGGCACCGGACATCCCGCAGCCGGCCTGGTCATATAAGATTACCGTATGATCCGCTGCCAGCCTTTCTGCGAAAGGAAGGAAGAACTCGTGGCTGCCGCCTGGGCCGCCATGAAGGAAAACGATCGGGTCGCCATTTCCAAACGATTTGACGTAAATTGATTTTCCGTTGAGGGTCATGTGCTTATTTACCATAATCATTATCATCCTTTTTTGAAAGGCGTTCATTTATTTTTACGGGATAAATAGAAATAGAGAATTCAAAATAGCAGGGACAGTAAAATGACGTACGGTTTTCTCCCGGGCGGCAGAGCAAAGGCTAAAATAAGTCCGATTACGGCAAATGGGAAAGCAGCAGCCCGTAGATCTTTTTTCTCAAATATAGTTCCTACAGACCATTTGATCACTCTTCTTACATTACTCCAAGCACTGCGGATAATCCTTCCTGAATGATGGAAGGATTTGTGTGATGCAATTGAAAACAATGGATATTGAATGTAAGTAAAAGAATGTAAAAGCGACTCCAAGAGTATTTCCAGCTTCTTATTAATCAATGATGAGTTAACAGACAATGAGTCAGTTTTAAATCAAGATTTATGAAAACATCTGTATCAGATAACCCCTATTCAGCTATTGGGGTCAATGTTAGTAGAGGGGGGGATCGTTATTACCCAGAAAGGACTCTTATATACTTAACTCTACTGCTTTTTGGCATTTCAATTCTTCCTCAGACGAAGTCTATTCAGGAATTTTATTAGCTAATGAACAAGAATATATTTGGCAAGGAACCATTATAGGTAATGAATATACGATTGGCAAGAAGGTTGGCGAAGTAAAACAGAAGGTGAAGAAAGAAGTTACAGCCGAAGAAAATTTATCTTCCAACTTCCTTGAGGTGGGGGAGGAGATTTACACATCAAACGAAGATCCCAGGGTTATGATCGTAAAAAGAAAAAATGGGGACTTAGAAAAAATGACTGTGGAAGATTACTATAAAAATGAATGAAAGCTCTTCAATAAAAGGGCAGTTTAACGGAATATTTGAAACTTAATCAATTTGAATCTCGTCTCATTCTTAGCCTGTTTTCTAAAATATTATGGATTTAAATATAAACAAAAGGGTTATGGGATTTTATGTTAATATATAGATGAAGGGTTTGTTCAATTAACGGGCAGAGATAATGCAATAAGTTGATATGTTGAAAATAATTATAATAAGGGGATAGTTTGTATGAACCTATCTGAACATAATATATAACAACTTTTTAATTACTGTCGGGGTCCTCCCTAATTGTTTGAATTTCAAAAAAAATTTCACGGGAGGAAATTATGATTAAAGATAGCAAATTTTTAAATTTAATTAAAGATGTTGATAGAAGTTTTAAAGGGTGGGACTTCTCATTTATTTCAGGGACTGGACGTATGAGTAGCGGCCTACTTTCTTGGTCATATGGTAGCCAAGCAATTTCGTTAATCCAAGGCACAAATACTATGCTGGATATGGGCACTGGTGGCGGAGAGTTTTTATCGATGCTTAGACCCTTTCCTCAAACTGTTTTTGCAACTGAAGGATACAAACCGAATATAGCAATTGCAAAGGAACGACTGGAACCAATGGGTGTAACTGTTGTTCCTATTGATGAAGATACCAAACTTCCCTTTGAAAACGAACAATTTGACTTAATCTTAAACCAACACGAGTCCTATTCCCCTAAAGAATTAAGAAGAATAATTAAAGAAAATGGTTCATTTTTAACACAGCAGGTAGGTGGCTTAGATTGTGTTGGAATTAATGAAGCCCTTGGTGTTTTTTTGAATAATGAATTTTTAAATTGGAACCTAAAGTCTGCTAAAAATGAACTTGAAAAAAATTCATTTCAGGTTTTGTATAGCCAAGAGGAATTCCCTTTTCAACGTTTTTATGATGTGGGAGCATTAGTTTATTATCTAAAAGCCATACCTTGGCAAGTACCAGGTTTTAGTGTGAAAAGATTTGAAAATAAATTGTATGATATTCATAAAATTATTCAAGAAAAAGGATTTTTTGAAGTGAAACAGCATCGCTTTATGATTAAGGCAAAAGCACTATAATTTAACTGAGGTCTTTTATTAGAGATCTCAGTAACTGTTAACGGGGGCAATAACCGAAGATCAGCTAGATGATCCGGCTATTGCCCTTTTTCAATTAAACCAGCTAATAGTTTGTCAACATTTTTCAATAAAAACTTAAAATAACTCATGTTATACTGAAAATATGCATGCCAAATAACCTTCCACTTACCCTTGTTTGGAAGGTTTTTTCTTATTTAGCTGGAAATCTTAATTAGGCTATATCTTGGAAAGTGGTTCTGTTTTTTAATATGGCATAGATCCAATGTAAGAGCTTATTTACACAAGCAATGACGGCGACTTTATAAAGTTTTCCTTCCTCACGCTTCTTATCATAAAAAGCTCTCAATCTCTTGTTTCTAGGGATGATTTCATCTGTTGTTTTTTTCTTGCGACAGTCACGAATACCAGAGCGAACAGCCATATATAAGGCGTGCCTTAATCTGCTTGAACCACGTTTTGTAATTCGAACGAGAGTAGCTTTAAACTTACCTGATTCAAACACTTCAGGATCAACCCCAGCGAACGCTACAAGCTTTTTAGGGTGATTAAACCGGTCTATCTCACCAATTTCAGAAATGATCGTTGCCGCGATTTTTTCTCCGATACCAGGGATAGATTGGATAATCTTATATTCTTCAACTTCTTTTGCGAGAGCGTCTATCTCTGACTCCATCTTGGATAGATGCTCTTTGTATTGAAGAAGCATATCAATATACATACTTAGACTCAGTAAATGACTCTGATAAAGCGTCTTTTTAAATGGATTCCGCGCTGCAGCTTGCTTAAGATCTCGAGCTTTTTCTTCTGCCCATCTCTTAGAGCGACTCTTACAGAATTCCTTGATTTTATCGGCCAACATATCTTCACCAACAGCCAGAATATCTTCTGATGCGGGAAATTCCTTTAAAACAAGCAAAGACACAACGGAATGTAAATCACCAAAAACCCCTTTATACTCAGGAAAGATTTGATCCAGCACTGCTTGGAATTGAAGCTTAGTTTAAACATATAACCCAGTAATATTTTCATGCTGTCGTGTGAGATTACGCAGGTTCAAGAGCTGAATGCCGCGTCTTTCATAGGGTTCTAAATCCTCTTTGTAGTAAAGCTCACAGAGACGATAGGCATCGATGGCATCCGTTTTAACTTTTCGTAAACTAGAGCTTTTAGCTCTGTGAGAAATCAACGGATTTACGATGATTAATAAATAGTTATGCTGCTCCAGATACTGAACCACTGGTGCGTGATAATGTCCTGTAGATTCTAAGATAACCGAAGGTTGGATACCGGTTTTGTCTTTGACACCTTCCAAAAACTCAAGTAACTTTCCTAGACCATTAAGATCATGCTTAATACTAAAACTTTTACCGTAAGGTTTGCCCTTATCTAAAAAGGCCTGAACCTCACTTTCTCCTTTTGAAACATCCAGACCTATGACTGGATTCATTCTCAATCTCCTCCTCAAATTCAACTTGCCAGTAGCCCCTATTTCCTCCTAGTAGTATCATAGCTTCGCTTGTTATACGAGATCTTTGTCCCAACCAGCCTCAAACATGTTTCTACGAGTAGGGGGTGAACGGTTTAACTGACGGGATCTAAGTCCCATGGGCAGGGACGTTCTACCCTGGCTACTGTTATAATAAGACCATATAAAAAAAGGTCAACCAGAAATATCTAGAATTCTGGTCAACCTTATAATACGATAGGGCAGGTTAGTTGAAGAAGGAATCCAAATAATCGGTATCGAATGATATTATAAATTTCATAAGGAGATAACAAACATGAAGTTCAAAACCGTTCACATGATAGATTGTTTATATATTGGACGAAAGGCTGGAATAAATCATGGCAAAAAAAGAAGCACCGAAAATTCAAACAGAACGATTGATTTTACGTCCGAGAGCGGAAAAAGACATTCCCAATATGCTTAAAATGTTTAACAATGATGATGTAAGAGAATTTCTTGGAATTAATCCCCCTCGTGATGAACACTCAATGTTAGAAATGGTTAGGAATCGTACTGAAACAAAATGGACGGTCGCATTAAAAGATACGGATGAATTCATCGGTGATGTAATGATTCCAGAAATAGCAGAAGGTTATCTTGGCGAAATTGGTTATCGCTTCATGAGGGAGCACTGGGGAGGCGGTTTTGCGTATGAAGCGGTTTCCGCGGTCATTGAGCATAGTAAAAGCACGTTAAACCTTAAACGCCTATCTGCTACTATAGATAATAACAATATGAATTCAAAAAAGTTAGTTGAAAAACTCGGATTTACTTTGGTAGCGGTGTTGCCTGAATCGCATATACACGGCAGAGTTGCCGATGTAGCTTACTATTCTCGTATAGTATAAGCATCCTTACGCTCTGAGGTTTGGGGTCTGACCCCCGGCACACAAAAGCGTTAGTGTGTCAGGGGTCAGGCCCCGTTTAATGGTTTTATTAAAGGTGGCAATAACCGAAGAACAGCTAATTAATCCTGCTATTGGCATTCGGGAAGGTTAATGAAAGAATGCCTAGAATTACTTCTGTAATGACAAATTTTCGGAGGAGTTTATAATTGGAAGTGCTGTTGGTAAAAAAGTAATTTTAGAAGGTATTGAACTATATTATGAATATATAAAGAGTAGTACTGATGATTTAACAATTGTGTTTGAGTCTGGATATGGGTGGGACTTAAATAACTGGAATCCGATTAAAAACGATGTTTCAAAGTTTGCAAATGTATTCTTGTATGATAGGGACGGTATTGGTAGAAGCGAGAAGAGTATTAAACCAAAACACAGTATGCAAATTATTAATAATCTGAGAAATTTACTCGAAAAAGCCAAAGTCAAACCTCCGTATTTACTAGTAGGGCATTCTTTCGGGGGTGTAAACGTTAGATTATTTGCTAATAAGTATCCAGAAGAGGTCGCAGGAGTAATTCTTTTGGATTCCGTTCACGAAGAACAAAATAAAAAGATGGTTCCATTATTTACAGAGAAAGTCCAAAAAGATTATTTAGGACAGTTTGCAGTAGAAGCTACACTAAGCGAGTTTGAAGAAAGTTTGGAGGAAGTAAGAGGAATAAAGCTTGGAGAAATTCCTCTTCTTGTCATTACAGGCGGTACACAGCCCCATCATACAAACCAGTCTATGGCTCAATGGATGATGTTTCAGAAGGAACTTGCCAACCTTTCAACAACAAGTAATCACCTTGTTATTAAGGAGGCTGGACACGCCGTCCACATCGACGAACCTCAATTAGTTATAAATGCTATTAAGGAAATGAAATCTAAACTTTAAATTAGCTTCTTCGATTAGAATAGGGGTGTGTTCCCCGGCACAAGAAAGCGTTTAGTGTTTTGGGGGTCAAGCCCCGTTTCACATTAAAGAATCATTATGTATATTTTTAAGGGTGAATAGTCACAGCAAAGATTGTGGGAGGATTGTATGTGGAATTAGGTAAATTGACTAAAACTTTGATATCTCAGCGTACTATTGAACGTCCTTTAATCATTGGAATCGATGGATTAGGTGGATCTGGTAAGACCACGCTTGCTTTACAGCTTAAAAATGAATTAGAGGCAGCTAGTTGCGAGTCTGTAATTCTACATATCGATGATTACATTGTGGAAAGAGAGAAACGTTACCTAACAGGCCATGAAGAATGGTACGAATATTATTATCTTCAATGGGATGTTAAAGTGATTCAAGCAGAATTGTTTGAAAAGTTGCATAGTAACATTAGCCTTTTAACGTTGCCTTTTTATGATAATTCAATTAACAATATACTTTACAAAAAAGTAAATGTACCAGCTAATGGGTTTATCATTATTGAAGGAGTATTCTTACAAAGGAAAGAATGGCGTGGTTTCTTTGATTACATGATCTTTCTTGAATGTAACCAACAATTAAGATCTACGAGAGTTTTAGGACGAGATGTGTATCTTGGTGAATATCAAGCAAGGGTTAAAAAATATCAACAAAGATATTGGTTAGCAGAAGATTACTACGTAAAAAAAGAAAATCCAATAGGGCACGCAGATTACATTTATCAAAATATAAAAGACTGATATTCAGCAAATATAATTTGATTAGAATATGAACATTTCAATTATTGGGGAGGTTAATGGATTACTAAGTAAATGTTGTCCTATGACAAAAAGAGGGGGGAGTTATATGGATAACGTGATAAAAAGGTTTTTACAATCAGAAATAATGTATCAAGATTTATATGATGAAATAATAAATTTTATCTCAAACGTTCATATAAGAAATGGCGAGTTTGAAGGTAACGAGTTTATTATAAAAAAAATGGACAAAGACAACTTTATTATCTTTCCAGAATATACATTTCGTGGTGAAAACCAAAGAGATATTCCATACAGTACATCTATTTATAGAAAAAACCTAATAGAAGAAATTAACGATTATGCACAAAAACAAGGTATAAAAATGAAATAGCTTATTCCACGCTGAAGATCTGGCAAGTGATCTTCAGCCTTTTTTATTAGTTCAGTTATAGGGAAGCGTAGTGGAAGAAAAGTGAATGAACCCATTACTAGCTGCATAAATCAGTTGTACAGATATTATGGGGTAAAGATCAAAAGTAAAGGAAATATCTTCGTGACAGTCGAATAGTAGACTAGAAGCATAATTAACTAATTCCGATGAGGAGGATTCTTGTGCGTCCACGACCATTATGTATTGAAAATCCAGAGCATGATAGGTATGTTAGTCTGGTGCCAGATGGGGATATTGAAGAAATTCTTAGTAAGCAGCGGACTGAGACGATTACCCTCTTAAGCGGCGTGTCAGAGGAGTCAGCAGGGAAGGCTTATGCACCAGGGAAATGGACTTTAAAAGAAGTGATTGGGCATATGACCGACTCGGAGCGTGTGATGTCGTATCGAATGCTTGCCATTGCACGAAATGAAAGTGAACCACTCCCAGCAATGGAACAGAATGAATCAATACGTCTCTGCGGCGAACTTCAACAACTTATCCTGGGAGCAGTTACTGGCTGGTTTGGACGCGGTGCGTTCTAACACGCTAAGCCTTCTTTCTACCATTGATGATGAAGCGTGGGTTCGCAGTGGAACTGTAATGAACAACCCAGTTTCGGTAGGCATCATTGCATATGGCATTGCCGGGCACGAGTTACACCATTTGAACGTGATCAGGGATAAATACTTATAAGTGGATTTGGGGTCTGACCCCCGGCACGCGAAAGCGTTAGTGTGTCGGGGTCAGGCCCCGTTCATTATGGATAGTAGAATAAATTATAAATTTTAAAGGGAACAAAATTTTTGCAGGAGGAGCAAGTGGCGATGAGAAAGACAGAAATACTTCCTTGGACAGAAGAATGGGGAAAAGTATATTTGAAAGAAGAAAGTAAACTCAAAGAAATTTTTAAAGATGAACTGATTGAGATATACCATATAGGCAGTACATCAATACCTTCAGTAGGCTATGCAAAACCAATAATAGATATCTTAGTCGTTGTAAAAGATATTGAGAAAGTAAATTTATACAATAAGGAAATGTTGGGTTTAGGGTATGAACCAAGGAATGAACACGGAATAACAGAAAGAAGATATTTTACTAAAGGTAAACAAAAAAGGTCTCATCACGTTCATATCTTTCAACTTGGAAATAAAAACATTGATGCACATTTATCATTTAAAGAATACTTAATCAATAATCCAGAGGATGCGAAAAATTACGGAGATCTTAAAAAGATTTTGGCAAAACAGTTTCCTAATGAAACGCATAAATATCAAGAAGTTAAAGAGAAATTTGTGGATGAATTAATTAAAAAAGCAGTTGACTGGAGAGTAAACTAAGATTCTTGTTCTTTCGCAATCGGGCGCGTTAATGGAATAATAAGTCTTAATAAAACCAGAATCATTCAGCTCTGGTTTTTTTCTATGTTAGTCAGTTTAACTTTTATTCTTGACGGGCGCCGCCTCACAGATTGAGGATGTCTGGATTTGGGAACAGGCCCCGTTTCATGGCAGGGGATAGGCTTTCTTCAGCAAAAGTTAATTTTTGCAGCATATACTCCCTCCTTTACGGGTGGCGTATATGCTGCTTATCTTTTCTAGGTCCTCTTTCTGCCAGCTTTTATAATGAACATGGTTTGCAGAGTTGAATATATACTCCCAAAGAAAGTTAACGCGATGCCGCTTATGATAAAGCGTTTCCGGTTCATTTCTTGACCCAGATGCGTGAAATATAAGTGAACAAGTGTACACGTGATCATTAATACGATGGTAGGCAGAGATTTTTTCATGTAAATACGCCTCTTTCTATGTATGTTACTTATTATTTTTTTCTTAAATTTAAAAAATATTCCTGAAAAGGGTGTCTTGTTAAAAAGTAAATATTTTTTAAATGAACATTGAAATATTCAATTAAAAAATTAATTATTTTAATAAAAATATTAATAATATTAATTTTTTTAATTTACATATTTTGTTTATTGATATATAATCAAGACAAATAAAAGAAAGGACTTTCATTATGGCTTATAAAGTAATCACGAATTGTCCGGTCTGCAGTGAAACGATGAAGATTACGAAGCTGCAGTGTTCTCATTGTCAGACGACGATTGAGAATGAGTTTGAGTTATCGAAGCTGGCGTCGTTGTCGGCGGATCAGCTTCATTTTGTGGAAGTGTTTTTGACGTGCAGGGGGAATATCAAAGAGGTCGAGAAGGAGCTGGGGATTTCGTATCCGACGGTCCGGGGCAAGCTGACTGACATCATTTCATCTCTTGGTTATGCAGAAAAGAAGAAAAACGATGTTGACGAGAAGAAGGTTGTCACGATGCTCGAGAATGGCGAAATCACTCCGGAGGAAGCCATTAAGCTTTTAAAAAACGAATAGGGGGAACGTATCATGAATGAGGAAATCACGAGAGTGTTGACGATGGTGCAGGATGGGAAAATCGACGCGGCGAAGGGTGCCGAACTGATCACAGTGTTAAAAGAGAAAGAAGAGACTGGTGTCAGGGTGGCAGAAAAGCCCGCAGCCTATGCAGACAAGACGTTGAAAGTCCGTGTCGTATCAGCTGAAGGCGACAACGTCGCGGCCAATCTGCCGATTAAGCTGATCAAAGCCGTCTTAAAGGCTGGACACAGCATTGCAGCGGGGATTCCGCAATCGGAGAAGTATGTAAAAGATATCGACATCAACCTGATCACGGAAGCCATCGAGAATGAACTGGAAGGCCCGATCGTCGATGTGAAATCGGCAAACGGAGATACCGTTTCCGTCATCATCGAATAGGGAGCTGCCGATGCTGCATATAAAAGTGAAATCAAACGACACCCGGTTCACCATCCCGGTCCCATATGCCATCTTGAATGTCGGCATATCCATCCTATCCTCCAAGTTTTTTCATCAACGTCTTCATCATTGGACGAAAGAGCATTTTAAGAAAAAGCAGCTGGACTTTACGATCCTGGACATTGATCGAAAAGCGTTAAAGCCCATCTATAAGGAACTGAAAAAGCATAGGGGGCTTGTGCTGATGGATGTGAAGGCGAAGGATGGGACGGAGGTTGTGATCAGGCTGTAATTGAAGGAACGCAGACGGTTATGTGAGACCGTTTGCGTTTTTTTGATGTTTCTTGCTCTCAGCAGGTTTGTCCAGCGGCACCCCATACTCGTAATTATTGCTTGCGATCCAACGATCTAAAAAACTCATAACTGTAATGATCTATTTGTTTTCATTCCGTCTCTTTATAAAATAATAGGCGGACTCAGCGAAAAATAGAAACAGAAGAAAATAGAGGACGAATAATTCGATAACTTCCATTACGCGAAATGGACTGACAGTATTTTGCAGGGCATGCGAAAAATCAAATCCTTGGAGAATATCGATACTCAGGGAAAAAGCCATTAAACATCCCAACATCAAAAGGGAAATACTCATGATTTTCATGCTGATCACTCTCCTCATTTTAGGTTTTCTAATTGGCTCAGTATCATACAGTGATATCTTTTGTTAAAAATTACATAATAACCGCGTATAGGGTTAAAGTAATAAAAAATAAAAGAAGGGTGCCTGATGATATGCCTTCGTACTTTAAAGGTCGAAAATCAAAAAAGAACAAGCAGAAGGATGCTGAAAATAAAGCTGCAGTTCAATCTGATGACCATATACAAGAGTCATTATCAGCCAACCTTGCCCTCATCCGAGAGAAGACGGGAAACAGTTCAGACGTTGTCGTTCGTCAACTGAAATTGGGGAGAAACTCTGATATTAAAACAGCCATTGTGTATATCGAAGGAATCGTGGACAATCAATCGATTCAAGAATTCTTGCTTCAATCCATGATGAAAGATGATGATAAAGAGAAATTGATTCAGGAGGATGCGTTAGAACGAATCTCTGAAGACATGATGACGGTTGGTAACACGTCATCCTTCAATAACTGGGATGAGCTGTTTTTATCCTTAATGGCTGGGGATACCATTATCCTCGTAGATGGAATAGCTAAGGCTTTGAGTGCATCCACGCAAGGCGGAGAAAAACGTTCCATTTCAGAATCCACCACGCAGATGGTGGTCCGCGGTCCAAAAGGGGCGTTTACAGAGTCGATTGCGACGAATACATCCATGGTGCGCCGCATTATTAAGACTCCCGATCTATGGATGGAGTCCTTTAAAGTTGGCCGCGTGACCAAAACAGATGTGACGCTTATGTACATAAACGGCATTGCCAATGATCAAGTGGTTGACGAGGTCCGTCAGCGAATAAACAAGATTGACATTGACAGCATTTTAGAATCAGGCTATATCGAACAATTAATTGAAGACCAAACCATGACGCCCTTTCCGACTATTTTTAACACCGAAAGACCTGATGTGGTGGCCGGGAATCTGTTTGAGGGAAGGATCGCCATCTTTGTTGATGGAACGCCATTTGTGCTGATTGCACCTGCTGTGTTTATTCAATTTTTCCAATCGGCAGAGGATTATTATGTACGTTATGATATTGCGACATCAATCCGCCTTTTGCGTATTTTGATGTTTTTCATTTCGCTTATTGCCCCTGCTTCCTTTGTGGCAGTCACCACCTTCCACCAGGAAATGGTGCCCACAACACTCATAGTGGCCATTGCGGCTCAGCGGGAAGCCGTGCCTTTTCCCGCATTCGTGGAAGCTCTTCTTATGGAACTAACATTTGAAATCTTAAGGGAAGCCGGGATCCGTCTGCCTAAAGCGATTGGTTCAGCTGTTTCCATTGTCGGTGCCCTTGTGATCGGGCAGGCAGCTGTCCAAGCGAGCATTGTATCACCTGCTATGGTCATTATCGTATCGATCACGGCGATTGCCAGTTTTGCCACTCCATCCTTTGATATGGCCATTTCAGTCCGGTTGCTGCGGTTTTTGTTTATGATCGGTGCAGCCACATTCGGTTTCTACGGAATCATATTAATCCTCTTGATGATGGTCGTCCATTTAAGCGGCTTACGTTCATTTGGAGTTCCCTATATGGCCCCGTTTGCTCCTTTTATACCGTTGAATAATGGAGACACATTCATAAGGCTGCCATGGTGGACACTAAGACAAAGACCGCGCTTAATTAGTGCGAATACCCGGCGGGAAGGGAAGAGTCAGCACCCTCAGCCTCCTGCATCCCGCGGTATGGTCAATCGTGATTTTAAAGAAGGTGGCAGTAATGAAGCGTAGGCTGTTTTTTCTTATAATATTGGTGACAATCCCCGTCTTGCTCTCAGGTTGCTGGAGCAAAAAAGAGTTAACTGATCTTGCGATTGTGGCGGCTATGGGAGTAGATAAATCAGAAGACGGGAAATATGCCGTGACACTTCAAATTATCAATCCCGGGAATGTGGCTGGAGGCATACGCGGGAGTGGTCCACAAAGCCCGCCTGTTACCATTTATTCGGCTACAGGTAATAATTTGGTGGAAGCAAGCAGGACTGCATCCAGCAAGATATCCCGAAGATTATATTATGCACATACAAACCTGGTGGTTGTCGGGGAGAACCTGGCACAAGACGAAGGATTGGCTCCGATCATCGATGCGATCGACCGGGATCATGAATTTCGAATCACCACAACGATGGTGATTACCCATCAGTCAACTGCAGAAGAGCTTGTGAAGGCATTAACCCCCGTTGATAAGATTCCTGCAAATAAGGTGCTTAAAACACTGGAATTCACCCAAAAGATTGGGGGGAAAAACATTAAAACATCGGTGCAGGACGTGATGAAGGGCCTTCAATCCCTGAATGGCGATACCGTGGTATCAGGGTTTCGTCTTTCAGGAGATTCCAAGCACGCCAGCAGTTTAGAGAACCTTCAGGAAAGTGAGCCTGAAGCTACCCTTCAAGCCAGTGGTATCGCCATTCTGAAAGAAGGCAAATTAGTCGATTGGCTGTATGGAAGAAATGCCAGAGGAACGATTTGGATTCTGGATAAAATCCAAGGGACAAACATCAACATTGATTGGAAGGGAAAGAAAGATGCCATCTCCTACCAAACTGTCCGTCAAAAAACGGATGTATCAGCGCAGGTAAAGAATGGCCGCCCCTCTATCTCTATTCATACACGCGTGGAAGGAGGCATAGGGGAAATGAATGTCCCTGTGGATATAACAGATGTGAAGGTTATTTCAAAAATGGAAAAAGAATTAGCAAAAGAGGTTAAACAAGAAATAAAACAAGCGATTGAACAAGCTCAAACAAATAAAGCGGATATCTTTGAGTTTGGAGATGTCATCCGCCGTAAAAGTCCAAGTGACTGGCAGCGGCTAAAACCGATGTGGAACGAGGTATATTTTCCAGAATTGAATGTGGATATTACGGTCGAAGCTTACATCCGTCGTGCCGGCTTAAGAAATAAATCGTTTCTATCAACTATAGAAGAAAACCAGCAGTGATGAAAAGGAGGTACCAGCAGAGTGGAGAAAGCAAAAATCAGTGCCAGCCAGCTCTTTATCTTAATGGTTCTGTTTGAACTGGGGAGTGCTTTACTAGTACCTCTTGCGATAGACGCAAAACAGGATGCCTGGTTAGCCATTCTGCTGGGAATGGCAGTCAGTTTTGTTCTTTTACTCGTCTATCATCAACTTTATTGGTATTATCCTGATCTTTTGCCCACCGAGTACATGCAAAAAATTCTGGGAAAAGCGATAGGAAGCGTACTTGCCTTTCTTTATCTTTTTTACTTTATGTATGATGCCTCCAGGATCCTTCGCGATTTTGGTGAAATGCTGTTAACCTTTGCCTATCCTGAAACACCGCTGTTCATTGCGAATGCATTGTTAATACTGGTCATCATCTATATGGTGCGAAAAGGGATCGAGGTCATCGCGCGATCGGGAGAACTGCTGTTTATCCTTATGTTTATGCTTTCAGTCATTGGGTTTATATTGATCGTGAGTTCTGGTTTAATCGATATGACCAATTTGCAGCCCGTACTTGAAGAAGGGATTGCACCTGTCCTGAAAGTGGTATTTACTCAAACCCTATATTTCCCCTTTGCAGAAGTGTTTGTATTCACCATGATATTGCCGTATCTGAATAATCCCAAAAAGGTAAGGCTGACGATGTTTTGTGCAACAGGATTAAGTGGAATCAATTTGATTCTTACGATGCTCATTAACATTAGCGTACTTGGTGTAGATCTGACTGCACGTTCCCAATTTCCGCTTCTCAGTACGGTTCAGACCATCCAGGTTGCCGATTTCCTGGAACGCCTTGATGTGTTTTTTATGCTTGCCTTAGTAATCGGGATTTTCTTTAAAATAAGCGTGTTGTTTTATGCAGCTGTCATAGGATCTGCCAGCTTGTTTAAGATTAAATCGCCTTCACGACTTTGCTATCCTATGGGTCTAGTCGTTTTGTTTATGTCGATGGCGATTGCGAGCAATTTCCAAGAACATATCCATGAAGGATTAGAGATTGCCATGTTTGTCCTGCATCTGCCTCTCTTAGTGATCATTCCTATACTCCTTCTGCTTGTTGCGTTTTTGAGGAATAGGAAGAAGGGAAGTTCATTTAATGGGTAAGGGTGAGGGTGGAAATGACATGCACGCCTTCTATATTTAAAACAAACACTTACCGTACTTGGCCACTTAAGTATTATTCCCTTCCCAAAGAGCAAACAAAGAATCAGAGGCTTCCTGGCAGAACGCTTTAGAATATGGATTAGCAATCCATGCTCAGCATCAAACAGGCCCCCATGTTCAATGAATACGGGGGCCTGTTGCGGCGGGGGACATACCCCGAAACAAGCAAACTTATTGATTATGCAGTGTTTATTGATACACGGTTAGATATTGCAATGGCTAGTAGATTAACAAGAGATTATTATAATACTCCTTATTTCTATAGATATTCCCTCAAGGTTTCCTGAAGCGTTCCTCTTGTGTCGATATCCCTGTCAAAGAGGATTCCTGAATGAACCATTCTCTTAACGAGATCTGGTCGTAAACCGGTAAGGATAGCTCTGCATCCCATCATTGATATACCGGCTAAAATTTTCTCGAATTCATCGATAACATCAATTTCCATTAAGGCCATACCTGATAAATCGATAATAAGAGATTGGATTCGTGATGTGGAAATTTCAGTGAAAACCTTCTCCTCAATGATTTGCATACGATATGAATCCATCGATCCGATCAGAGGCAAGACGGAAACATTTTCCCTTACAGGAATGATAGGGACAGATAAATGTTCGACAATCTCCCTTTGTTTGTGCAGCATTTCATCTTTATATGAAGAATAACTTATAAAAAAGCTATTGAGGAACTGGTCGATCCGATCGTTAACGTATTTCTCCATATCAAAAAAGTCATCTCGGGTATCCGTAATCTTCTTATTGGCTTCCAGGTCGTGTATTAACTGCCACAAAGTTCTTCTTATAGCTTGTACCCATTCCAATTTTAAGGATAATGTTAAAGAATAAGTCGCCCATGCAATACCTTCCTGTTCTGCAAAAGAAGTTAATTCTTTATCCTTTTGTTCAAGGACATAGGATATAAGTATTCGTGCATTTTTTAATAAATCTATGTTTCCACGATCTAAGATATCCTTTATCTTAATCGATACGTTTACAGCTTCGGAAAGCAATTTCTCGTTGAATGCTTCCCCGTTATCAAGGATATAAGAGTGAACTTCATCACTTACTTTGGACATCAATTCCATAAAATGTCTCCCCCTGTTTTTTACTTGAAGTTGACATGCATAAAAGAACCTATAAGTCTGAACTAAAGGCTCTTACACATATCTACTCTTGCCTGGAATATAATTTATAATCTTATAGTTTAATCCCAGTCAAAAACTCCTTATTAAAAAAACAAACAATAATATATTTACCCTTCATAAAGGGCCATAAACCTATTTTCTTGCAAAATTTTACCTTTAAACTATTTTTTTTAAATCCTTAAGCGATTCAGCAAGAATGTAGTTATTGTAAGGAAGATACAGGAGCGTATGAAGTAAAATGTACAGAAGAAAGAAAACATATGATTGTTAATAAATCATAGGGGGCGTTGATTTAAGAAGGAATAACGCTTTTTTGTTGCAGTTATTGGATTAAAGGGCAGTTTTGTTTAATAAGTATGTTTTTAGATTTGGGGAAAATTATAGTTGTTAAAGTAAACCAGCAATAAAGCATACTGCTTTAGATGATCCCATTTTTGCGGTAGATTTATAAGCGGAGAAATTCCGTCTAAGGCAGCTGGAGGAGGATTAAAACGCTGAAATAAGAGGAGAAGTTCCGCTTAACTGCTCAATATGGAAAAATATTTAACGGATAATTTAATATAAGCGGAAAAACTCCGGCTATTATTCGTGAAATAGCGGCATTTTTTGATTTAAAGGGAATTCTTCCGCTAATTTTCAATGGAGAGCTGTTTTGTGAGGAAGTAGCAAGGTGACTGCACTTTTTACTTCTTAGAAAAGTAAAAAGTGCAGTGCAGCTTAAGGGGTTCTGTTTTGGAGTGCTGCATTACTTCAATGCGAACTAAAAAAAATGATCGTCTTTCTAAGGCGGTCATTTTTTCCTCTCCTGAAGAGGAATCATTGCTTGTTTATGGACAACATCAATGATTTCATTTACTACTTCTTCACGAGCGGCAGTTCCTTTTTTAGGCAAAAATAACATTAGGGGTTTAACTAATAGTTATGTAGTTGTAAACAAGCTCAGCTTGGCACCATTTTTACAAGGACAATAGCTGCCCCGGATAAACGTGCTGCCATTTGACCTGCCATTTTCCTGAACGGCCCATCTCCTTTTTTATATAATACAAATAACAGGCGAATCACCGAAGACGACCGCCAAAAAGAGAATATGTATATTTTTCCTTATCTTACAGATAATAATCTTTAAAAAAACCGTCTTCGCTGAAAGGGAATGGTAACAAATGCCTGATAAAGTTATTCTACTAACGTCTTCCGAAATAGCTTCCATTTGGACAGCGTACATGAATAATAGTATGTCAATCCAGTTCCTGAATTATTTTTTGACAACAATGGAAGACTCGGAAATAAAGGAAATTATAGAAAAGGGACATGGAATATCGGCAACACTCCTTACACAATTAACCGATATTTATAAAAAAGAAAATATTCCTCTTCCAACTGCTTTTTCTAACAGCGATGTAAATCTGAATGCACCAAAACTATTTACGGATTCGTTTATGCTTACCTATGTAAATCATATGTCTAAAGCCGGAATGCTGGGGTATAGCGGTTTTTTAAGTATGTGTACGAGAAAAGATGTCAGGAACCTTTTCAAGGATGCATTATCCATGACTTCTGAATTGTATGACGAAAGTTCGGAAGTGCTTCTTCAAAAAGGTTTGTATATCCGTTCCCCGTACATTGATTATCCTAAGCAAAAGGATTTTATAGACAGCAAAAGTTATTTAAGCGGACTAAATCCATTTTCAAATAAAAGACCTTTAAATTCTGTTGAGCTGTCTCATTTGAATATGAACATTCAAACCAATTTAATCGGTGCTAAATTATCAATTGCATTTGCACAGTCTTCACCAAGGAAAGAAGTTCAAAAACTTATGCTGCAGGGAAAGGATATTTCAGAAAAACACGTTAAAATATTTTCCACTACCCTGCTTGATAATAATACTCAATCCCCAGTTTCTGCAGATGTTTCCGTAACTAATTCCACGGCGCAGGTATTTTCGGATAAGTTAATTATATTTCATCAAGGATTATTAACAGCATCAGGAACGGGTAACTATGCAACAGCAGCCGCCGCTAGTCAGAGAAGTGATTTAATACTTAATTATCAAAGGCTTTCTCTGGAGATTGCACAGTATGCCAAAGATATAGCTTATTTAATGATTCAGAATGAATGGCTGGAACAACCGCCTGGAACAATGGACGTTGTAAAGTTAGCAAAGGAGAAAAAGCAAAATTAAATGACCGATTTTATCCCTATTTACGTGTATGTTTGTCCTAACTTGTTTGGTTTACATTATTTAATTAGGTTTGGAACATGCTTCTTTTGGGCAGGTAAAATGGGTAAGTCTGTTTGAGGAATAAGTATTGAGGAGAAGGGGGTCTTTGTATGCAGAAAGACGAACAATTTTTAATAAAAAGAGAAATACGAAGACTTATACAGGATTTAAATAATTGTTATGACTCTGAGTACAAAGAACTTATTCGAGAAGATATAACGCTTTTAAGTACGGTTTTAGATGAAAGTGAATGAGTCCCTAACTGGGTAACGGGATCTGTTTCGGAGTACAAATTTGCAATCTTCACCGCAAGTTATGGCAGTAATTGCAGATGTATTTTACGGCTGATCTTACCCGGCAAAGTGAACAAAAGCGGCACGCCCCCGGGCCGGATGAAGAATCAGTAGCATTTGATTCATAAATAAGGGGAGAAATTTCCCTTAATGAAAAAATGGAATTGAAAGCAGTTAAAATAAAGGGAGAATTTACTTCTATTTACTTGAAAAACATTAAATTTGGGGATTTTTGCGAGATTAGAAGGAACTTTTCCCCTTATTCACCCCGATCCAGACGAACTTCAGCATATTAACGGGGAAATTTCCGCTTATTCCCTTGAAACAGACACCGTTATAACTGGAGCTTTTTTTAAAAAAACGATACATACGAAAAGGTAAGCACCATAAAATGCTTACCCTTCTGACAATGTGAATTTAGATTTTCCTCTGAAGTATCCTCAAACCTAGGTTGAAGATGGCATTCTTAATAGTGAGTCTAACCATGATGTTTTCCTGTTAATTGAGAATGCAAACTTCATCAACAGTAAAATTAGTGTTGAAATCAAGCTAAAGAGTGTACTCAAAGTAAATCCCCCCACATTGAAGTGTAAGTGTTAATGATTAACACTCATTTTTATTTTTCACCTGTTAGTTTCATTTATTCAAATATAAGACCGATAAAATTTAAAAGAGAATCGATTACTATGATGTTAAGGAAGAAATATAAGGTGGATTGACTAAACGGAGATTTTGCCAGGGATTTGAAGAGACTGGTCCCCGTCCAACAGCCGGCCGGCGGAACAGTCTCTTCGGTTACTATTCATCAATCGTTATGTTTATCAAAGAAACCCTTCAATATGAAAAAGATACCCAGCACCAGGAAAATCGGGACGAACCAATTTTCAAGGAGAGAGGGGACGTCCGGTTCACTTGGCCATCCTTCACTGCTGGATGGTCCAATACGGTGGGCAGCCCACATTATGTATGCCATCATTTTTTCGAAGGAATAAAGTAAGGCCCCTGATATGATGAGGAGAGTGCCTGACAATAATGAGATTGATTTTTTCATGGCTTAGCCTCCTTTGACAAGGTAAAAAACTAGCTTTCTTGTAAGCTAGTTTTTTAAACATATTACCATTTATGGATAGAGAAGCAAACCGAGGCTCATATGCATTACCTGTCCTAATATCAACCACCCCGGCAACACGTTTCTGTACTTTATAAAATGAAAAAGCCTGTCCAAAATTCATAACCGAATTTTCGGACAGGCTTTTTTTGAAAACTCACTCCGGAAGTAAAACCTCGTCGATCACATGGATGACGCCATTCGAAGCCTGGATATCCGCCTGAATCACATTGGCATCATTCACGCGGACTGGATCAAGGGAGATCTTCACGGGTTTCTTGGCAAGCGTTTCAACCTGCGCTACGTCTTTGAGATCAGTTGACATCACTTTACCGGAAAGCACGTGGTACAGAAGAATGTCTTTCAAATCTTCTCGTGCCAGTAATTCTTCTGCCGTGATGCCCAATTTCTTTAATAGCTTTGCGAACGCAGCGTCAGTCGGTGCGAATACTGTGTAAGGACCTTCACCTTTCAATGTTTCCACAAGACCGGCTTTTTCCAAAGCGGCTGCAAGTGTTTTGAACTGGCCGGCTTCCACTGCAGTGTCAACGATATCCTTGGTTGCCGGAGCCTGTCCCTCAACAGCCGATACTCCATTCGACATTGTCATGAAAACCATGAATGCTGCCATCATGAAAGCAAATGTTTTCTTTTTCATTCATCTTACCTCCTGCTGTTTTTATGTAAACATGTGTTTACTCAGAAAGTAGTATGTGTTTGTTTAGTAGGATTATCCATTTTTTTCAATCATGTGAGCCATGGGGACAGGTCCCGTGGTTCTTTTTTTTGAGATGGTTAAAAGAGCCACTGTACCTGTCCCCGTGGCTCTTTCTAAAATTAATCAAAAGGGATAGGTAATTTATGTTAAAATTTTGTAGTAAAACAATGAGTCTTGTTCCGTTAAAGGTGCAGGGGTGTTGATATGAACGAACAAGGGGAGATTCATCATGTTAAAAGTAAGACCTTTAGAAGAGAAGGACTATGAATTGATTAAGCAGGCAGAAAACGTGATAGAAAAGAATTATCGGTATGAACGGCATCATATTGGTGCAGCAGTCAGAACAACGAGCGGGAATGTTTTTTCAGCCGTTCACGTCGAAGCGAATGTGGGAAGGATAACAGTGTGCGGAGAAGCAATGGCGATCGGTAAGTCCATATCAGAAGGGGACCACGAATTTGAAACGATTGTAGCAGTCGCTCACCCTCACCCACACGAAGATATAGAAAATTGCTGGGTAGTCGCACCTTGTGGGATGTGCCGGGAGTTAATAAGTGATTATGGAAAAAATACGGATGTGATCATTTCGTATAATGAAGAATTAGTTAAGTGTAATGTCATGGAGTTACTGCCGGAAAAGTACACAAGCGATATTGAATAATATGTGCCAGGGGGACGCGCCCCCTGGTTCTTTTTGAAATAACAAGATGAATGAGGAAGAGCCACTGTACCTGTCCCCGCGGCTCATAATCCTGCCACAAAATGAATAAGGTAAATCATTCTTTCCTTTAAGGTGGGAGGCTTAATGAAGAATCTTACTAAATGGATCAGACGAACGTTTCGTCGTACTCCTGAAACGAAATGGACTCTTGTTATGGGGGCTGAATATGAACCTCAACAATTTGGCCAGCCGGTTGAGCGAAGCGGGTCTTCGCCCGTACGTACCAGTGATCCCGAAAAATATTTCCGACCTTCCTGCATCCCCATTAAAAATACTCTTCTCAAGGACTTTCAGTTTTTTGATCCCTTTTATGAAAAAAGCTATAAGGAAGTGAAACTCCCTGCTGCATTGACCCGCACAGCTGATGAAACGATCTTAAATTATTTTAGTATTTTAAGAGAGGCAGAAAATCTCACTGACGGGCAGATGGGCGGGTGCGGAACGGTGGGGATGGCAGAGCTGCCCTTTCCTGTTGCTTACAATTTTTTCACTGACGACTATCAGAAGAGGGTTTCCTATCATGATTATCTCCAATCGTTTGCCGGGATCGGCCATCTGAATTTAATTAAGATGAACAGACTCCCTGATGAAGGAGACACCGTATCCTATTTCATCGAACTGGAAACCATCGAAGGTTCATCAAAGGGTGTGACCTATTTTGCTTATTATTTCGGCTATATCCAATTGAAGAAGGTCCATAATCTTTATAAAATCGACCGCATGAAATTATACGGAGAGGACTTCCTGTGTGCAGCTTATCACCTGTGGCAGCATGATGCGGAAGCCGTCGTCGGCATTATGTATGGTGAATGGTGCAAGCTGGTCAAAAAACAGCTGCCTGTCAAACAAGATGGGTACGTCAAAATCATTGATTTCACCGGCACGGACGGGGCCGATTACCGGTTTGTCTTTTATCGTTTAACGAATGATACGGATGTATTGATTTCTCAATTTAAAATGGATGCTGCGGGAGTCTGGAAACCCATTACCATCGATCCGGAAGAATGCCTTAAAAACTAGGCGGTTATCATTGATTGGTTTGTCGGAAATAATCTAATTGCCATCCAATTAACGTGGTGAGTTGGAGATGTTCCTCTAGAATCTCTGATGGGTTTAAACTGTTTAATTGTTCCATATAAGGGGATATAACGGATAATGATCGTCTTTCGTTAATGAAGGAGAGGGTTGGAGGAAATGAATACAAACCTATCTTTGTGGACTATTGTAATAATATGTGTGGCACTTTTGATATTTTGTTTATATAAGGCGTTCAGCTCTCCTTCAGATAGTAAGAATAATTTAACAATTAGAATCCCGGCAGTAATGATATCACTTTCCATATCATTACTGCTAACTATGCTTATATTTATCATACTCACAACTAATAATTGACCAGCTCTTAACATGGACACATTTATCCCCCTCGATTTAAATAACTATACAAAGAAGCGCGGGGAGCAAGCCTGCGCTTCTATTTATTTATAAACACACCATGAAAAAATTGGAACCAAATCCCATCTCACCTGTAAACAAAGAAATAATTAAAAACGATATAGAACAGAGTGTAAAATCACATTGATTATGACACTCCTTTTAATAACGCTTACTCCCTTAAAGCTGCTTATAAATACCACCTAAATTACAAATGACAAAACTTTCTGTTCTCCAAATTTTGTGGTACGATTCCTATTACACTTTATGGTACAAATGCAAGTACCGAACGTGGAGGATATGATAAAGAACAACGAACATAATCTTCTATTAACCAGAAGTATACGGTAATAACTTAAAACTTACACACACCAGTATTCGTATAACGATCGGGGGAATGTAGAATATTGGTAGCAGGATTGTAACAACACTGAAGTATCAATAAAAGGAAATCGACATATTTTGTCGAATACTATAGAGATGATAAAAAATGAGGAAACGTTTCCATAAGGATGTGTCAGTAGTGGTAACCATTAAGGAAGTGGCGAAAGAAGCGAATGTTTCAATCTCCACTGTATCGAGAGTGCTTAATAAAAGTGGATATACAAGTGAAAAAACGAAAGAAAAGGTTCTTAATGCTGTTAAGAAACTTAATTACCAAGGGAGTCTGGTAGCTGCTGCAATGAAGAAGAAGCAAACCTTGACTCTTGGTTTGATCATCCCTGATATAAAGAATATTTTTTATTCAGATCTGACCAGAACAATCGAAGACCGGGCAAACAGCCATGGGTTTAATATCTTTTTATGCAATACAGATAACAATTTGCAGAAAGAAGCAGAATATATCCACCTATTGATTGCTAAAGGAGTCGATGGAATCATCTTTTCATCTCCAGAGGTGGATGATGGAAATATAGAAGAATTGAAGGAAAACTATCCTGAGCTGCCGGTTGTCATATTAGGAGGGAAATTCCCTAAACTAATTCTTAATGAGGTCGTGGTTGATAATGTTGACGGGGCATATAAAGCGATGGGGCATCTTCTGGATCTAGGGCATAAGGATATTGCGTTTATTGGCGGGGATCCCGAAACTTATGCATCCGTTGAAAGGCATAAGGGCTACAAGATGGCATTGAATGAACGAGGCATTCAAGTAAAAGATGACTATGTGATTTTTGACACGTTTTATATTCAAAGCGGGTATGAGAATGCAAAGAGATTATTGCAAAAAAATGGTAGACCAACGGCAATTTTTGCGGTTAGTGACAGTATTGCTGTAGGGGTATACAAAGCTGCAAGGGAACTGAATATAAGAATTCCAGAGCAATTATCGGTTGTTGGTTTTGATGATTCTCAATATGCAGAAATTTTGTATCCTATGCTTACAACCATACGTACGCCCATTAAAGAAATGGGTCAAAGGGCCATAGAAATCATGGTGAAAGCCATTAAGGAAAAGCAAATCATTAAAGAAACAGTCCTCTTTTATCCAAACCTTATTGAAAGGGAGTCAACGATGGCGATAGAAGCCGATCATCCAAAAAAATGATTGAGGATGATGGTGAAAAGACGTTGATACGCCTACATTAAATAATATAATTTTATAAATTTTCAAAAAAATCATTGAAAATGGTTTACTAAGTATGTTAAATTTGATTTAAATAAGTGGAAACGTTTCCATCTGTTTAAATCAAATTTTTTGTAGTAACAGATACTCATCTAGAAAATACAGCAAGAAGAAGTCACTTCAACATCCTTTTTGGTAAAAGAAACCTCCAAGAAACACATATAAACGGTTTTGTTGATTCATTAAACACCTGGTAAACGCTAAATGGATGGGATAAAGGGAAGGTTTTATGGAAACGTTTCCAGTTCTGGTGAATGTTAGTGGTCTGGCCAATTTCCAGTGAACGTCCTGATTGTATCCGGCGTTTTGCCAATATGAAAGGAGATCGTCATGTTCGACTACAACATATTTATTCAAGGATTTCCCGGAAAGTCTTCTACACATGGAGGGCTGGGATGGAGCACAGTCACCTTGTTGTCCCACAATGATACACACATCATTATTGATGTCGGCAGTTTCGGCGTCAGACCGTTGATATTGGACAAACTCAAAGCCAGAGGGTTATCTCCAAGTGACATATCGATGGTTTTGCTGACCCATACGCATTGGGATCATTGTGTGAATTGGACGTTGTTTCCTAATGCGACCATCGTGGTGGGGCAGGAGGACATGAAATGGGCATTAAACGAACCGCCTGGAGGATGGCATGTCCCTGAATTGTATGTGAAGGAATTACATTCTTCTTCACAAATGAGGCAGGTCGTCCATCTTGAAGAAATTGTCCCCGGGATCACAGCACATCAGACGGATGGACATTCACCGGGCCACCTGGCCTACACCGTGGACAATGGCGATTATGACCTGATATTCAGCGGAGATGCGGCTAAGAACAGGGCGGAGCTTTTATCAAGGGATGCAGATATGACATTGAATCTTTCTGACAGCCGGGAATCGATCGATTATCTTTGGAGATTGTGGAGGAAAAAGGAGAACAGTGTTTTAATTCCCGGACACGATATCCCGATGAAGCTTGTGGATGGGAAAACGGTTTATCTTCATGAAAGAAAAGCGGATTTGCAGTATTGGTTTTCTGACACATTGGAGAAGTATACAACAATTGAATTGGCAGATGATGCAGCGTTGGCGGAACAAATCAAGTAAGGCCATACGCAATCGGGGCGCTGTTCATAAAAATGAAAAGGTTTACATGGATTTCGTTATGCAAGATAAAGGTGGAAATAGATATAGGAATGTTTTACGGGAAGTGTATGGAGAACTGACTTTAAATGAGGGGTGAAAATATGAAAGAGCAAAAAAAACAGCGTGTGATCGTGACTGGCGGCTCCAAGGGACTTGGACGCGGAATTGCCCTAACGTTTGCAGAATCGGGTGCGTCGGTGGTCGTTGCCGATGTTGACAGTGAAGCGGGTGAGCGCTGCGTACAGGAGATTAAAGAAGCCGGCGGCGAGGGGCTATTCGTTTATACGGATGTATCCTCTGGTGAAGATGTGAAGAAACTCTTTGAGGAATCCCGCCATTTCCAAGGCGGAATCAATGTGCTCGTCAACAATGCAGGGATTGGGCACGGTCCGATGTCGGAAAGACACTTCCTAAAGACGGACTTCGCTATGTGGGAGAACCTGATGAATATACACCTTAATGGACTTTATCATTGCAGCCAATTGGCTGCAAGAGCCATGATTCACCAAGGTGAGGGCGGAAGCATCATCAATATGAGTTCCGGGGGAGCGACCCGCGCCCATCGGAACCGAGTCGCTTATGATGCGACGAAGGGTGCGATCGAGGCTGCCACCAGAGCGATGGCACTTGACCTGGCTCCTTGGAAAATCCGGGTGAACGCGGTCATGCCGGGCTCGATGTGGGTGGAAAACCGCACAGCCGTCGGGAATGAGTCTTCACCGGATCTTCTCATTCCGCTCGGCAGGCTCGGGATGCCTCAAGACGTCGGTCAGGGCGTCCGGTTCCTGGCTTCACCCGATTCTTCGTATATAACAGGACACATTCTGGCGATTGACGGCGGCCTTACGTCCCAGCTGCGGGCGCCGAGCATGGATGCCGATGTTGCACTTTCTCTCGACGAAATCGATTTAGGATTGGCTTCATCCGGAAGCAAAGAATAAATCCCAAGATCACTAGGTTCATAGAAAAGATCACCGGGATGACACCCATATATACACAACGATAAGTAAAAAAAAGAGGAGGAATTAGCATGAAAACGTCATTCACTAATATCTTCGGTGTGGAAAAACCGGTACTCGGGATGGTTCATTTAGGACCGCTTCCCGGATCCCCCCTGTATGAAGGGAACCTCGATCAGGTACTGGAAGCGGCACTGCGTGATGCGAAAAGTCTTGAAAAAGGCGGAGCCAGCTCCGTTATGGTGGAAAACTTCAATGACTACCCGTTTTATCCGGAAACGGAGGAACCTGAAACAGTGGCGGCTATGACCTTGATCGCCCACGAAATCCGCCGTGAAGTGAAGCTTCCAATGGGGATCAATATCCTGAGAAACTCGTGGAAATCCGCATTGGCGGTTGCCGGGACAGTCGGGGCTGATTTTATCAGACTTAACGTCCTGACTGATGCGTACGTGACCGATCAGGGACTCATCAACGGTACGGCGCACCTGGTGGCGAGATATCGTAAATTCCTAGGGTTAGAGAAGAAAGTCAAAATTTTCGCCGACATTCAAACAAAGCACGCAGCTCCACTGGCGGCAAGACCGATCGATGTGCTGGCCCGTGATACCGCTTATCGCGGGATGGCGGACGCAATCATTCTTGCAGGCGAGGAATCAGCTCAGCCGCCATCGATTGAAAACTTGGAGGCTGTCAGGAAAGCAGTCCCTGATGTGCCGATCATCATCGGAAGCGGGATGAAAGTGGAAACGGCAAATCTACTAAAATATGCGGATGGCGCTGTCTTTGGATATGGAGCGAAAATTGATGATATCATGACGAACCCGGTTGATGAAGAAAAAACACGCCGCTTCTGTGAAGGGGTGGACAGGGAAAGAAACCACCAATTGGTTTAATGGCACATTTTTCAATAGATAAAGAGAATTGAAGGCATGACAGCTTACATTTAAATCCGGAAAGAACATGGCCAGAAGCATGAATGCTTTCCGGCCAATCTGCAAAAAGCAGCAATCTTATCTTAAACAGTCTTAATAGAAGGAGGAGTTGACAGTATGGCAGAACGAGTCATCATTGACACAGATCCGGGGGTCGACGACCTAGCCGCAATCTATCTTGCGCTTGCGTCTCCGGAACTGCATATTGAAGCATTAACAACAGTACATGGAAATATTGAGGTGGAAACGGCTACCCATAATGCCCTTTCACTGCTTGAACTGGCAGGAAGGACAGATATCCCTGTTTACCGCGGGGCGAGCAAACCGCTCATACGCAAACCGCATTTTGCCAAGCATATCCACGGCAATAATGGTTTTGGCGGAGTCGAGGTCCCAGACCCTACCATATCTGAGGCGGGGGAATATGCGGCAATGGAAATTGTGAGGCTTTGTAATGAAGCACCAAACGACATCACGATTCTGGCGATCGGTCCACTGACAAATGTGGCGCTGGCTCTCTCCATAGACCCTGGTATCGCACAGAAGGTGAAAAGAGTTATTGTGATGGGCGGGGCAGTCCGTTGTGCCGGAAACTATTCACCGGTTGCGTCCTTCAATCTGGCAGCTGATCCTGAGGCTGCAAGGGCAGTGTACGATTCGGGTGTTCCAGTCGTTCAAGTAGGTCTCGATGTATGTACGAAGGTGAGAATCTCACCAGAAAATCTAGAACGCATCAGGGATACGAATACCCGTCCAGGTGCTTTCCTCTTAGAGGCCGCTGAATTCCGGCGCAAGGCTTACGTTGCCGCCCAGCAATCGTCAGAAACGGAGACGGGCGTTTTCTTTAATGATGTACCAGCCGTAGCCTATGCGCTTTGGCCTGAACTCTTTAAGGCAGTGCCTGCGTTTGTTTCGATCGAGACAGCAGGGGAGCATACAGCCGGTCAGACTGTCACTGAGTTTACTGGACAGTGGGGTCATTCAGAACCCAATACAACCATCCTGATGGATGTGGACGGAGAGTCCTTGGCGCGCCGGTTTGCAGAACGTATTTCTACCCTGGAAACAAGAGTTGCCGAGGTGCAAAAATAACTCGTCTTACGCGGTTAAATATCTTACTATTCTGATAAATCAAGGAGTGACAGCATGTCAACTCTGATTAAAAACGCCACTATTATAACAATGGATGATCATGCGGGGATCTTAGAAGGCAGCGTGCTGGTGGAAAACGGAATCATCAAAGAGTTGATTCCGCACCACCACGGGAGCGAACCCCAAATCCCAGCCGATGAAACAATCGATGGATCTGACATGATGATCATGCCCGGTATGACAAATGCTCATTATCATTCTTATTCGAATCTGTTAAAAGGGACGACAAGCCATTTTCCATTGGAGATCTGGTCACTTTATACAACCGCATACGGGTATTCGCTTGATGATGAAGATATCCACAATGCCGTCCTTTTAGGTGTGATCGACATGATAAAAAGCGGAGTGACCAGCTGCATTGACCATTTCCCACATATCAGAAGATCCGAAGCTGCACTTAAAGCATATGAGGCTTCATCGATAAGAGTAGGATTTGCCCCGATGATGCATGATGTACCGGATCATCACTTCCTTCCAGTCGATTTACCGGACGATTGGAAGCGGAAACTAGACGAAGCATCACCGATATCTGTTGAAGAAATGAGAGCGTATTATCTCTCCCTTTTCAACGAATGGCATGATAAAAAAAACATACAAATTCTGCTGGGTCCCAACGCTCCGCAGCGGTGTTCCGAAGAAATGCTGGCGTTATGTAAAGAATTAAGTGAACAAAGAGGGGCGTTTGTTCATACTCATCTTCTCGAAACAAGGATTCAGAAGGAAGTCGGGGATGCTGCATTTGCAGGCGGGATAATCGGCAGACTGCGAGATCAACAATTGCTTTCACGGAAGTTGTCCGGAGCCCATTCCATTTGGATGGAAGACGCTGAGGCAGACGTGTTGGCTGAGCATGGTGTTTCTCTTGTTCATAATCCGGTCAGCAATATGATGCTGGGCAGCGGAAGGGCGAAGATTGGTTCTTATCTGCAAAAAGGGATGAACGTTGCGCTGGGAACCGATTCCTCCAATTGCGGAATCTCCCACAATCTTTTTGAAGCAATGAGAATAGCGGTTATGCACAGCCGACAGGAACAACCAGATTTCCGGGAATGGCTGCAGCCAAAAGATGTGCTGGAAATGGCGACAGTCGGAGGAGCCCGCTTATTAGGTGAAGAGAAGAAGCGTGGAAAGATCAAACAGGGTTATGAAGCGGACCTTGTACTACTGACTAGGCGCTCGCCTGCTTTGGCGGTGAGCACCGATCTATTTACTCAGCTTGTGTATTACGAGAATGGGAGTTCGGTCGAGTCGGTCATGATCAAGGGCGAATGGGTTCTTAGGAATCGCAAAATGGTTTTATTCGATGAAGAATCAGTATTGGAATCCGTGAAAGAAAGACAGAAATCCCTTTTTGAAAAGAGCCGGGAGAGTGTTTCTCAGGCGAATGCATTAGAGCCTTTTTTCACCAGGATGTATAAAAAGATCCATTCAGATTTTGGGAAGAATACAATGTTCAGCAGATCGGATTCTGCTGATGAGCATGGAATGTTTGAAGAAATCGGTAATCCCAATTAAAAGGAGGACTAATCATGAAGAATATCAAGAAAGATTTTACGCTTATTTCCATATTGCTCATTCCCATTGGTGTTGCAGTCAATGTCGTTGCCGGAGAATTGGTTGAGATCTTAAAGATCCCCCTCTTCTTGAATCAAATCGGCACCATGATTGTCGCGATGGTAGCCGGTCCTTGGGTGGGGGCAGTGACCGGAGGGGTTTCGAAACTGATCTTCGGAATCTTCAACCCTACTCAGCTGGCATTTATGCCGGTTGCCATGGCTTCCGGGATCGTAGTCGGTCTCATGGCAAAAAAGGGATTCACCAAAAATGCCTGGAAGGTTGCCTTCACAGGGTTTATCGTCGCAATCGTTGCGATATTAATCGCTACCCCGACAACGGTTATCGTGTTTGGCGGAGCTTCAGGAACCGGATCAGATACGATCACTGCCGTTCTTTTAGCTTCAGGCAAAGAGATTTGGACATCCGTTTTTACACAGAAGATATTTGTTGAAAGCATCGACAAAATCCTTTCGATCATGGTTGCCTATATGATTGTTCGGAAGATGTCAGATCAATACCTGTCGAAACAAAAATATGGTCACTTATATTTAAATAATAATAATAACCATTCCAGTCGAAAAATAGGAGCTTAACAAGCACGGGGTGAACATGTTGATCAATCTTCGGTCTCTGCATCCCTCACCCCTACACCTTATTTACCGGAATTATATAAGGGCGTAAAAGGAATGAAAACGAACCAACAGATGAAAGGGGAGATGTACGTATGGAAAGACCAGGTAAATTTATACTGAATCTTTATCCGACGACTAAATTCTTGTTTGCCTTCTTATTGATGCTGACCCCGTTACTGCTGCCAGGATATCTTTATTCATATATGGTCCCCGTCCTGTGTCTGGTGATTGCGCTGATTGCGGGAAAAACAAAACTATATGTAAATTTCGTCTTAAAAGGATTGATCCCGATTGTTGTCATGATTTTTCTTTTGCAATCATTTTTCTATCCGGGGGATACCATCTTATGGTCCTGGAGCATATTCTCCATTAAACAAGAAGGAATCAATTTCAGTTTACAACTGACCTCCAAAATATTAGCGGTGGGATCTGCCATTGTGTTATTTTTTCAGATTACCAAAATCAATGATTTATCCCGGGCACTAGAATTAATGGGCGTTTCGCCACATGCGACCTATGTCCTTTCTTCGGCCCTGAATATTATCCCTGAAATGAGGCTGCAGCTGCTGAGGATCATGGATGCCCAAAAAACCCGCGGAGTTGAAACAGAAGGAAGCCTTAGTATCCGAATGAAGGCATTTGTGCCAGCATTAACCCCGCTGATCTTGTCTTCATTCTCAAGCACAGACGAGAAAGCCGTCACGTTAGAATCCAGAGCGTTTACAGCCCGGACCAAAAAGACAAGCCTGCACCATTTGGAAAAGACAAAGAGTGATCATGTGGTAAGGGCAGTGTTAGTGATTGTATTTGTTTCAATCTTGATCTGGAGGTTTTTCTTATGAGTGGAATAGAAATCAGGAATCTATCATACCAGTACCCTACCGGCAGTGAAAAAGTCCTTTATGATCTGAATCTTACGATTGAAAGCGGGAAATTCTATGCGCTCGCCGGCGTGAATGGCGGAGGGAAGACAACGCTCTGCAATGTGATCCGGGGGTTCATTCCCCACTTTTTTAAGGGAGAACGAACTGGGGAAGTGCGGATCGATGGGAAGGATGTCCAAGATTGGGATCCAAGTGACCTTGCCCAGAAAGTGGGGTTTGTGTTTCAAAATCCATTTACCCAGATCAGCGGTGTGAAGGAAACGGTCTTTGACGAGATCGCTTTCGGACTGGAGAACCTGGGGGTGGAAGTGGACGTCATCAGACAGAAGGTTCAAGACATCATTCAATTGCTGGGCATCGAGTATATCCAGCACAAAAATCCGAATGAGCTGTCAGGCGGGCAGAAACAAAGAGTGGCCCTGGCATCGATCATCGTCATGGAGCCGGATATTCTCATCTTTGATGAACCGACTTCACAGCTGGATCCGCAAGGTACGGAGGAAATATTCAGGGTCATCGATATTATGAAGAAAAAAGGAAAAACCATTATTTTAGTAGAGCACAAGATCGAATTGATTGCTGAATATGCAGACTATGTGATCGTTCTCCAGGGTGGACAGATTAAGAAACAGGGAAGAACGGAAGAGGTTCTTGCTGAAGAAGCAACACAGGATTGCGGGTTGGGATTGACTCAGTATACATTGTTGGATTTAGCCATGCGGAAACAACATATGCATACAGAAAGAATCCCCATTACGGAAGGAGATTCCGTTCAAGTGATGAGGCAATGGATGGAAGTACAGGGGGTGAAACCATGAGCTTCTTAACGCTAAATGACGTTACCTATTGTTATCCAAATGGTTTTAAAGCGGTTGAGAATGTCAGCATGTCTTTTGAAAAGGGAGAATCAGTAGCCATTGTTGGACAAAATGGTGCGGGTAAAACGACAACAGTGAAAATGATGAATGGATTAACAAAACCTACACAAGGTGATGTGATCATTGACGGGTTGAATACAAAAGCTTATACAACAGCTCAAATATCCAGAAAGGTAGGATATGTATTTCAAAATCCTGATGATCAGATTTTTCACGAAACGGTAAAAAGTGAAATCAGGTTTGGACCAAAGAACCTTGGATTTTCAGAGGAGAAGATTGAAGAAAATGTCAGGAAGGCAGCAGAACTGACAGGGATTGTACCACTATTGGATATCCATCCGTATAACCTGCCTTATTCTATGAAGAAATTTGTCACGATCGCCTCGGTCATTGCGATGGATACAGATACGATTATCCTGGATGAGCCGACAGCCGGTCAGGACTCTCAAGCCATTAAACGTCTGGGGGTCATCATCGATTCATTGGTTCAAGAAGGGAAAACGATCATTACCATTACACATGATATGGAATTTGTCGTGAACAACTTTGAACGTGTCATCGTGATGGCAAATAAAAGAGTCGTTCAGGATAGTCATAAAGAAGAGGTTTTCTGGAACCATGGTGTCCTGGAAGAAGCGATGTTAAAACAGCCACATATCAGCCGATTATGTCATACATTGAATCTCAACGAGAAAGTACTGGATATCAATCAAATGATCGATGTGTTAAAAAAAACTTCAGGTAAGGTAAAGGTTACTCTGTAAATGGTCCCACTATGAAACTCTCTGACTACTGAAAATAGAGGAGAATTGATATGAAAATAGGAATTATTCACGCAACCTGCAATGCCGTACCAGCCTTGAATGCAGCCTTCAAGCAGCTGGCTCCGGACGTAACCGTTCTAAACTTTGTTGACGAAAATATTCAGTATCATGCTAACCGGATCAATGGAATCGATGATAAATCTTTTCGGGATTTTGTCCATATGGCCGGTAAAGCACAGGAAGCAGGAGTGGATGCGATCCTTGTAGCCTGCACCGTCCTGACCCCTGTAGTGGATACGGTGAAGCCGTTTATATCCGTCCCGATCTTTGCGGTGGACCGCCCGATGTTGGAAAAGGCCGTTACCAATTATAGAAAAATAGGCGTCGTGGCAACGACTGCCCCATCGGGACCAGCAACAAAAGCCCAACTGGAGAAGCTTGCGGGTGAATGGGATAAAGACGTTGAAGTGGATACAGAAATCATCACGCAGGCGATGACAGAATTAAAGGCCGGGAACGAAGAAGAACATAATCAGCTGAACCGTCTGGCTGCAGCGGAATTGCAAAAAAGAGGATGCGAAGTCATCATTCTTGCCCAAATCACCCAGGCTTGTGCAGAAGCGGAAACGAGTACATTGGGCCTGCCGGTGTTAACCAGTCCGAAAGAAGCGGTAAACGTGATCATCCGTGCATTGGAACGGGATAAAGTAAACGCGTAGCGACAGAAAAATAAAACATTTACAGTTACGCAGCCCTTGTGAAAAATTGAACCAAAAAGGAGAGTTTTCAATGAAAGTGAGCTTTATAGGATTAGGCGTAATGGGAACAGGAATGGCATTCAATCTTGCAAAAGGTGAAAAAGAAGGGGAGTATGAGTACCTCGTGTGTGATGCAAACCCCGCTGCATTAGAGCAATTCAATACACAAGGGATTAACACCACAACGAATATCCTGGATACAGCAGATAGTGATTATCTCTTTCTCTGCCTGCCGGACTTAGAGATTGTAAAAAAGGTTATAGTCGGAGAAAACGGTGTACTTCAACATATGGAGCCAGGACAGAAAATTGTTGATTTCAGCACAATAAGTTATTTAGGTGCAGTCGAAATCGCAGAAACCTGCAAAGAGAATGGGATCGAATATATGGACTGCCCTATTTCCGGTCACCCGAGAACGACGGTCGAAGGAACACTTACGATCATGTGCGGCGGGGATGAAGAACTATTCCATACTATAAAACCTATGTTGGACCGGATGGGGGAACAGATCCTCTACATGGGTGACAACGGGGCTGGACAACTGACGAAGATGATTAATAACTGTGTATTAAATATTTGCTGTGCAAGCTTCAGCGAACTATTACCGGTCGGCGTGAAGCTTGGGTTGGATCCGGAAAAACTCGGTGACGTATTAATGACGGCAACCGGATCAAGTTTTGCTTCAAAAACATTAATTCCTAAGGTTTTAGAAGGGAATTTTGAACATAGTTTTTCACTTGAACGAGCGTATAAAGACATGGAGAGTATGAATGAAGTATTAATGAAATACCAAATTCCGCTGCCAACATTGAATGGAACCATGCAAACGTATCAGCTTGCATTACAAAATGGACAAGGTGATTTCTATAAGCATGCGATGATTCGCTACTTTGAGAACCTACTCGGAGTAAAGGTACGGAAGAAAAGCTATCAAGAAGCAGAAGCTGAATTGGTCAACTAAAAACATAGGAAGGAGGTGTCCCGTTTGCGCTTTGGAGTGATTGCAGATGATTTTACAGGCGGCAGCGACATCGCCTCTTTTTTTGTAAAGGGCGGTCTCAGCACCGTTTTATACACCGGGGTGCCTGATATCGGGGAGGCGCCGAATGCAGAGGTATGTGTCATCGCTTTAAAAACCCGTACTCAGAACCGGAAAGATGCCGTAAGCAATTCCCTTGAGGCGATTCGCTGGTTAAAAGAGCAGGGTGCAAAACAGTTTTATATAAAATATTGCTCCACCTTTGATTCTACACCCGAGGGAAATATCGGTCCGATTTGTGATGCGGTCATGGAAGAGCTTGATGTGCCTTATACGATTCTTTGTCCTGGCCTTCCGGTAAATGGACGTACCGTCAGAAATGGGTGTTTATATGTAAACGGCGTTCCTTTGCATCAGAGCCCAATGAAGAATCATCCGCTGACGCCAATGAGGAATAGTGATCTGGTCCGCTTAATGGATCCGCAAAGCTCATTTCCCAGTATGAAAATACCGGCTGATGCAAACGAAGAAGAAGTGAATGAACAACTGGCAAAACTGCAAAGGGAGCATACTCGTTTCTATCTCATACCGGATTACGAGAAAGAAGAAGACGCGGAAAAGCTGGTTCAAATGTTTGGAGAGCTCAAGCTCCTTACAGGCGGAAGCGGCCTTGCCTATCCGCTGGCGAAAATGTATAAGCACCATGCGGAAGCGGGCGGGTTTGAGCCGTCTCATTCCCCTGCGATCCTTTTAGCAGGAAGCTGCAGTGAAGCGACCCGGAACCAGATCAAAGAATTTGAGCAATCAGGCGGTAAAACCTATTTCATGGATCCGCTTAAATTGATTTCAGGTGAGGAAACGGTCGAAAGAATGTGGGATGTGATTTCTCAACACAAAGGAGAATCCATCCTGGTTTACAGCAGCGACGCACCTGAGAAGGTACGGGATATTCAACAGCAAGGAAAGGAAGAAGTGGCAGAAAGGCTGGAAAAAGCAACCGCAGATTTAGCAGAACGTGCGGTTCAAGCCGAGTTTCACAGGATCATTGTGGCAGGCGGAGAAACAAGCGGGGCCGTGGCAAAAAGGCTTGGATACAAGGGATACCATATCGGGGACAGTATTTCACCAGGCGTACCTATCATGATACCGATTGAAGATCAACGTATTCGAATGGTATTTAAAAGCGGAAACTTTGGAAAACCCGACTTTTTCCTTCAAGCATTATCGTTAACATAAGAGAGAAGGGGAAAATATGGAGCAAACATTAGACCAGAAGATTACAGATTCGATTTGGGCTGCCAAAAGTCTCTTTCAACGCGGGAAAGCAACCGGAAGTGTCGCGAACCTGAGTTTTCTGCATGAAGGGAACATGTACGTAACCGCAACCGGGACATGCTTTGGAAACCTGCAACCGGAGGAGTTTGCCGTACTGGACATGGATGGCGTTCAAATGGATGATACAAAACCAAGCAAAGAATGGCCGCTGCATTTGTCGGTCTATAAAGCAAAACCGGATGCCGGTGCCGTTCTGCATGTGCACAGCACGTATAGTGTGCTTTGGAGCTGTCTTTCCGGCCTGGATGAATCAGACTGCATGCCGGATTATACGCCATACCTGAAAATGAAGCTGGGAACAATTGGCTTAATTCCTTATGAAAAACCCGGCAGTCAAGAGCTGTTCAACGTTTTTGAAAAGGGCGTCCATGCAAGTGATGGATGGCTGCTCAGCCATCACGGCCCGGTAGTACCGGGAAAAGGGATCATGGAAGCATTTTATGCATTGGAAGAATTAGAGGAAAGTGCGCATATTGCCTGGGAGCTTCGAAAGGTTCATGCAGAGTGAGAGTGTAGTCCCTTAATACCGCTAATGATTTCCGTGCAAGACTTCGCTTTCCGCGGGTAGCCCGTGAGCCTCCTCGGCTTCGCCTGCGGGGTCTCACATAAGCTACTCTTCCCGCAGGAGTCTTCGTCTTGCACTACAATCAACCGCTGGGAAAAACTAAATTCCAATGTCCAATGAACAAATAAAAACCCGAACATATTTGCATTATCTCATGCTAATATGTTCGGGTTTTACTTATGCTAAATTACTTTTGTTCCAGTCTCTTTAATAAAATGTTATTTCATATTTGCAAGCATATTTTCTATGATTGAAGAGGAGTTGTTTACAGCCATTTGTTTAAAGTCTTCCCATTTCATCACAGCTTCTTCACCAGCGTCATCAGAAGCTGAGCGGATGACAAGATAAGGAACCTTATTTAAGTGAGCAACCTGCCCAACTGCTGCACCTTCCATTTCACAAACATAGGCATTAAATGTTTCATAGATCCATTGTTTCTTTTCAGCATTCGCGATAAATTGATCACCAGTTGCAACTCGTCCTTTAAAAACTTTTGTGTCTTCGGGCAGGTTTTTGGCGGCTTCCTCCGCAAGGGAAATAAGTTCTTCATCCGCTTCAAAATAGCCAATATCCATTCGAGGAATAATACCTGGCTCATACCCTTTTGCTGTTTCATCCATGTCATGCTGAACAGTATCCGTTGAAATGACGATATCTCCAAGACTAACATCCGGAAGGATCGCACCAGAAATTCCAGAGTTAATTAGTTTATCTACATTAAACTGACTTACTAAAAGCTGCGCAGCCATTGTGGCATTTACTTTTCCGATTCCTGACTGAACCAGAACAATATTCTGACCTTTTAATGTTCCTTCGTAAAAAGTCATCCCGGCTATTTCTTCAGTATTTTCCACTTTCATATGCGAATGTAAAATTTCAATTTCTTCTGCCATTGGGCCAATAATCCCAACGATATTTTCTTTCTTGGTTTCCTCTGCTCCAGCTTCCTCTTGTACTGCTTGTTGTTGTGAGCATCCAACCAATAAAATACTGATTGCTGCAAGCAATAGTAAAGACTTCGCGCTTTTAAGAATGTTCATTTTTCATTCTCCCCCTTAGATGTTTAATTTCTTCTGTGTGTCATTAGTTCTGCTACTAAACACGAACATTGATTGTATGACGTTATAAAATGTTCGTTGTTGATTTTACGTTTAAAAAAAGAGAAATTCAAGGGTAATTGGCCGATTTAATGAAAAAATTTCATTTCAAAGGCAGAATACACGAAAGATATGTATTGTAATTTTGAAAATGTACGTATTTTATTTTTTGACTTTTTTAGTAGTGCAGTGTTGATTTTACTATTTATCACTCGTATATGCTCCGATTTTCGGGGGCTGACTCCTGGTCCCTGAAGAAACCTAAATGATTTGGCGATTATCATTTAATGGTTTGTGGACGGACCAGGTCCCCCGGTTCTTTTTTTGAGTTAGTTAAAAGAGCCACTGTACCTGTCCCCGTGGCTCAAATTTTTGGAACCAAATCCCATCTCAACCGTAAATAAAGAAAGACTTAAAAAAACGGGGGGCGCTAGCATGAGAGAACTTTATATAAAACAAAAGGTATTCAGTCTCAGCGGGAAATTCACGGTGAAGGATGGGGAGGAGAAGGACCGGTATTATGTGGAGGGAAGCTTCATGAAGGTACCGAAGACGTTCTCCATACTGAATGCAAGCAGGGACGAAGTGGCACTCATCACGAAAAAGGTATTCAGCTTCTTGCCGAAGTTCTACGTTGAGGTCAATGGGCAGGATGTAGTGACAATCAAGAAGGAGTTCTCCTTTTTAAAAGCACGCTATACGATCGATGCGGCAGGCATCGAAGTGCGCGGGAACTGGTGGGATATGAACTTTCAGGTATTGCAGCATGGCCAGGTTGTAGGTGAAGTCGATAAGAAGTGGTTCAGCTGGGGCGACAGCTACAGGGTGCAGGTGCTGGATGAAGCGATGGAGACGATTGTGATTGCACTGGTGATTGCGATTGATTGTGTGAAGGCGGATGAGTCGTCTTCTTCTTCGAGTGTATCTTTTGATTAAAGCAATGAAGCGAGAATTATGGTGGAGGTGCCAATCGTGTTCGGTAATAAATCTCAATGTTCTATCTGCAGTAAAGAAATCAAGGGTGATGATGTGGTGTATGTGAAGATGCGCTATCCAAAGTATAAGTGGATGACTGAGATTAAAGCGTATTTAAAGAATGAAGGCAGGTTTATTTGTGAAGATTGCTTTGATAAAGGAGACAGCTGATTCAAGGTAGGGGGACATACCCAAATCTCTCATTAAAAAATGGGGGACTGCCCCCCATTAACGTGGAAGGGGGGCAGACTCTGAACTTCAATGGCCGGTGGAGAAACTTGCCGATGATTTCATCGATCCCTGCTTATTACACGCAACCTCTCTTGTAAACCGGTTAAGACTTCTTCCGGCACTTCCTTGAACTTGATATCCTCACCAAGGAAAAGCAGCCAATTGATCATATCGGTCAGTTCTTCGGGCATAGTAACGTTGATGAAAGCCTTGAGGATGGCTGTGGCTTGGTAGGGATTCGTATAGGAAATGGAGAATTTAAACGGATGGTATTTCTTGAACTGGGCGACTGCATTAGGACCCAATTCGATGACAAGGTTGATCATTTCTTTCTGCTTACTTAGTTTTTCCAGAACCTTCTTCTTAGTTACTCGTTTATTCGTGTGATATGGCTCTACATTGGTAAGGTAGTCTACTGGAAAGACCCTCTTTTTTTCTTCTTTTAAGTCAAATCCTTCTATTAGCCAAATGCTCTTTTCACGATAAAGATGCAAGATAAAAATGGGATAAGCCTTTATGGACTTCTCCTCTTTAATGGTGAGTAATAAATGGTTATCCATCAGAAGCAGTTGGATGAGCTTTTCTAACATCGGGTGAGGGAGGTCTGTCAGGTCAAGTAAATCAGGATTACTGGGATTGGTCCCTTCGAATAGCAGGATTTGATTTAACAGAACCAGGCTTTCTTGCTGATAATCCGGTATCAGGCCGAGTAATTTTTCTGCCAGCGACTGCCGGCTTTTTAGATAGGGCAGCTGTTGATTCCTTGAGGCCATGAAGGCTATAAAAAGTGCTTTGACTTCACTATCAGTAAAGTGAATAGAAGGCAGGACAGAGTTGTTCATGACAGCATAACCGCCATCTCTTCCAACCTCTGATTCTAGCGGCATCCCCATGGATTCGATTTCTCTGATATCACGGATAGCAGTCGAACGGGAGATGTTAAATTCCTGCATAATCTCAGAAATTGTAAAGTAGGAGCGGTTGTTGATATACCGCATGATGGTATTGATCCGTTCAACTTTTTTCATTTGACCCTCCTAAACAGTATCATTTTTTGACATGATTCAATGCTATTATAAACTCAGGAAGTAAAAAAACAAATCATTAAGGAGGAAGTTAGAAATGGCAAATTATTTATTAGAAGAAAAAGAAAGCTTCACGGTTTTAGGGATTGGTACGGAACTTAAGAGTGATTACAGAGACTTTGAAGGTATTCATAAGGAAAAAGCAGACTTCTGGCAAGCTGTCAATGAAGATGGAAGACTCGATAAGCTGAAGAATGTCGCCGCGAATGACTATCTTTTTGTTGTAAACGAAGCAGTGAACAACAAGATGATGCACTATGTCGGGGTAATGACCAAGGAGTCCTTGCCAGAGGCATCCAGACTGATCCAATTTCCTGAAGGAGAATACATCGTGGTCAAAGGGGAAGCGGGTACCGA
Source organism: Rossellomorea oryzaecorticis (assembly GCF_045897515.1). Lineage (NCBI taxonomy): Bacteria > Bacillati > Bacillota > Bacilli > Caryophanales > Bacillaceae > Rossellomorea > Rossellomorea oryzaecorticis. The sequence goes on along the minus strand of NZ_JBJOSA010000007.1, from coordinate 94,547 downwards.
TGAAGAGTTGGCTAACAAGCTTACGGGTATTGCCTTTGGTGAAGTCCTTATGGAAGTAACAGAGGTATCGTATGTTGGTGCTCCGAATACAGCGGTGGTGATGGGAGAACAAGACGGAATGGTATATGGTGAAATGTGGATTCCTGTTGTTAGGAATTAGGGCAATAAGGAGCATGGCCACGAAAAAAAGCTTGGGGACTCCCAAGCTTTTTCTTATGGTTTCATATCAATATCTTATTCTCCAACCATCCCATCCCCATCATTATCCCGCATATGAGCGTATAACCAGTGATCGCTTGTGATCGGCATGCTGAAGCCGGCTGCTTTTGCTTCTTTGATTGTCACTAGTCCACTACCGTCAGTATCGATGCTTGAAAGATCGCCTTCTGTGGTTGAATTCGATGAGTCTGTGTTGGAGCTATTTGAGCTGGAAGGCTTACTTTCTGTCAGACCGAGTGATTCGTTTACTTCATCAGGGTTCAAATTGTCGAATGTATCAATGATTACGTTCCCTCTCAGCGTATAGGTATACTGATAACTTGAAGGGATCTGCGTTTCCGTATTTGGATAGGTGATAATGGCTTCAAAATCAGTGGCTCCACCTGCGTCCCGGATACTTTTTTCCATATAGGATTGATCACCGTGCCGGTTAAGCGTGCTGTCCTGAGGGGTGATATTATAAGCATTCGATACCCCGCCGAGAGAGTCGGCAATGATATGCCCTTCATCCAATACATCACTTTCGACGCCGGGAACCTTTGCCTCATCAGAGTAGTATCTGCCCGACGATGTTACCGGCTCCGTACTGTCATCCTGTAAAATGATTTCGTCTGCAATGACGCGCACCAGCTGACCATATTCATTCGTGAATGCCCAATACTCACGGTCCCCAAATCCAATGTCAACGACGACGTTTGGTTGACGATACCCGGACAAATCACCACCATCGACTTCAAGGAGATCGAATCCTGGAAAACCTTCATCAGTTGTTTCAGTTGAGGTTTCTTCTGAGACTGGTTCCTCTGTTTCAGGCTCATCCACAGCCTCGGAAGCAGCTTCTTCTGTTTTACCTTTACTATCAGCATTCTCCGTGGCTTCTACTTTCGGATCTGATGCTTCATCTGGTGCAGCTGCCCCTTCTACGTTGGCACAACCAACGATAATCATACTCGTTAAAAGCAAGAGTAAGCCGTTTAGTTTCTTTTTCATTGTGTAGACACCCCTATAATATGTTTCTGAAAGATTGACATCATTTCTTCATTTTACCGCAAATTGTTAAAATTCCTTTGTATTTTAACTAATCAGAATAATCTAACTTCAAGTAATGTGGCGTACTAATAAGAAACTCATCCCGTTTGATACGGTAAGGATTTTTAGGCAAAAAAAAGAACAGACACCCCTTTTTCAGGTGCCGGTTCTAGAATACATATGCGAATGTTTTCTTATATATACGTTGGATGTAGGCTGTGAGCGGAACCTGGTTGAGTTCCTGGCAGCTGTATTTAGCAATGTCGTGGCATCCTGTGTTTTTGTTTGTCATATTGATATATGTAACCATCCCCACGCTTGCGTCGGGGTGCAGGGGCCAAGATTCCACATTGAATACCCATGCTGGACCGCCAGGAGCTACTGTCATTGAGTAGAACTTCATATCACAGGGCTTGGCTTTATAATTTCGTTCTATTAAACTGTAAATAAACCAACCTATTGTAATTAATTTACAATATAATAGTCTAACCAATACTTAATGAAGAACATGAACGTAATAAAATCAGCAAAGATGATTGAAAGGAGACAGGTCAATGGCATTTTTCAGCAAGTTATTCGGAAAAAGCAATAGCCCTAAACAATCCAAAGGGAAAGATCCCAGCTACTATTCTAGTCTTGAACTTTTCATTATTTATGAAGGGGATGCTGATCGTGACAGTCATGAGGACGATCTATATACAGAATTAGAAAATGAGTTTTGGGTGTATCGTTCTCTAGGCGAATCGGGTGTGATGTCATCCTATTGGGCCAAAGATTACGGTATTCCTTTACCAGCTTTACCTGAATACCCACTTATAGGAGTCTTTAAGCTTACCGCATATAAGGGTTTCAAAGAAGGGTATAAACATCCTCTTTTTATTTCATCTAATAAAGAAGAGGTGAAGAAATTTTTTGAAGAATATGAGAGAACACACCAAAGGGAAGAGATGGAGGATAAGAATCGGAGCTAAATCCGGATAAGTAATATGATCACTGACCTCCAGTCGACTGGCGTATTAACACGGAGGGGGGCGACCCTGAAATCGGACTGTTTTTAAGGGTTTTCGTTTTAAGATAAGTAATTGCATAAAGCATTAAAAATAGCAGGCTACTTCGCATATGAATTAGACCTGCTTTGTTTATTGTTATACTAATATCTTAATTCAAATCTCAACCTCATTACGTCGAGCCTCTTGTAAAGAACTGTGTGTTACAATTGTTGAAAATTGAGATTACAAAAACTGGCCAGGTTAGTTGAATAAGTGATGGGGGAGATTGAAATGCTGCTTAACAAGACTTTGCATGCGCTGAAGAAGCGACTTGATGAAAGTGGGAATATGGAGATATTGGCTGAGCAAGGGAATATCCACACGGTTCATTGTTCATTTAATCCTCCTGTCGAAAGTGGAAAGCTGCAAACGTTTCAAGAAGAATCGAAGTTGATGCTACCGGAAGACGTCCGGGAATTTCTATCTCAACATAATGGAGCCAGGTTATATGAAATGATCCTCGGTTCGAACAATATTGGTGGCGGATTACTAGTATACTCTTTAGAAGAAATAAAAAAAACACGTGCTATCCTTCAGTCATTGTCAGAATTTATTCCAATTGGGTATGTGTTTGAGAATCATCTTTTGATAGGCCGAACTGCTGTTGACCAAGATTGTCCTAACTATCTGTATATAGCCGGAACCATTCTAAAACCGGAACCTTTGCATTTGAATCTGGAACTGTTTTTAGATCGGTTTGTAGTGTCTCAAGGGTCAAACTTTTGGGATTGGCCGAACTACACGGCTAAGAATTATTACAATCATTCCTGAGACATTGAGTTTTAATACCAGATTCTATGAAACACAAAAAAATTGGATATGTTGTCAAAGGCAAAAGAAAACTTTTAACAATGTATCTGTATACATGACATTCCCGAAATGGAAGAGGAGAGAGCTGGATTATGGAAATGGAAAAGGGAAGGGCTGAATCTAACCGGAAAAAGGTATATCAGAGATATTTGCTTCCTCTTACAATTACTTCATCCATGTTAGTATCAGGTTTAATAGGATATACAGCCAGTAGAATAGCTGTTAAAAATAATGTGGGTAACACAACTGATATAAGTAATTTAGATAATATGGAGAACCAGATAAATGAAGCTAGAGATCATTCTTTAAAAGTAATAGAAAAAGAGTTACCGAAAATAATCAGCGATCTCGAAAAATACAATAAGGATATCAATTTATTGGTTAAAAATGTCAAGTGGCTAAATGACAATCTGGCTCCAATAAGGGAAGCAACAAACAAATTTGACACTGCCATCACCGTAGCTAAAGGAGTCAACACTGTTGTTAAATTTCCCGTTGTAGGTGACATAACTACTAAATTAGCTTCGGCACAGATCCAACTTGATGAAATTGATCGAATATTAATTCGCTTGGAAAATTTAACTGTTATCCAACAAGAAATGAGTGATTCTCATCATAAGATAAATGTATTATATGAAAAATATCAAAAAGATAAAAGCATGGAGACGTTAATGCAAATTGAACAAGAGGTAAACTCAAACTTGATTTATCAGATTGAAGACTTAAAGAATACTACTATAGAGGCTCATAAAGTTCTAGAACTGTCTTCTAGTGTTTTAATTACAGTAAATAAAACTAAATCCCTTCTTCATTCAATGCAGGAAATGGGCGAAAATACGCTGGATGTCATTCAGTTTTGGAAGGAAACGGAAGACAGTTCTGGAATTGGGGCAAATGAAAGTTTAGAGAAGGATTTAAACGCTTCTATAGAAAAGATTCAAAAACTGCCAAATGAGTTATCTCAACGATCCAAGAGTACAATAACGTCAATAGAGAATGTGCAAAAAGAACTGCAGACTGTAAAAATAGCAGAAATGGTCAGTGGTGAGTGAAGCGGGGATAATCTCTTATTTTAGTAGCTAACTTATGGTGAACCCTATTTTAACTAAATAATAATAATATACGGTTTTTTCATCAAAAGGAGATTCCTCTCACAAAAAAGTGTCATACCCCTCTAAAACAGAAAATATGACACTTTTTTATATTATCTTTAAATTACCCCTCTAGATCATTGGGGCCATCCCCCCAATATGCTAGAAATAAAAATCCTATTCTTCACTATCATCCCTTTTAATTACTAAAAAAACACCAGTCAAGAAATCGATGATAATAAATGCATAGATGTACCACCCCATGAAATTAAATGTTCCACCGGAAGTATATCTTGAGGCCTCTTCAATTGCTTTTACAACGCAAAAGGTAAGAACGGAAAGACAGGATATTAGTACCCCGATGCTTTTTAACTCCATCAAACTCCTCCTTTCTTATCTGAAACATGTTCTATTTATCTTATTCTTACTACTTTCTGTTTACTCCAAGCTCCCCGCATAATCATCCTTCACCCAATACGTAAGCGAGCCGACCTGATTGATCTCATATCGTAGATCCGCTTTCTGCAGACCGTCAATCATCAGTGGCTGCAGCTGACTCAACTTCAAATTGCTTTCTTCTATGTAGGTCGACAGGATTTCATGATGATACGTATTCGTCTTAGTTGAGGAAACGAGATAGTCGACGGCTGCCTGCTTGATCACGTATAGTTCCATTGTTTTGGTGTGGAGCTCTTTAAAGTCCCTTGGCGGATTTAGGTCCATGAGTTTTAAGTAGTTTTGTTTAAGCATGATGTCTGTCTCATTGACTTGCATCTTGAGGGAACTCAGGTCTCCGTTTGCTTCGTTTACTTTTGTCATCAGCTGCTTGAAGCTTTGGTCGCTTGAGCTGAAATATTGTTCACGCTCCTGCAGGTAGCTTCTGATCTTCTGGTCGTGGTTGATGGTCAGTTCGTTGTAGAGTTTCATGGGCAGGCCGCTGGCGAAGAGGGCGATTAGGACGAGACCTATTGCGCCCCAGGACCACTTTGGAGGCTTCTTATTTCTTGGTTGATACCGGTCATCATTCCAATAATCTCTTTCAGCGATAGGCATTCTTAATTCCTCGATTCATTCTTTTCTAGTAAAATACTCCATTAATTTTAACATAATATTACATTTTGTATTACTTAATTCTCCTAAGCTGCGGTTGTTCTCTCTATTAATAAGAAGTAGTATGTAATTAGAAGAAATTAGTAAAAGAGGGATAGAATGACTACGACTAATAAAGTGAAATATGTTTCGACCACTGCACTTTCAAAAGAATTAAAAATGAATGTAAAGGAAACGTTTAACATTTTCCTTGCTAATGGATTGATTAATAGAGTGGATAATCAATGGGTGTTAACCGAAAAAGGTAAGCAATCAGGTGGGACAATTAAGAGGCATCCCAAAGTTGGAGAATATATTGCATGGGATGAAACGATAAAAGATCATAGCATGTTCAAAACTGATCGTAAGGATGAACTTCTGAATATAACTGCTTTGAGTAAACACTTTGGGGTTTCAAAGCTTAAAATGAATCCAATCCTGTCTGAGCTTGGTTTTATTCAAAAGGGACTCAAAGGGTGGACAGTAACAAAGCTTGGTCAAAGCTTAGGCGGGAAACAATTAGAATATGATAAAACAGGTGTGCCCTATGTAAACTGGCCAGAAATCATATTGCAGAATAAGAGACTGGTAGAAACGATGAAAGAGCTGCAGGGGAATGATACAGAAGAAGAGACAAAGGCTGCCAATCATAACCCTTTAGAGTTTAGAGAAAAGTTCGAAGCCAAACACAGAGCGGCTGATGGTCATTATGTGAGATCAAGAGCAGAGATGTTAATCGATAATTGGTTGTACATGTCTGAAATTGTCCATGCATATGAAAGAAAATTACCGGTTGAGGAAGACGTATACACTGATTTCTATCTGCCGATTGGTAAAGTGTATATAGAATATTGGGGATTGGAAAACGATCCTAAATATGCTGCAAGGAAACAAGAGAAGTTAAGGATTTATAACAAGTATGGCTTTAATTTAATTGAGCTGCAGGATGCAGATATTCAGAATTTGGATGATATTTTGCCGAAAAAGTTGTTGATGTTTGGGATTAAGGCTTATTAAGGTGAAACTTATATGATGTGTTACTCTGTTGAGGTTATAATACTATTTTTGTTTTCCTATTACAGAAAGAATAGTTTTTTAAAAAAGTGTTTAATTTTGAAAAAAGGAAGTGAAAGAGTTTGCCTGCTATAGGAAGTAAGTTAAAAGATTTAAGAGAAAAAAATGGCCTTACCCCAGAAAAGCTTGCTGATGAGATACAACTTACTAAAAGTATAATTTGGAGTTATGAACTTGAGAAAAAAGAACCAAGCTTAAATCATCTTGTAAGACTGGCTGATTTTTTTAATGTAACTGTGGATTACTTTATCAATGACTACGAAAAGAAAATGGTTATTGATTTGCAAAAAGATACAATTAACAAATGCTCATTAATTGTAGACAATATTGAACTGAGTGAAAGTGAGTTAAAAGAGGCTGTTGAATATATAAGAGCAAGAAGAATCATGAAAAACTTATAAAGGGGAGTTTATATGGCTTTTGAAAGACCTTTAACTATTAAAGAAGTAGTCAACGATATTCATCGAAAAAAATACCTGTTACCATCAATTCAAAGGGAGTTTGTATGGAAAACCGATCAGATTCAAACTCTATTTGATTCTCTATTAAGAGGTTACCCGGTAGGTGCATTTTTATTTTGGTATATTGAGAAAGAGAATATTAACAAATTTAAGTTTTATGAATTTCTCCGAGAATTTCATGAACGAGATAATACACATAATTCAGAAGCTAACATAAGTGGAGAAGAGGATATACTTGCTATTTTAGATGGTCAGCAACGATTAACTTCTTTATTCATTGGCCTTAAAGGTTCGTATGCATTTAAGCTACCGCGAAAAAGGGTAGATAACGATGCGGCATATCCAAAGCGAGAATTATATCTGAATCTCTTAAAAAAATCTGAAGAATACGATATGGTATATGACTTCCAATTTCTTTCTAAAGAAGATTTGAAAAATGCAGGTACTGATGACTTTTGGTTTAAAGTTGGTGACATTTTAGACTTACCGGAATCATTTGAAATAAATGATTATATTTACGAAAACGAATTGAATCTTTTAGAAAAAGATAAGGCTAAATTTGCTAATAGGACTCTACATAGACTGCATAAAGCAATTCATGAGACAGCTTGCATAAATTATTATCAAGAAAAATCTCAAGAACTGGATAAAGTGCTGAATATATTTATTAGGGTAAACAGTGGTGGGACACAATTAAGTTATTCCGATTTGCTACTTTCAATTGCAACTGCACAATGGAAAGTGCGAGACGCTAGAAAAACGATTACCTCGTTTGTGGATGAAATCAATAACGTGGGGGATGGATTTGACTTTAACAAAGATTTAGTATTAAAAACGTGCTTAGTACTTTGTGATTTTAGTGATATTGCTTTCAAAGTTGATAATTTTGATTCCAATGCCATGAGTAAAATAGAAGAAGAGTGGGATGATATTTCAGAATCTATTAAGCTAGCTGTGCAGTTGATGGCAAACTTCGGATATAACAGTAAAACGTTAACTGCTAATTACGTTATTATTCCAATAGCTTACTACCTTTATAAAAAGGGGAATCCACACAACTTTGTAGAATCTTATAGATTTAATAGCGAAAGAGCAGATATGAAGAAGTTTACTACAATAGCACTGTTGAAAAGAGTGTTTGGTGGGCAACCAGATAATGTATTAAAACCACTAAGAGAAATCATGAAAAACAATTTAGATGACTTTCCTTATCAAAGAATTAAGCAAGACCTTAGAGTAACAAACAAGTCACTTAAGTTCACAGAAGAAGAGATAGAAGACTTATTATGGATGAAATACGGTAACAGGTACGCATTTTCTGTATTATCATTATTGTATCCTAATCTAGATTATAAAAATAACTTTCATCAAGACCATATATTCCCAAGAAGCCTGTTAAAATCTAGATCTAAGCTTAGAAAAGCTGGATTATCAGAAAAAACCATTAATTATTGTATGGAAAACCATGATTACATTGGTAACTTGCAACTTATTGAAGGGGTTCCTAACCAAGAGAAGTCCAATAAAAGATTTAAGGAATGGTTGGAATTAATTTGTCCTAACGAAAATGAGAAAAAGGAATACAGAATAAGACATTTTATTCCAGAGGTAGATTTGGACTTAGATAACTTCCAAGAGTTTATGGAGGAGAGGGAGGTCAGTATACGAGAGAAGTTAAGTAAGGTATTACTATAAAATGTACCTGGACCGATTATTCCTAATACAAACTTCTGTGTGCAATTAACACTCATGCGAGTCTGACCATTAAACAAAAAGCTGTGGTAATTCTAATTAAACACAATTGGAAGAAGAGTTAAGTTCTTTTCGTTAATAATATTTGTTATGTATTAAAAAAGATCACCCATCAATTTAGTTATTATTGTTGATGGGCTGTTGTTATATCCAGATATATCGGCATGCAGATTCATGAGGTTCGCCCAAGTGCTTCCAATGATTAATGAGTTAAAGGGAGAATAGAGTACTTTCTTACATATAATTATGACACTACTCGTATACCTTAACCTAAAGTAACTCAAAAATGATACAATAGTTGTTGGGCTAGAAAGGTACTAAATTTTCACTTATTATTTAAGAAAGGTGGGATTAAGCTATGACTGCTTCGACTACATCTGACAATATTACAAATTGGAAAAACCTATCATATATTGATTACTTTTCACAGTTTATCAAGTCTTATTTAGCATTTAACGCATGGATGAGGACTAGGTATTCTCATTTAAGAAAAGATAGAAAGATTATAGACACTATTAAAGAAGAAAATAATGAATTTAGAAGAAGGATATTAAATCTGCTATCAAGCAATGATGCAGAAGGAGAGACCTTTAAGGCATATGTTTCTTCACTGCATAATCACCTTGAGAGATTTGAAGTCAAGAATAACAATAAAAAGATTTCATTTTATGATGTGTTTATTAAAGAAAATCCTATAAAACAAGCTTCTTCAACTAGGAACACTTTAAATTACAAAGTTGAAATAAGTAATAAAGTAGAAGTTAGTGTTCATGATTCACGCGGTAATCAGAAATATTACCTTGAACAAAACAAATATAATTTTCAAGAAATTCTAGAAGACGAAGACTATCAAAAACTATCTTTAAATCAACAAACTGAGGTGAAAAATCTATACTTCGAATGTAATCCAAGGAAGAACGAAAATATCGTTAGCAGTACTGCAACAGGTAAGAAAATGGGACAATATTACTTTGTAGATGATAACGAATTAATATGCAAAGCAATTATAGAGATATTATATTCACTTAGGTGTACACTTTTTCACGGAGAAGTATTACCTGATAAAGATACTAATAAGGTATATGAACAAGCATATCATATCTTAATAATGTTAATACAAGTTCTATAATGCTAAGTTAAAAGGGTGAATTAATTAAAATGTATGAGGGTAGGTTGTTAAAATGAATTTGGCTGAGGTTCTAAAAGACTCAAATTATAAACTAACACAATTTAGTAGGGACAAAATACAATACATTGAAGAAAACATCTTTCACAAGGAAATTAAGGGTGCAAATGTTCCTTATATGAAGTGTATTGTTAGAAAGAAAGAAATAAAATTAACGCCAGAAGAAGTCATTCGTCAATTATATATATTGGTATTAAATAAAGATTTAGGATACCCCATAGATAGAATGGCTCTAGAATATGGAGTCTCCTTCGGAAGAGAGAAGAAAAGAGCAGATATCGTAATTTTTGACAAAGACTATACTACTGAACCATACATAATGGTTGAACTGAAAAAGCCTAAGTTGAAAGATGGAAAAGAACAGCTTAAATCTTATTGTAATGCAACTGGTGCACCGATTGGTATATGGAGTAATGGTGACTCCATTTCCTATTACCATCGAAAAGACCCAAATTACTTTGAGGATATTCCAGGTATACCAAGGGCCAACCAAAAGCTTTCTGATATTCTTGAAGAGCGATGGACTATTTTAGATTTAGTTGAAAAGGATAAGTTAGTAACTGAACGTAAATCGTTAAAAGATCTAATTTTAGAGATGGAGGATGAGGTTCTTGCAAATGCAGGGGTTGATGTATTTGAAGAACTTTTTAAGTTAATTTTTACAAAGTTGTATGATGAAATGGAAAGTGGTCGTAATCGGAGTAGACATCTAGAATTTAGAAACTATGGTGATACTGAAAGTGAATTGAAAAAAAAGGTTCAAGACTTGTTTGAAAGAGCTAAAAATAAGTGGGCAGGGGTGTTCAGTGAGGACGCCAGAATTATGCTCACCCCATCACACCTTTCTGTCTGTGTTTCGTCTTTACAGGATGTCAAGCTGTTTAACTCTAACTTAGATGTTGTGGATGAGGCATTTGAATATTTAATTAACAAGAGTAGTAAAGGTGAGAAAGGTCAATATTTTACTCCTCGTTATGTTATTGATATGTGTGTGAAAATGCTAAATCCTAAAGAAGATGAAACAATCATCGATACTGCAGCAGGCAGTTGTGGATTTCCTGTTCATACTATTTTTAATGTGTGGGAGAAGATAATGAAAGATGAAGGATGGGATAAAAGTCATCTATTTACTTCCGAAATTAAACCTCCTCGTTGTATTGATTATGTTAAAGAAAAAGTATTTGCTATTGACTTTGATGAAAGAGCGGTAAGAGTGGGTAGAACATTAAACCTTATTGCAGGTGACGGTCAAACTAATGTCTTGCACCTAAATACATTGGATTATGAACGTTGGGATGAGAAAACTGAGGATGAGGATTGGCAAGATATATACTTTGAAGGTTGGAGAAGGTTAAAGAAACTTAGAGTAACCAGAAACAGTAATCGAGATTTTAAATTTGATGTTCTAATGGCAAATCCTCCCTTTGCAGGTGATATAAAGGAAAGTAGAATTTTAGCCAAGTATGAATTAGGAAAAAAACCTAATGGTAAGTACCATACAAAGGTAGGAAGAGACCTCCTATTTATAGAACGTAACTTAGATTTCTTGAAGCCAGGTGGTCGAATGGCGATAGTGTTACCTCAAGGTAGATTCAATAACAGTGGTGATAAAAGAGTAAGAGAGTTTATTGCTGAGCATTGTCGCATCCTTGGGGTAGTGGGACTTCATGGGAATGTGTTTAAGCCACATACAGGAACTAAAACAAGTGTCTTGCTAGTACAAAAATGGGATGATGAATTATGCCCTAAAGTAGAAGACTATCCTATCTTCTTTGCTACAATGCAAGAACCAAGTAAGGATAATAGTGGAGAGAAAATATTTGTCCGCAAAAAGGATTATCCAAATGTTGAATCCGACATTAACCTAGCGACTTTAGAAACAATAAATCCAACAGGGAATTATAATAACCCGCCTGAAAATATAGAGGAATTTCTATTAGATTCCCATGGTCATTTAATTGTAAAGCATGACTTGTTTAACCATGATGGGATAACAAAAGATGGAATAGCGGAAGCGTTTATTGAGTTTGCAAAAAAAGAAGGATTATCATTCATGGGAAAGTAGACAGCCCTTTCAATGAAGAGAAGTACAAAAAATTATTGAAAGGGCTTGAGATAAGTGTTATTAATAAGTCCGAGTTAGAAAGAACATTCAGGGTTGATTCTGAATTCTATGAGAAAGAAAATCTAGAAATTCAAGAAGTATTAAACTTCCATGAAACATCTAGAATATCGGAATTAACTAAGGTATCAGATGGTAATCACATGAGTATTAGTGAAAAGTTCATAGATGAGGGAATACCGTATTATAGAGGGCAGGATATACACAACTTCTTTATTGAACAATCTAACCCAATATGTATCGATAATGAAACATTCAACATTCCGCATATGAAACGTTCTCATTTGAAGAAAGGGGATGTATTGCTTTCTATTGTAGGAACCATCGGTGGAGTTTCCTTAGTAAGTAAAGAAGAGCCTGCCACCTGCAATTGTAAGTTAGCTATCTTACGTCCTAAGGATGTTGATGGATTCTATTTAGCTGTATTCCTTCAGACAAAATTTGGTCAAAACCAAATAAGAAAATTCACACGTGGTGCTGTACAAAAAGGACTAATACTAGAAGATATGGACCAAATATTAGTTCCAGTTTTGTCTAAAAACATACAGAATACAATTCGAGGATTGGTTGAAAAAGCATATGATAAGTTAGGCGAGTCTAAGAGATTATACCAAACCGCAGAGAATTTATTATTAGAAGACTTAGGTTTAAAAGACTTCCAACCGAGTAAAGGACCTGTAAATCTAAAGAGTTATAAAGAATCATTTCTCACTACAGGTCGTTTAGATGCTGAATATTACCAACCGATGTACGAAGATTATTTAGATCTAATATATAGATATAAAAATGGCTATGGGAGTTTGAAAAGTATTTGTACAATAAAAGATAATAACTTCCAACCGGATGAAAAGCTTTGTTATAACTATATTGAACTCTCTAATATTGGAAAGTCCGGAGAAATAACAGGTTGCACAACTGCTTTAGGAAGTGAACTTCCTTCAAGAGCAAGGAGAAAAGTAAAAACAAATGATGTAATTATTTCTTCTATTGAAGGATCATTAGAAAGCTGTGCATTAGTTCCAAATGAGTATGACAATTCTCTCTGTTCTACTGGATTCTACGTAATAAATTCTAAGTTAGTTAACTCTGAAACCCTCTTAGTTTTATTTAAATCGGAACCAATGCAAAACGTTCTAAAACAAAACTGTTCAGGGACAATTCTAACTTCAATAAGTAAAAGTGAGGTTTTAAATATCCCATTACCAATCATTGATATAAATGTACAAAAAACTATTATGAAAAAGGTAACTGAGAGCTTTCGACTTAGAAAAAAATCAGAGAAACTTCTTGAAGTGGCTAAAAAGGCAGTAGAAATTGCGATTAAAGAAAATCATGAAGAAGCCTTGAACTACATTGAAGAACATAAGGTATTAATGGAGTAACTTCAAAAGTCGGTAGAACATGAAAATTGAGTATCTAGTTTCATAGACCCCATTATTACGTTTTAAACATTCTCTTACTTTACTAGCTTCCGGTAAGGAACGGAAATTAGTAGGATTAAAAAACTTAATAATTATATTTGATTTAGAAACTGATTTAAGGGGAGAAATCAGTACCTACTCTTTTAGCCTTGATTCTATACAGTTTAGCTAAAAGAGTAGGTGAATATTTTGCTCTGTTATACAGACCTGATAAAGAAGCGTGCCCCATTGAGTTGGTATGAAGAATTGTCATTTCACTAGGAAACCTTTTAGGGTGAGAGGAAGTTGACCTCCGCATATCTAATAGCGGATAGAAGTAGTCATGTTTCTTGTTTGGTTAAATTTAACTTCATTTACTCAAATAGAAACAGCATGTCACTAAAAATATGATTAATAAGTTCCATACTAAAAGCAAAGTTTAACTTAAGTGCTTTTTTAATGTGTAAAAGGAAATGCTTGTAAGAATTATTGGTGTAGAGATTATAATAGCTTAATTAATATCATCTGCTTTTTAGCTTCCTTAAACACTTTTTGTCTACCATACCCTCTAAAAGCGTAAGTGGTAGAGTTTTTATCTTTAATATAAACTTCACCATAGGCATTTCGGCTTTCAAATCCTATAAAAGTAAAGCAATAGGATTCTTTATTCTTAATTATACCAAACTCCTTTTTATTCATTAATAAAATCTCCTTTGTTCTATAGAATTAATAAGGGTAAAGAGGCTTCATTACTTACAATATGTATTCTTATTCTAAATGTTTTTATAAAAAAGGGTAAAGCACTATTTCATCGTGCTCTTAGTAAAGATAGTACAGAAATAGGAGGCTAATAATATGCCAACCTACAACAAACTAGTCAGAGATAAAATTCCAAAAATAATTGAGAAGACAGGAAAAAAGGTTTCAACAGAAATCCTAAGTGATCGGGATTACATAAAATATTTAAAAGAAAAAAGCTATGAAGAACTGGACGAGTATTGCACCTCGGCCACTGTTGGAGAAGCAGTGGAGAAGCAGTGGAGGAGCTGGCGGATCTGTTAGAAATCATTCATGCTTTGGCCAATCATCATGGTTCTTCTATAGAAGAAGTTGAATCGGTACGCCAAGTGAAGGCAGAGAAGCGCGGCGGGTTTGAAGAGAAGATTTTTTTGATTGAGGTTGAGGATTGATCGAATGACAAGTTAGCCCCGTTTAGCAAAAGGGTTTACATCTACATCATTACGTCATTTTAATTGGAATTTAGAATAATAATATTGAAGTCTTCTTTGCTTACTGCAGGAAGGCTATTTTATTTGGAAATAATTTGCTAAACTAAAGAAAACGATGTTTAGGAGACATGTATGATCATAGAAATCTTAAAAGCATTAGCTGAAAGAATTGAAGTGGTACAAACCTTATCACTGAACAAAAATAATTACATTAGAAGAACAGATGGAAAAGGTATTTATGTAGAGACAGAGTCATCATTGGAGAAGTTCCGGCGTGGAGAAAAGACGACTTCACTTGAGTTAATTTCCTATGAGTTTATACAACAAGCTTGGCAAGAATTTTCTTCTAAGCGGGTGGCTTCTAAAGAGGACTTTGTTCGAACACGGGGGAGAACTTCATTTATTATGTCTTTTTTCGCGAAGCTTCCTTTTGTAAAGGTAGTAGAAAATGGACAAAAGACAGCGATTTCGTTAATAGAGTTCAAAACAGAGGATTTGCCAAATGAGCAGATCCACAAGGTAAAGACCTTTTTAGAGGAAATCATTGAGGGTACTTACCATCCTGAAAGATTAAGTGAACAACTAGAAGGTAATGAATATCGAATCAAATCAAGAGCGCGCCAGGACTTGAGGTTGCTAGGTTTCCTAGATAAGAATCAACATCAAAACGAGGAACTCATTAACAAATACATAAAATCTTCTAATAAAATTGAACTATTAAGGGAACAAATTTTACATAAACAGTATTTTAGAATCGCACTTGAAACATTGGATTTATTAGAAAATCATACACCAAATGAGAAAAAGAGAGCCTTAATTGAGCTAGGGAAACTAATCGTAAGGAATTCACTTGGGGAAAATCTAATGGTGGATAGTGTTGCGAAAGAAAGAACTACGAATCTTCTCAAATGGCTTCAATATGTAGATTTGATTGATGAAGAGTACACTCCAAATATTCAGGTCAATACACTAAAGGAGCACCCTACTGTGAATACGTCGATACGTGAAAAACTATTATATATTATGAATAATTATGTTTCAGCCAAGGCTCAACCTTTTGGAGGGAATCAGCTTGGCTCTTATGTAAGAAATGAGGTCCCTAAAGAATTTCAAAAGCTGCCTTGTTTGAATGATCAATATGTTGTTACGGGCTCTGTGGGTCAAGGGAACTGGGCATCTGTTCCTTGGATTGCGATTATGAATAAAGAAATTACAACTTCTACACAAAGAGGATATTATATCGTTTATTTGTTCAGTGAAGATATGAGTAGACTTTATTTAACGTTAGCCCAGGGAGTAACAGAAACCACAAAAGAAGAGATGTTGAAGCGTAAGCAAGAGATACGTGATCATATAGAAATGAGGGCTTCGGTTAAGAAGGATAATGATTTATATCTAGGAGAGTCAAGTAAAGCAAAGGGGTATGCTCTATCAACTGCTGCTTACATTGAATATCGTAAAGACGAAATGCCCTCTGAAAGAGAGCTGGTTGAAGATTTAGAGAGCATGATTTTCTATTATGAGAGATTCATAGGTCATTCTAAATCTCAAGATATTACAGAGGATGGTTTACCTGAAGTTGAGGAAGCCGCAGTCGAGTTTAGAAATGACAGCGAACTGGTTGATCATATCCATGCTTATATTTCAGCTAAAGGATTTTATTATGAACGGAGAGATATTAATAACTTATGCCTTTCTCTAAAGACTAAGCCTTTTGTTATCCTTTCCGGCATCTCCGGAACTGGTAAAACTAAAATCGTCCAACTCTTTGCTGAAAGTCTAGGAGCAACCGCAGATAACGGACAATGCGCGTTAATCCCTGTCCGTCCAGATTGGAGCGATGGATCAGATCTTATTGGCTACCGTGACATAAAAGGCGAATTCCAAGCAGGTCCATTTACAAAGATATTAATAGAGGCGAATAAACTGGAGAATCGAAATAAGCCGTATTTTGTTCTGTTAGATGAGATGAATCTAGCTAGAGTGGAATACTACTTCAGTGATTTGCTGAGTGTGATGGAAAGTCGTGACCGTAAGGATGGAGAGTTGGTTTCTGCTCCTGTGGTGGAGGAGATGGAAGTTGGCCGATTGCTGATGAGGGACAATCTATTTATCATTGGGACGGTTAATATGGATGAAACGACTCATCCGTTTAGTCCGAAGGTTTTAGACCGCGCCAATACGATTGAATACAATGAGGTGGTTTTGGATCACTTTGGTTTTTTGAGTAAAGATTCTGTTGCTGAACCATTGTCTGTTTCGAATGAGCAGGTGGCTGGAAGGTTTCTAAATTTAAAGGATGCTTATTTTGATCATGAAGATTTGGTTAAAAAGGTTACTAGTTTGCTAGTTGAAGTGAATTCAATTTTAGAACCGATAAAGGCTCATTTTGGTTACCGTGTTCGGGACGAGGTTTGTTTTTATATGATTTATAACGATGAGGGGCAATTGATGTCATTTGATGAGGCGTTTGATTATCAGCTGCTTCAGAAGGTGCTTCCGCGGTTAACTGGGAATGATCTTAAAACGGAAGATGCACTGAAGAAGTTGTACAGATTCTGTACGAATCATGAGTGGACGGATGAAGATGTCGAGTCGATTGAGAAATATGCTCGTTTCTCGAAATCAGCTAGAAAGCTGTCGAATATGATACCGAAGATTATGCATGACGGCTTCACTTCTTTCTGGGGTAGTTAAGGATGAGTGGAGCGGAGACGAAAGAGCTTTTGTACATTGAAACGGAGGATTTGTCGCTTTATATCAAGGGGATGCCATATAATGCCCGCTTTGAGAATCTATCACAGTATCGAAAGCACTCTGTGATTGAGAAAGAGGTTATGAGGTTTAAGGTGAGCGGGGAGAACATAGGTTCAGTTGAACTTTATGATGTGGAGACGGATTCGCTTGAAGTCGAAGAGGGACATTCTTATTCTCCTATTTTCTTTGAGAATGGAACTTATCAGATTGTGATTTCCCCGAAGAATGATAAAGCACTAACATTTTATCATGAGCATCCAGGTTTGCGGAATGCTGTTGAACCTGTTGGGAGAGGGAAGAATCCGATTCTGATGGGGAACTTGCAGTTCATGAATGAAGTCGGATTCACGAGCTTTCAGGTGAAGCATAAGGGGAAGACGTTAATTGATGTTACACTTGAAATTTTCCCAACGAAATTAAGTTATAAGGATGATTACCGTAAGCTGCTTGAAGAGGTGAATGATGAGGTCTATAATCTGGCCTTTCACTTTATTAAGAAGACGTTTCTAGGGGCTTCGAATCATTTGTCAGAGAATCCTTCTTTAACGGAGTTTTACCGGTTGATCGAGTTTTATTTCGAGAGCTTTATCAAATCGATTCAGCGCATTGAGGAGCAGCCCCATCATCAGCTGCTGACGGAGCATCAGATGGTAAGAGGTGAGCGGATCAAAAAGCTGGATAGCAAGGGGAGAAAGCACTTACGCCGCAATCCTCGTTTATTTATAGAAACGGAAAATGGAATGGTACTGCATGATAAGCCTGTGTTTCCAGTGAAAGGCTTAAACGCCCGCAAAACCATTACCTACGATACGCTGGAGAATCGGTTTGTAAAGTGGATGATGGAGCGGCTAACACACAAGTTAGCGGATTTAGCTAAGAAGGTTGCCAGTCAGTCTGGCAGATATGAGCGTCCAGTTGATGAAGAACTGTTGGGTAACATCATGTCCATGCAGAAGAAGTTAAAGGCTTTTATGAATAAGCCGTTTTGGAAGAGTATCAGCTCCATTGATCGAACAGTGACGAGCATGGTGATTCAGCGGAAGATCGGGTATCGGGATGCTTATAAGATTTATTTGGTGGTTACGAGAGGGCTGGCGTTAGAAGGCGAGCTATTTAAGATGTCTGTGAAGGATGTGGCCACTCTTTATGAGTATTGGACGTATTTGAAGATGGGACAGATCCTGCGGAAGAACTATGTATCGGAGTACCAGGATGTTGTGGCAATCCGTCACGGGGCTTTGTTTGTTGATCTGGATCAGACATCAAATGCAAAGCAGATATTTACTCATCCTCAGACGGGCGAGCGGATTGTTCTTTCTTTTCAGAAGAGAGAAGGGAAGCTGCCTACGGTGACGCAGAAGCCTGATATTATGCTTGAAGTCGAGAAGAAGCATTCGCATAACCGATATCATTATGTGTTTGATGCGAAGTATCGGATTGATTTCGGGTTTGGGACAGGTACTGCTGAAAAGGTCGGTCCACTTGAGGAGGATATTAATACGATGCACCGGTACCGGGATGCGTTGGTGAAGAAGCATGATCAGCGTGACAGCTATGAGCGATATTCCTTTGGCGCATATGTATTGTTTCCGTGGAATGAAGAGCAGGCTTATTTAGAGCATCCTTTTTATAAGAGTATTGATGAAGTGAATATTGGCGGGCTGCCGTTTCTGCCAAATTCAACCGTGCTGGTTGAGCGGTTAGTAGACTGGCTTGTTGAGAGTAATCCTGAGGATCTACAAGAAGAAGGTGTCTTGCCGACTGGAGCATGGACTCATTGGGAATCATCGCTTGATGAGAAGGTGTTGGTTGGTACGGTGAATGATGCTAGGATGTATCGGGATTATAAGATACTTGGTTATTTTGAGTTGGATTCTGCTGTGCTTCGGAAAGGGTGGCAGAGTTCTGAGTATGTGGCGTTGTATGTGACTAGTGAGGTTAGTGCTGAGACTGGAGTTGCTAATGGGATTGAGTTTTATGGACGTGTCCAGGATGTAAGGATCCTAGGGTCTCGAGTGAGGTTTGAAGTTGAGAGCTGGCGGAAGCTGAAGCGTGGGATTCGTCCGGTTGGATATGGGGTTCAGTCTCATATGTTGACGACGATGGCTTTGCTTGAGCAGGCTGAGGAGCTTCCGGAGTTGTTTATGAAGTCTGGTGAGGAGATTAAGTTGTGGCGGATGCTGCGTCGGTTATCTAGTAAAGTATCTACTAGTTTAGATGATATTTCTATTGATCGGGCTAGGAAGGTTCAGGCTTATCAGATTGGGCATGTTGAGGTGTTATTTAATTCAGTGAAAAAGCAGATTGAAGTTTTGCAGAATGATGAATTGTTGAATACGGTTTCGTTAAATACTTTACAAAAGCAACCAGCGCAGGCTTTTAAACTTATTAAGGAATTACTTTTTTACCAATAACATTTGATGGAAGGGGCTTGGATTTATCACAAGCCTCTTTTTTAAAAGGTGAAGGATAAAAATGTATAGGTTATAATTGGAAATAATAGTGGTCCTTAATCCTGAACAATTTAAAAAATGGGCAAATGCAAGGGATCAAATACCCCAAGAATTCATTTCTATATGAATATGTTAAATGGTAAATGGATTGATGATAGAGATAATTTTAACTATGTTTTTACATCAGCTGCAGAAAACTGGAAAGTAATTGAAGAGAAATTGTAAAGGAGAAAGATATGCACTTTAAGATTGACAGTTTTGTTTTACAGGAAAGTATAAAAAAATTAACCGAAAGATTAATTAATGCAAAAACTGATACAGAAGCATGCAATTTATTAGTTAACGTTAATTCCATTGGAGAGCTAAATAAAGTTAAAGCTTTTATTAATTGTCAAAAGAAAGAAATTGGAAATAATTTTTCAGCTTTTGCTATTTTTATATCAGTTTTTGCTTTACTTTTACCTGCATTAGAAAAATTATTTAATGATTCTAATTTTGCTTTCATCATACTTAGTCTTTCATTATCTCTCGGATTTGGTCTAGTAATCTTTAAAGAGGGAATTCCTTTTATTAATAAGACTAATGAGTATAACAGTAAAATAGATTATATTGTATATCTGATTAATGAAGAAATTTCTAGTAGAGATAGTTCAGTATAAGTGTTTACCTAAAGTAATTTGATTTAAAGGGAGGAAACGCTTTGCAGGAAACTCTTATTAAAGCAGATGATTATATAACACTATGGGGATGTCGTAGTATGGGCATCATCAAATTTAACTCAAAATTTAGCTATTTTAAGTTGTTAATAATTAACAGTAAGATAGTTTTTTGATATAATTAAAGATAACATTAAGGATTTTGAGACAAAAAAATTTTAGGAGAATTTTAGGAGATTTAAAATATTGTTTTTAAAAAGGGGCGTAATATGAAAAGTAATAGATCTAATAATAATAGTACTAGCCAAAAAAGAACAATAAATGTATCTTCTCCTAGACCTGTTGGGATAGCACCCGGAAGGAATATCAGATCTGGAGAGAGACCATCATATCAAGCTCCAACGCCACCTAAACCTAAGTAATAATCTTAGGTTTAGGTTTTTTAACGTTTAATTCATTAATAATTAGACCAGACTTTGTATCTATGTAGGATTTCTTTATTTCGTAATTGAAATATTCGTGTGATTCACCCCAGCCTTTTGAAGAATCGATAATTAATGACTTCTCAGTTTCAAAAGGACGGGACATTCTAATAACTGGCCCACAGATTCTATCTTGTGGTTTATCTAGTTTATAAATTTCAACAACCAGCTGATCTTCCTTTTGTTCCTCTAACCTATAAAAGAAGCTTTCCCAAACCGTAGGGTCTTCTGCAAGTTTTATTATCTTTCTATTAATGCGAACTTTATTAATAATATTTAATACTTCCCGATAAAGATACTTTGCCCATATTAGCGCAGTAAAGAAACTAAATACTGAACTAAGAATTAAATAATAAAATAGAAAGATAAGATTGTTAGAGAGATTATTCAGATCGTCCAGATTTACAATAACTGTTAAACTCAAGAATGATAAGTCTACCTTCCACAAATTTAATATAAAACTAATTAGCATGAACAATAAATCATAAATGATAACGGTAAAAAAAGTGGTGGGTGCCCATAGTAAAGCTGTTAAACCAACCATTTCAGTAGGAGTATGTTTTACTACTGGATTAATTCCAAATAATTGTAGCCAGAAATAAGTGATTAAACCGGGTAAAGAAAATATGATTAATGATATAAGTTGATCCATTTTATTCTCCCTGTGTTCATTTGGATAAAAAATTTGAAGCAAATATCTCAATGTCGTTTGATTAAATTTGCATTTATTAATTAAAACTTTCATGTAAAAAGATGTTAAATCATGTGCCTTATCTGTTTGATTTTCCATTTTTCATCCGTTACTGTAATTTAATCATCTATAAATATACACCATTAATAGTAATAAATGGAACTTGTTTTTGAGGTTGTTAATTTTAGAATGGAGCGCCGGGGGGAGCAAGGATGCATGGGGACAGTTCTCTTGCTTCCTTTTAAATAAATGTGGAAGGGAAATATCGCTCACACAAAATAAATTTTTTTGCTAGTCTAGAATTTGTTTGCCTGCCAGAAGTTTAGGCCAAATAGTGCTTAAAAAGGTATTGCGACAGCATGATTAGCGAAAAGAAAATCTATTCCAATAAGAACTAACGCCTTAAACGTATATGGGACAGGAAGCATAAGAACCGTCCCTGTGCTTCCCTATTTATTACTACTGTAGAGTTAGAAAAAAGAATCTTTAATAAAGGAAAGACTGAATCTTAAAAATTGCAGGCTTTTATCCAGTTATTTTACGTATTAAGCATAAAATACCCCTTGCAGAGAATACTATTGTCAATAAAAAAGCCAAAAAAGAAGCTCACTCATGTGAACTTCATTCTAATTCCCTATTTATTTTTTTCAGCCCAATCTGTTAATTCTAATCTATAGAAATTACCAGTATATACATCCCCGTGCTTTGAATGGTTCCTTAATGTAAGAAAGTCCTGGAAAGTCTGCTGTTTTTCGGAGTTGGCGATGAAACTATCGGCACTCATATAGACGGCTTCCGTCACACATATTGGAGCGGTGAAGTCTTTGTAAGCGAGTCCACACATTTTGGAGGCTCTATTCACCACATCCCCCATGTAAATCAAATCACTAATGCCACTTCCGCTGAACCCGGCTTTAATAACCAAAGCTCTTCCGAGAGCTACACCAATCCCTGCTTTCAACTCTTGGAAACCATCCCATTTCTTCTGGAACTTTACATTTAGGACTTTCATCATGCCATTACACATCGAAGCGGATTGGAGGGCTTCAATTACTGCTGGTCCACTGGTTTCTTCTTTTCCTGCAAACATCGCAGACACACAATCTCCCACAATATTAATTTCCTTGCAGGTTTGAAAACTATTGACGATGGCAACGATTTCACTAATATATGCCCGGTAGATGCGTGCTAAGGTCTTTGATTTCCTGCCTTGAGTTTTGATTAAGTCCGTTGACCCCCGCAAGTCGATAAATAGGGACGCACATTGAACGTATTTGCCACTTTTGTATGTCAAATCATCCTTTTTCGGGATGTCATCTGATTCCTCGTAATTAGCTGTGCTGGACAAGATGTCATCGATCCGGCTCAAGCTATTTTCAAATTTAAACTTTTGATAATTCCCTCGCATAACAGATTCCCCTCTCTTTTGAATTATTCGATGAACAGACCTGGGTAATGCACAATTTCCTTTTCCATTCCCAATTCCTTGAGGACATTGCGCAGACGAAGTACGTCTTGAACGGACGGGTTATGGTGTTGGATGTGATGAAGAACAGCTTGCAGGTATTCCTTCTCTCGTCCCACTTTCTTGATAATCGTCACCGAGTTTGATTCTAATGGGATGGAGGCATAAGGTAAATCTTCTAACAATTGTTCTACAAGAATTCGAAACGCTAATTCGGATTCATTATTTCGATGCAGATATGTCACGATTTGCCATACATATAAGTCATTATGGACAGTTCCCGGTTTCTTTCCGATTTCTGCTCCTAGATTTTGGACTTCTTTTAGTTCAATTAAGAAATCCTGGAGCTTCATATTGTTGGTTCTGTCTCTTAAACTGGTCATTCGAACGTCGTAGATGAGCTCCTTTTTCTTATATGCAAGTACTTTCTCAATGTCCTGTTCTTTCTTTTTCAAATCATCTTCCTTTTTCTTCACCACTTGTTCCCGTCTATGCAGTTCTTGTTGCTTTTGCTCTGCTTGGTTCTCTTTAGCGGTAACGGATACTTCACGGAGAACGACCTGTTCAAAATTACTTAACAATCCGTCGACCTTTGATTCGACACCATGGACAATATTTGTAACGATTTGAGAGGTATCAATACCTTCCGATTCTATAGAGACATCAGAAGAAGCGGTGGCCCGTTTCTCTTCCGGTTCCCCCCCCATCTCTTCTACTAACTCGTTTAGGTAAAATGCATGGGCCCCATACCCTTCAAAGATACTGTCTCCTTTTACCCGATATCCTTTTTTCCAAATAGAATTACCTTCCGAATCTGTTTTGAATGGTTGCGTCAGTTTGTCATAAAAGCGTTTGGTCACAAAGATTTCTTTGGCTTCTGCTAAATCGGTGTGTTTGCTTGCTACATTAGCGGTCTTTCCTGCCCACACCAAATCTCGGGAGTCTTCTCCCTGATGTTTCATACCAATTGACGTAGTTAGGACTCGTCCAGTATCCAGTCCGATGCCACATTCGATTTCCTTATTGCTGACGTTTTTTCGGCATAATGGATTGAAGAGATACTCGACCACCGTCAAGATGGCTTGTGCAGCAACCATGGCTTTATGGACAGAGTTTTCTTCTGCATCATCCACGAATACGCCCATCACTCGGTCTCCGGCGATTTGACGAACTCGTCCACCACTTTCGTATACGCACATGGACATGGATCTGGCAAAGGCACGGTAAATTTTCGCCATATTCTTCGCTTGGGATTTGTCCGATAGTTTTGTAGAGCTTCGGATGTCTACGAACAAGATAGTGCAGTTTGTAATAATCAGACCACGATTCTTATCCGGTAACTCCTGTGTGGAAGGAACGGTATCTCCGGTGAAATCGGTGATTTCCATTTCGGTTGTAAAGATGCGTTTAATTCGTGTTTCAAGTTCATTGTATTTCTCCTTGCTGATACTAGGCATACTTGGACACCACTTTCTATGGGCGAGTATTCTTATTATAAATCTTTGGAAAAGATATCGCTAAGGAAATACATATCTTTTCCATATTTGTTTTCTCTTGTATTCTTGATCGGAAAGGCTTATAAAAGAAGTAGCCCATATCTGCGTAGAAGGAGGACTTACCAATGTCAGACCATTCCAATACACCAGAGCCCCCTCCAGGTGAAGAAGGAGCTCAAAACAACCTAAATACACCATCCACATTATCTCATGCGGAACGAAAAGAAGAATCAATCAAGACGCTTGAACGCATTAATTTCTGGATAGCCAATTGTGACACCAAGATTTCTTTTTCGTTAGCGTTTGCCGGCATTTTACTTGGAGGATTCTTCTCCAGTAGCATTATTACGGGCTCTTTAACCAAATTGATAGAGAAGCTCATAAAAATCAAGGATATCGAGAATCATTGGGAAATGCGTCACATTGAGTTAACGACCATCGTACTCGTTATCTTTGTAATCCTAATAGTTGTGAGCGTGACATACCTGTTTCGGGGTATTAAGGGTTCGATTGACCCATCCGTCTACCAGCAAGCCCAACTGACAACGAACTCGAACCTATTTTTCGGAAGCATTCAAGGAAAGTCATTTGGTGACTTCAAAGATGCTATTGACGCACAAACACAGGAACAGCTTCAAAATGATTACTTATCTCAAACCTATATCAATTCGAAGATTTGTCAGCAGAAATTCAATCTATACAACAAAGGGGTTACCTACTTAATCTTTTCAACGGTTGCATTCATTATCTTGAACACGTTGTTCTTGTTTATCCGTTGATGTGAAAAAGGCAAACAAAAAACACACTATCAAATGAGGTGTGTTTTGTTCTAATTGAACATAGTTTATTATATATCCGAAACTCATCGCTGGGAAGCACAGGGACGGTTCTCTTGCTTCCTTTTGCATAAATGTGGAAGGGGTATATCGGGACAATTCCTGATGAATATATCCATAAATAATAAAGAGCAATCTTGGCAAAGTGTGCCGGGGTTGCTCTTTTTGTTGTGGGTTCAGGGTGACTTTGCAATTGGCCATTTTGGTCAATGTAATGCAAGCAGGTAACGACAATTGATCTCGAATTAAATCATTTGAGAAAGAAATATAAATATTTTTCAATCAAGGGTAGCCTTTTCAAAACTAAATCAATATATAGGAGGTGAATAGGATAAGGGAGTGATTTGGAATGGCATT
The DNA here is from genome assembly GCF_045897515.1 of Rossellomorea oryzaecorticis. Lineage (NCBI taxonomy): Bacteria > Bacillati > Bacillota > Bacilli > Caryophanales > Bacillaceae > Rossellomorea > Rossellomorea oryzaecorticis. The sequence goes on along the minus strand of NZ_JBJOSA010000007.1, from coordinate 68,843 downwards.
GATTGGGTGGACGAAGTTTGAGAGAAGTATTTTGGAGTCGAGGGTGTTCTGTCACCCGGAGGATGTGCGGATTTATTTGTGGATTTTGAATCATGCGGTGGTGAAGGATGGTGTCGTGGTGGGTGACCGGGTATTGAAGAAGGGGCAGTATGTGCAGTCGATTGGTGAGCTTCAGGACAAGCTTATGTTTTATAACGGGAAGAAGAAGGAGAGGTTTAGTTCGTCAAAGGTTCAGAGGTCGATCAAGCGGCTGGAGAAGGAAGGACTGTTTACGGCAGAGAAGTTCAGGAGCGGGTATCTGTTTACGGTGAGGGAGGCAAGGGACCCTGTAAGGGATCCGCAGATTGTGGATATTACATTGAATGAAGAGGATATGACTGATACTAACCGGCACGAAGGGGATGCCGGCAACATTTTGCCCTCGCGATGTGAATCAGCAACGGAGGACAATCGGGACAGAAACGGTAACAGAAATAAGAATGTAAAGAACGTAGAGAACGAAAAGAAAAAAACACTCACCACCCTAACGAATACTATGGCAGATAGATTGGCGCTCATCACCGAGCACTTCCTGGTGAGGAGGGGAGGAAGCTTTTCGCTGTCACCGGTCGATCAGATGGCGCTTGAGAAGATCAGCCTGCATGAGATGCCGGTGGACGAGCTGAAGGCGTTCATGGATGAGCAGTTTGAGAAAATCAAGGTGTATGAGCCGAACGGCACGATTCACAGTCCGAAGTATTTGCTGAAAGCCTTGGAGAGACGGGAGTCGCCGGAAAAGAGGATGGCCGAGCTGGATGCCATGCTTGACCGGCTGGAAGAGAGTTTGAACGATTATGACGATGAATGAGTTCAAGGAGCTTATGAATCTGCTGCATCTGGCGTATCCGGCAAAGAAGCTGCCGCAAACAACGATGAATTTGTGGTTCGGAATGCTTAGGGAATGTGAGTATCGAGAGGTGAAAAGACGGCTGGACGACCATATCAAACAGCATAAATATATTCCGGGTGTCTCCCAGCTTTATGTGAGCCCCGAGACGGAAACGACGGTGCTTGACATGCTGGGGGAGTGGGAGAAGGAGGGGGTGGAACGGATTGAACACATTGAGCGAGGGAGCGGACCGAAGAAACCTTGGGAGCGATGAAGCGGTCTTACGGCTGCTGCATGAAGCAGAGAGTATGATCCTCGGGGCTGTGCTGCTGGAAGAGGACAGGATCCACCAGCTCAGCCTAGAGACGAAGCACTTCACCCAGTCGAGGAACCGGATCGTGTTCGGGGCGATGAAGGAGCTGCAGAAGAAGAATGTCGAGATCAACCCGGTGACGCTTGTGGAAGAGCTGCAGGATCAAACCGAGAATGTAGGGGGCGTCACCTATCTTCTGGAGCTCGCGGCTTATTGTCCGTCGGTTGCGAATCTCGGCTATTACGAGAAGATCGTGATGAAATACTATGACTTGAGTTTGATTCGGAATTCGGCCAGCCATTTTTTGAATGATTACACCCCGGAATCTGCACAGGATCTGTACAAGGTGCTCATCGAGATGCATAGCGAACGGAGTCATGATGAGGAGACGAAGGAGAGTATCCTCATGGAACTCTATGAATCTCTTTATGAGGAGCGGAGGGGGATGCCGGGGGTGAACACCGGGTTCCCTGCGTTGAACGGGCTGACGGGAGGCTGGAAGGATGGCGAACTCATCATCCTCGCAGCACGGCCGTCGATGGGGAAGACGGCGCTTGCGATTCAGCTCGCATGGGAGACCATGAAGGAAGAGGGGGTGTCGCTCGTCTTTTCCCTCGAGATGAGCTCGAAGCAAATCATGCAGCGGCTGCTCTCGAATCTGTCCGATATCAATATGATGAAATGGCATAACCCGTATAAATACTTATCGAAGGAGGAAATGCCGCGGATGCAGGAAGCGTTGAACTCGGTCTACAAAGCGAACCTGCAGCTCTCGGATAACGGATTGATCACGCTGATGGAAATCAGGCAGAGGATTTTAAATCTTAAGCGGGAGTATCCGACTCAACCGTTTTTGGTGGTGATTGATTACTTGCAGCTGATCAACGTGAGGGAGCGGTTTGACCGGCATGATTTGATGATCGGGCATATCACAAAGCAGCTGAAGAGCATGGCGAAGGAATTCGGGATCCCGATCATCCTGCTGTCCCAGCTGTCGCGGGGTGTGGAATCCAGGGATGACAAGAGACCGAGGCTGTCGGATCTTCGTGACTCCGGGAATATCGAGCAGGATGCGGATATTGTGTTGTTTTTATATCGGGATGAGTACTACAACAGTGCATCTGAAGCGGGGGATGTTGTGGAAGTGAAGGTGGCGAAGAATCGGAACGGGCCGGTCGGTACGGTGAAGCTGCGGTTTAAGAAGGAGTGCGGGCGGTTTAGTGGGAATGGGAAGTGAAGCGTTGGGCGAGATTTCTGTGGTCTGATGGTGGAGCCACGGGACGAGGGGACAGGTTCATTGTCCCGGTTTCGGTCGGGAGCGGGTCGCGGGGACACAACCCTGACCCGGTTGGAGTGGTTTATTTTTATAAAAAAGAAGGGGAGTGACGGGAATGTTTATGACGAAGGCTGCGGTTGAGGCGGAGGATTCTTTTTTAGAAGAAGGCAGGAAGATGTATCGGCTGTTGATCGACTTGATGGGGGCAGCGGATGTGAGGGAAGATGGGCTGGGATTCTTGAGCTATGGTGAGATTTGGCGGGCTTGCTGTGAGCGGGGGATGTTCTTGTTACATAAAGAGGGGTTTGCGGTGATGATGGATGGGTTGACGTGGATGGAGGAGGAAGGGCTTTTGAGGAGGGAGAGGGTTACTGGGGGGAGTTGGTTTGGGGTTGGTAGACATTCATTTGTTTGAAGTGATGTGAGAGGGTTTTTAAGATTTCGGGGTCTGCCCCCCACTTCGGTAACCCTTTAGTGTGCCGGGGGACAGACCCCGATAATCTGAGTAAGTACGATGACAAAACTTAATAGGAATTTGCTAGTATTGATAGGGGCAGATTATTTTGGTCCTTTTTTTGTTCATTTAAAATTCAGCCTGAAAAGTGAACACATCAAAATGATCCTTTGTTCACATTAAGTATTATTAAAAGGGACGTGTTCACCGTAGTAAAATAATGTTTACTCGTTTAAAAAAGAAAAAATCATAGGTGCTCTTTCCCTGAAAAAGGCATAGCTATGCTCAGCACCACTAATAATCTCAAACTCTGTTCGTGGTACTTTCTCTTTTAAAAGATCATAAATGACTTTATTTGAATGCAGGAACTCCTTGTTTATCATTTCTTTATTTCCGGATTCCTTATCTCCGCTGTCGAGGTAAATCGTTTCAACTAAAGAAAGGTCAGATTCCTTAATCAGCTTTTCAATTTCCTCCTGGTTACGGAAGAAAGCAGAAGAAAATACAGCTATATTTCTGAATATATGAGGATAACGGCACATTGCGTATACGGAAATAAGCCCGCCTAAAGAGATACCAGCCATAGCAGTATGATCCTTTATTGTCCGATAGTTTTTGTCTATGAATGGCTTTAATTCATTCACGATAAATTCCACATACTCTTTCCCTTTTCCGCCAGATGTTTGCAGCTGTCCTATAATTTTTCTGCTGTACTCCCCATTTACCCAAGGGCAGTATTCGTTCAAGCGGTCTTCTGTATTCAGGTCTATTCCTACAACGATAACTTCTAATCCTCTTTCGTCCAGATACTTTTCAAGTTCTAAAGAAGTACCTCCAATAGCATCCTCATCATTAAAAACATTCTGACCATCATGCATATATAAAACAGGATATTTTTTCTTTCCATGATTGTAACCCTTAGGTAAATAAACCCTGATTTGTCTGTCTTGTTTGAATGAAGTCATATGTATAGGGAATGTTTCTAGCAAACTAACTCCTCCTCTAGCTCCTTTTTTTTATTAAGTTCTCCAACCACTGTGGAAAGTCCTTTTTCAGAAGTATGGGTACGGTTCTCTTGCTTCCCAATACATTCCACTTTCTATATTTACGTGCAACATTTTAAAATACAGGGAATTTCGGGGTCTGACCCCCACTTCGGTAACCCTTTAGTGTGCCGGGGGACAGACCCCGATAATCTACATAAATTTAATGTATTTTAGTCAATTAAGAACAATTCACTAAAATAAATTTAAATCATATATATTTGATATCCCGTGCGTAATTTTTGAGGAGGATATCATGAAACCTATGTTACCTATGGAAAAATTTTTCGGTAAGTTAGAGCTAGTATATGAATTTTATGGGGCTATGCCGACAGGCGTTAGTGTATCAGAAACAGGTCGTATTTTCATTTGCTTTCCGAAATGGGGAGACGACGTTAAGTTCACAGTGGCGGAAATTGTTGGAGATACTTTGGAGCCTTACCCTAGTTTAAAAACCAATTTGGGTAGTCAAGGTAATATTACAATGTCTTTCATCAGTGTCCAAAGTGTATTTGCGGATGGAAGGGGAACACTTTGGGTTTTAGATACAGCGGCACCAAATTTTTCCGAACCAATTAAAGGAGGGGCAAAATTAGTCGCTGTGGATTTAAAAACCAATACAATAAGAAGAGTTTATACCTTTACAGAAGATGTTGTCCTGCCAACAACTTATCTGAATGATGTCCGATTTGATTTTCGAGTTGGAAAAGCAGGTTATGCTTATATAACGGATTCATCTTCCAAAGGACCAGGGGCTATTATCGTTGTAGATTTAGAAAGTGGAAATGCGTTCAGACGGTTAAATGGAGCAAATTCAACTTCACCCGACCCTTATTTTTTACCGAAAGTAGAAGGTGAAATTTTGATGAACCGAAACAAAGATGGCTCTACATCTCCATTTAGATTGGCGTCTGATGGTATAGCGATTTCTCCCGACGGAAAGGTTTTATTTTATTGTCCACTTTCCAGCCGGCATTTGTATTCAATCTCAACAGAAGCTCTAAGAGACCGAACGATACCGGACACCGATTTACGTTACCAGGTTGAGTACTGGGGAGAAAAAGGTGCTTCTGATGGGATGATCAGCGGGGCAAAAGGAAATCTTTATGCCGGAGACTATGAAAACAACAGTATTCGAAAAATATTGCCGAATGGCATAATGGAAACCCTTGCTCATGATCCGAGAATTTTATGGCCGGATACTTTTTCAATTGGGCCTGATCAATACTTATATGTCATTGTGAACCAATTACATCGGCAGGCAAGGTTTCATTATGGAAAAGACCTGCGACAGAAACCGTATAGTTTACTTCGTATGAAAATTGATGAATTTCCTGCTTCTACCTTTTCGTAATAAATAAACGGGGCCTGACCCCTGATACGTTAATACGTTAGTGTGCCGGGAGTCCGCCCCTTGCTCTTTTACACCTCCCATTTGTACTCCCCTTTAAACAAAAGCAATCAAATAAAAAGAAAAAGGAAGTGACCTTCTTCACTTTAAAAAGTGAGGGAGGTCACTTCCTTTCGATAAGATTTAAGTCTACAGGTGTAAAAATTTTTATTGATATATTCAGCCGAACAACAAGTTCAATATGGAGTAGTAAAGGACAACTGCTAGGAACCAGCCCGATTTTTCTTCAAACAGCCAATAGTTTCACTTTTTATGACAAGCTAGTTTTGCGTAATGTAAAGATTAACCAAAATCAAGGAACAGTTGATCGTAGATCATATCTGCTCCTTGGTTTTTTAAAGTGTCGGCAGTTTTAAAGCAGTGTCGATATTCTGCAGGTTGAGATCAAGCTGCTCGTTCGTATCAAAGGCATGATACCAGCCCCGTTCCACCATATAACTCGAGATTTGCTCGTGCAGGTCCAGGGCTTCTTCCAAATGCTTTGTCATCACTTCTTTTATTTCAGGTGAACCCGTTTCAGTGATGGCCATCGCATAATTTCGGACGCCGCTTTTGGCTGCAATCAGAAGGTCTGTTGCGACTACCTGATCTGTAAGTGCCTTCATGCCTGTTAAATTTTCAGCAATAAAGTTCATCTTTATTCAACTCCTCATGATTGTTTTGCTTTGGAAAGAATAGCGGAGAATTCCTCCAGTTGACGTGTAGATGTTTGTACGTCTTGCTCCATGATTCTTTTGAGTTTCTCATCGGCAACAAGGGCTCTCATGGTTTTGGACTTGGTTAAACAATTAGTTTTGAATGAGGCCAGTTCCTGGACCTCCAGGACTTCATGCAATACATAATCCATTTCATCAACCTCCTTTGATTTGACGGGAGTTCAGTCTAAACTCCTGCGAGACAGCTTTTTTATGGTTTCAGCACGACTTTAATGCAATTATCTGTCTTAGTATCGAAAATTTCATAACCACGCTTGGCTTCGCTCAGTGGCAGCACATGGGTCACGACATCACCAAGGTCAATCTTGCCGGATGTAACCAAATCATACATATGTGGCATAAGGTGAATCATCGGTGCTTGTCCTGAGCGTATATTGATGTTTCGCTGCATGATGTCCCCAAGCGGGAATCCATTATATCTGCCGCCATAAACGCCTGTAATCTGGATGGTACCTGCTTTACGTACTGCCTGTGAAGCAATGACCAGGGCGCTCATGGCACCACCTTGGAGCTTTAATCCACTTGCAAGGAACTCCATATCGGTCATCTTTCCATCCATCCCAACCGCGTCAATGACGACATCGGCGCCCCCTTTGGTAATTTCCTTAAGATAGCTGCCAACATTTTCGTGGTCTTCAAAATTGACGATTTCCACTTTGTTTGTACGTTTGGCATGATCCAAACGATATTTGACATAATCTACAGCTATTACCCTTTTTGCACCCTTCATCCAGGCAAATTTCTGGGCGAACAAGCCAACTGGACCGCAGCCAAGGACAATGACCGTATCTCCGTTTTTGACTCCTGCATTATCAACGCTCCAAAAGCCGGTGGACATCGCATCGGCAATACAACTTAATTTCTCATCCGGTTCCTCGCAGGATTCAGGAATTTTAAAGTGGGTGAAATTGGCATAAGGAACTCTAAGATACTCAGCCTGCCCGCCAGCAAAACCGCCGGTAGTACCTGAATAACCGAAATAGGCTCCCATATCACCATTGTCATTGGAATTATCGCATTGGCTTTCCAGCTGATTTTTACAATAAATACATTCCCCGCATGCAATATTGAACGGGATGATAACGCGGTCGCCTTTTTTGAGATTTCTCACTTCAGGACCTACTTCTTCAACAATACCCATCGGTTCATGTCCGATGATATAGTCTTCCTGCATGTTCGGGATCATTCCATGGATCAAGTGGAGGTCCGAGCCGCAAATGGCGGTACTTGTGATTTTGACTATCATGTCATCCGGCTTTTCAATCTTTGGATCTGGAACTTCTTTGACTTCCACATTCTTGATGCCTTGGTAGGTTACTGCTTTCATGCTGATTTACCTCCAGTGTTATTGTTCATCCGGTGTCCGGTCAAACATTCCTTTTCTGTTAGTGTCAACAGGGAATAAGTTCATATTTGCAATCATATTTGTATTCTTGGCAGAGAGCTGATCCAATTGATATTGTTCACCCAGGTCATGAGGATGGAACCATTTTTTCTGGACCATAAGCTCTGTAATTTCCTGGTGCATCGCGATACCTTGAAAAAGCTGTTTCCGAAGTGCTGCTCGTAATTCGGGTGTGGTTGTTTCCGTTAAAGCAACAGCCGTATTTCTAACACCTTCTTTTGCACGAACGAGAAAATCTAATGCAAATGTCATATCAGCGAGTTCCGGCATATTCAGTGCATTAATGGGATCTAAATAATCTTGATTCAATGTACGTTACCCTCCTTATCATCGATAATTGGTGTCGGGCGGCTCTGTGGAACCGGGGCTTCAAATGGTGCGTGTTTATAGATCTGCTGTAATTCAGCAAGATCTAACATGGATTGCTGCACATCTTTTTCCATCAATTCTCTAAGGTCCTGGTCAAAAACAAGACCCTGCATCAATTTTGACTTTGCTACACATAAAGTTTTCAAATTGATCGCTTCATGCAGGTCCAAAGATTCGTGTGGAGCCAATTGATACTTATCCAATGAAACAGACCTCCTTTTTCTTAGTTTTTAGAGTGTTTTTCTTAGGGATTTACTGATACCTGGTCTTCAGCGGCAGCTTTCTTTTAGGTAATGTCTCATATAGAAGGTGGCCACTTGTTTAAGATACCCCTTTAATATTTACCTTAAGAAGGATAGTATACGTTTTGTATATATAAGAGTTGGGGGGACACACTGGTTGCCCCACTAGCACATTAAAAGGGGACGGAATCCCGTCCCCGCGTGCATTTATTCAAATAAATCGACCAATAACTCCCAGAACACTTTCACTTTCTCGGAAAAAGGGGCGACCCCCGGTTCGTTAGGAGGGTAGTGTGCAGGTCGTCTGGTCCTGATTTCTATATATCACTACGAGCCCTTCGCTTGTTATACGAGATCTTTGTCCCAACCAGCCTTAAATATGTTTCTACCAGTAGGGGGTGAACGGTTTAATCGACGGGATTTAAGTCCCACGGGCAGGGACGTTCTACCATGGCTACTGTTATAGTAAGACCATATTAAAAAAGGTCAACCAGAAATATCTAGAATTCTGATTAACCTTATAATACGAACGGGCAGGTTAGTTCAAATTCTGGTTTAAATAAATATAAGACGGTGAAAAAAGCACCGTCAATAATTTGCTATTTATTTTGTGTTAATTCTTTATAATAAAGGTAATCGACTTTATGCTTTGTAGCCATTAACTGTGAAGCCAAAATTGCCGTATAAACAGTGGTTAGTACAATTGCTCCAACACCAAGACCTGGAAGGTTTATCTTATTAGATGTACTCATTCCATTATTGCTTGTGCTCATAGCATTATTACTTGTGCTCATAGCATTATTACTTGTGGGTGCTTCTTCCATTTTATTAACCCCCTAATTTGTTATAGGGGTATTATTTGTAACGGCAGTTAAACTTATACTCCAAAAAGTAACTTAGCGAAAGAAAACAGGCAGGTCTTAAAAACTTAAAGTTTGTGAACAAATGTACTTAAACTAACGAGGGCTTTTCTTGAATAAGGAGGACCTTTTCCTAAGTCTATTAAAAAGCATAAATCCCCTACTTTTTGTCCTAAAGTGAAGTAACGGATCTTTGGTTCCCTCAAAACATACACTGCATTGAAGAAGGAATGGCGTATAAAAAGAAAACTCGCCAATACTGAGCGTTCTGAAAATAACCGCCTACCAGCTTCATCACGCTCCATTAGAGGTAGTAATCCTTTTTTTTCATAATAACGTAATGTTGATTCTGGAATATTGAATTTGGCTGAAGTTACGGTTATTGAACAATATTACATCTGGAGACCTCCAAATTTTATCTTTCGTTGTCGACAGGATATGATACGACTTAAACCAAAGTTTAAGTCAACAAAAAAGCAAAAAATATTTTAGTCTTACAAGTTAATGAATACAGACATATGGTCATAATATTTCTAAAAAGGAAAATCAAAAGAAAATAACATATCTTTGTTGAAATACTATTCGGTGTGAACCGTATCAGTTAAATCGATAAAAATTCCACTCTAAGTAACAAAGATCTTGAAAAGGTGTGCTTAAACTCCCTCAGTGGTGGGGACGGTTCCCACTCTACTTTTCTCATTTAATAAAAACTCATCACAACATATTCATCCCTGCAAACATGGTTACGCGGTAAAAGTAGGGTGAGAACCGTCCCCGTTTCACAGAAAAAAGGATTGATCAAAAGCCTTCCGGCAATTTATCAATCCTTTACATTATCTTATTTAAAAATCATACTCATCAATATTATCCTTCGTAAACACAACATGCTCAGGCAACAGAATAATCCCGCTGTCCTCAGCCTCATACTCATACCCTTGAATACTATTCGGCTCGATCTTTACCTTGCCGATTTCAGGTACTTCGAACTCGTCTCCGACTTTAAGGTCTTTTCCTTCTACTGTCATGAGGTAGGCAACATATGCAGCAAGTGCCCCTTGTTTCTTAACATCCCATAATCCGAATTGTTTGACGGTGTCGCGTTTGACGTAGTCGCGCATGACGTTTGGTGTGGAGAATCCGGTTACAACGACATTGCCTGCTTTATCCAGGTTTTCTGCTGCCTGGGCCATGGCAGGGAGGGCGGTGGCATCCGGGCAGATGACGGCATCAATATCAGGATATGTTTTCAGAATGCTTTCTCCGACAGTCAGTGATTTTTGAGCATCGTTTTCACCGTATTGGGTGGTGACAATTTCACAGTTCGGGTATTTGTCTGCGATGATTTCTTTAGCTTTTGTGACCCATTGGTTCTGATCCGTAACGGTCGGGCTGGAGTAGAAGAACGCGACCTTGCCGGAATCGCCGATCTGATCGGACGTCATTTTAATCAGCAGCTCGGCTAGTTGGTCCGGCGTTCCCTGGTTGATATAGAAGGAACGATCTTCAGGTTTTACATCAGAGTCCCACGTGAGAATTTTGACTCCTTTATCTTTGGCGCGCTTGAGTGACTGGCTTAGTCCGTCCACTGATACAGAGGAAATCATTAAAGCGTCATAGCCTTGGTTGACAAAGTTATTGATGTATTTCACCTGGCCGGATACGGATGCTTCTGAAGGTCCGTCATATTTCAACTCCACTCCCAATGTATCCGCCATTTCTTTTGCTCCCTGGCCGCCTGATGTGAAGAAGCCGACACCTGTCAGTTTAGGGATGAAGGCAAGCTTCGCATCTTTTTTGCCGCCGCCTTCTTTCGCATCTTTTTCCCCGGAGTTTCCGCAGGCCATCAGGGATCCGACAATCAGTAACATACATAGAAAGGTAAGCACGGGGACGGTTCTCTTGCTTCGGAAGCGCAAGAACCGTCCCCGTGCTTCCCCGATTACCGTCACGTGGTTCTGTACCGTGTTGATCGAGAAAATTCGTGAGACCCAACAGCTTAGGATGGATGTCCAGGACTCGGAGAAATTCAGGGTGATCAGTGAACTCACCGGTGTTTTTGCCCATGAAATCCGCAATCCTATGCAGGTGAGCAGGGGGTTTCTTCAACTCCTTGATGAACCCGATCTCCCTTATCGCCAAAAAGAATACATCAAGTTGTCGATTGAAGAATTAGACCGGGCAAATGAAATTATCGACGACTTTCTCGCTTTAGGCAAACCTTCAAACAGTACTTATGGAACCGTCAATGTTAGTGAACAGTTAAAACGTACAGCCTCGCTGATTCAAACCTTCAATGTGAATCAGCAGGTTGAATTTCAAACCGACATTCAGGATGACTGCTGGATGAGAGCAGATCCCCAAAAGCTGAACCAATCCCTGCTCAATTTCTTGAAAAATGCTGTGGAGTCCATGCCGAATGGTGGAACCGTGTCGCTGTCATGTCATAAAACCGTCGATGGACACATCAGGCTCACCGTCAAGGACCAGGGAATCGGCATGAATCCGAAACAAGTCCAGCGCCTGGGCTCCCCTTATTATTCCCTAAAGGAAAAAGGGACGGGCCTCGGGATGATGGTCAGCTACCAAATCATCCATTCCTTTAAGGGAAAGATCAGAGTGGAAAGCGAAGAAGGGGTGGGCACTGAATTTGACATCGAGTTTCCAGGTGCTGAACCATAAAAAACGGTGGTGGCCTTACATTGGTCAACACCGTTTTTATTGAGTGATGTGTGGACGGTTCCCGTTCTGCTTTTCTTCATTTACAAGGGGAAAATAAACCCCGTAATTAATATGTTCCGAGGTTATGAGAATGAGGCAGTTTATTTAAAGAAATTAGAAAGAAGACCTTTCACAAAGAAAAAAGAAAAGTGGTAATATTAAGTTAATTTATTCATATAGAAGCAAATTGTTTATGAGGTGGGGACTTTTTTAAAGTAGAAGTAATGAATTAATATGTCCGCATTTGAGAGGATAATATTTTATACTTTAATATTACTTCAAATTCTAACTTTCAATATTTATTAATCACAAGGAGGCTGGGAACATGAAAGCAATTCAAGTTACACAATTTGGTGGACCTGAGAAATTAGTTTTTACAGATGTTGAGGATGTAGTAGCAGGAAAGAGAGAGGTATGTGTTCGTTTATTTGCGGCGGGAATCAATCCGAGCGATACTTACACATTATCTGGTACATATTCGTTTTGTACACCTCAATTGCCCTATACCCCAGGCTTAGACGGTGCAGGAATTGTGGAGTCGATCGGAGAAGAAGTCACAAATGTTCGAATTGGTGATCGTGTATTTATTGCGTCTTTAATGAGAAGTAATAGTACAGGTACATTTGCACAAAAAATAGTATGTGATGCAACTTTGGTTCATCCGTTACCAGATCATGTATCTTTTGAACAAGGTGCAGCACTGGGGGTACCTGCATTAACTGCATACCGTGTCCTATTTCAACGTGCCTGTCTTAAACCTGGTCAAACCGTGTTTATTCATGGTGCCAGTGGCGGGGTTGGATTACAAGTTGTGCAAATGGCTAAATCTCATGGAGCTAAAGTAATTGGGACAGCGAGTAAACCAGAAGGTAAAAAAATGGTTCAGCAAGCTGGTGCAGATTTTGTCATTGATCATGTGACAGAAGAAACCATTGATGATGTGCTAGCATTAATGGATGAAAAAGGACCGGATGTAATTATCGAGTTTTTAGCAAATAAGAATTTAGAAACAGATTTAAAGCTAATTGCACCAATTGGTAAAATTGTAATCGTTGGAAATCGCGGTTCAATAGAAATAAATCCGCGTTTTGCAATGGAAAAGGAATGTGATATTTTAGCAACAGCTCTTTGGAACGCACCAAAAGAAGAATATGAACAAAGCATTCAGGGGGTAATTGCCATGCTGACAAGTGGTACACTTCGTCCGATTATTGGTGAAACACTGCCGCTCCAGAAAGTATCACAGGGCTTTGAACAGCTAGAAAAAAGTATAGGAAATGGTAAACTTGTTTTGAAAATTAATTAATTTGTCTACAGAATTTTTTAAACCAAGCTTGCGAAAGTAAATCAGGACAAAGAGTACATTGAAGGATATATTTTTTCGCCCAGCTTACGGTGTTGTGATCGAGTAAGTAAAAGTAATATATATAGTTGAACAGAAGTATAATATAAAGCCTCTATTTGCACTAAGTATGCAATAGAGGCTTTTTTAATGTTAAGAATATAATAATCCTGGGTTGTGGATAAAAAGGATGGTTTCTGCATCCAGCTCCTGCGCCTGGCCCCTCGGCTCATATGGTTTAGTATTCTGATTTTTTAGGAATTTGGGCGAAAAAATCATCCGGTGGTAAAAAACTAGGTTGAATTTTTTAACAAAGTATAATAAACTTACCTACAACAATACAAAGTAAGTATATCGGAATTAAGGGTCTTATAATCATACATATTTAATGCATAAAGATTTTATAAGATAGGGTGGGGTGTCAATGCATGGCAGATGATAAGCTCGTTCAAATAGATAATGTTAGTAAATCCTTTAATGGCAGTAGTGAACAAGTGTTGAATAATGTTTCTTTACATGTGAATAGGAATGAATTTGTCTCCATCTTAGGTGAGAGTGGCTGTGGGAAAAGTACTTTGCTCAATATTATCGGTGGATTTGAGAAGGCCACTGCCGGCAAGGTCCATATAGATGGAAATGAAGTGAAAAAGCCAAGCAAAAATTGTATGATGCTGTTTCAAAATTATGGTTTACTGCCATGGAGAACAGTGTTTAAAAACGTTGAACTAGGTTTAGAGGGGCAAAAACTTTCTTCTGCTGAACGTAAAGACCGTGTTTTGAACTATTTAAAGTTAGTAGGTTTAGAGAACAAGGGGCAGCAATTCCCTCATGAGATGTCGGGCGGGATGCAGCAACGTGTGGCAATTGCCCGCGCTTTGATAACTGAGCCGGAAATTATTTTGATGGATGAACCACTTGCTGCATTGGATGCTTTTAACCGCTATTATTTACAGGATGAATTACTAAAGATTCAAGAAAGCAGCAACGCTACTTTTGTCCTTGTTACACATGATATTGACGAGGCTATTTATTTGTCAGACCGCATATTTATAATGAGTAAAAATCCTGGTGAAGTTCATCGTGAAATTAAGATTGAGATGTCAAAGCCTCGTGATCGAAGTCATGGTAATTTCCAATATTATCGTAAGCGGATTTTTGAAGAGTTTCAGTTTAGTGGAGGAAGTAATACTATTAGTTATCATATTTAACCGACAAAGGATGGGGAGGTATTCATGATGAAAAGTAAAGGAAAATGGAGCAAATTACTTGCGTTTGGATTAATTTTGGCACTGCTGTTGACAGGCTGTGGCGGGCAGGACAGTTCTAGTGGTGAAGAAGGAAAAACAAAGATTAGAATAGGCTATTTGCCTATCACTCACGCAGTTCCATTATATGTTGAAGAGGCACTTGCTGAAGAAGGCTTCGATGACTTTGAATTAGAACTCGTAAAGTTTGGATCTTGGCCGGATCTGATGGACGCATTAAATACGGGTAGTATTGATGGGGCATCTGCCTTAGTAACCGTTGCGATGCGGGCAAAGGAACAAGGAATTGACTTGAAAGCAGTTGCTCTTGGGCATCGTGATGGTAACGCGCTTGTAGTAGCAAATGATATAGAAAGTGTATCAGACCTTAAGGGGAAGACATTTGCAATACCACATAAGTTTTCGACACATAATATTTTACTCTACCAAGCTTTGAAACAAGCAGGTTTTTCTTATGATTATGTAAATGCCGTTGAGATGCCACCCGCTGAAATGCCAGCTGCACTTTCAGAAGGAAGGATTGCCGGATATGTTGTAGCAGAGCCGTTCGGAGCTCAATCCGTGGTGAATGGAAATGGAAAAGTTCTTTATCAAGAGGATGACCTTTGGCAAAATGCAATCGACTGTGCCCTTGTTATGCGAGGTGAATTTCTTGAAGATGAACCGGAAGCAGCACAAGAGTTCATAGACTCCTATGTAGCGGCAGGGATGGAAGCAGAAGAAGGTCATGAGGAAACGAATACGATTATTAAGGATTATTTAGATGTAGATGATAAGGTGCTTGAACAGTCACTTGAGTGGATTTCGTATGATGACTTAAAAATTAATGAAGATTCCTATACAGAGTTGAGAAATTACATCAAGGAAATGGGTCTTTCTGAAAATCCACCAACGTATGAAGATTTCGTGGATAATTCTTTTATTAATAAAGCGATGTGATGACATGAATAACGCGGTAAAGAAGTTATTAAATATCTTAATAGGTTTTGCCATCCTTATCGCTCTTTGGCAGATGGTGATTGTAGTAACCGATGTTAATGAAAATTTATTTCCGACACCACTTATGGTTTTAAATGGAATTATTTCATTGATCGCAGATGGAACATTGTTCGTACACCTGCAGGTCAGCCTCTTTCGTTTTGCAACAGGCTATTTGTTAGCAGTCGTTACGGCAATTGTTTTAGGGTTATTGCTTGGACGCATGGAAAGAGTATGGAATATCATCGATCCAATCGTACAAGTATTACGTCCGGTTGCGCCAATCGCGTGGTCTCCATTTATTGTGTTATGGTTTGGTATCGGAAACGCCCCGGCCATCGTAATTATTTTCATTGCAGCATTTTATCCCGTGTTGCTTTCAACAGTTTCAGCTGTGAAAAAAGTGGATAAAACCTATTTGAAAGTTGCAGAGAATTTGGAGATAAAGCAACCCCAATTGATGACAAAAATCATTTTCCCGGCAACATTTCCATACATCGCCAACGGACTGCACATTGCTCTGGGCACGGCTTGGATCTTTTTGGTTTCCGGTGAAATGGTTGGTGCACAATCAGGCCTGGGTTACTTGATTGTTGATGCGAGGAATTTACTTCGATTAGATCTGGTTCTAGCCGGTATCATTTTTATTGGTTTATGCGGATTATTATTAGATAAAGCAATTACCGCTTTTGAAAAATGGATTCAGAAACAGTGGGGTGGAGTAACGCCGTCGAAGTAGGAATCTGGGCGTTGTCTCCATCTAATGAAACTGCCTTGAAAAGAAAATAGTCCCTAACACATTAAGTGTCAGGAACTTACTTTTTCTTCGTTCACTTCAACCACCGAAAGATTGTCAACGTTGGTCTCGCAATGTGGGCAGTAATAGGCGATTGTCACTTCATGCTGACACTCGGAGTGAATGATCTTTTTATAGCATTTTTGTAAATGGTCACGTCCCCATAACAGTATGGCGTTAAAGATGGGTTCTAAATCCTTTCCGCTATCCGTTAGTTGGTATTGATAGCGTGGCGGGTGTTCAGAGTACAACACTGAGGTGACAAGGCCGCATTTCTCTAAGTATTTTATACGATCAGACAAGATATTTGATGAGATTCCTTCCAAGGATTTTTTGATATCAGTGAATTGCACATTTCCTTTTAGGATTTCATGTGCAATTAATAGTGTCCACCGGTCTCCAATTATGTTTAATGTTTGTGCAATATTACACGGTAAATTGTAGGTTGTTTTCAATTAAGGGTCCTCCTTTTGCGCGTAGCATTATTTTAACATAAATATATCATAAATATAAAAATGTTAGTTGGTTGTTTTTTGCAACTGAGTATAATAAAATAATCTATAGAGTAAATCTAATTTTTAAAGGAGTGGAGCAAATGGCTTTATTTTTAGTTGAGTCAACAGTAAACGGGGTTTCAAATAAATCTGCTTTTGAAAGCAAAGTCGAGGAAATCAATTCAGCAGTTGAAAAAAAGGAAGTTAACCTTGTAGAGGTGCAAGTTTCGAAGGATCTTTCAAGAACATTTTTCATTTTTGAAGGAGAAAGTCAAGAGGCGGTATCTGATTCTCTTTCAGACTTAGATCTGACTGTGGAATTAGTGAAAGAAGTAAGGTTAGTGGGTAAAGAGCTGGATGACGTAAAGAAACAAGCTGATAAGGTTAATTATCTGGTTCAATGGAACTTGCCGGAGAACTTGACGATGGATGCCTATCTAGATCGTAAGAAGAAAAATTCTGTTCACTATGCAGAGGTTCCTGAGGTATCCTTCTCAAGGACATATGTATGTGAAGATATGTCTAAGTGCTTATGCTTCTATGATGCTCCTGATGAAGATGCAGTAAAAAGAGCGCGTGAAGCAGTTAATACGCCTTTAGACTCCATTACTGAAATTGACAATGCCTAAGTGATAAGAGTGCAAGTGAGGCTTGAGGCACATGTGCCTCAAGCCCCGATTGTACGCATACTGGGTGCCTGACTCCTTGTTTTGTTTCTTATTCCACATGTTTTTCTCCTCATCATTATATTTCCTTACATAATGAGGCCAGAGTCCCCGGCCCGCCGTTAGAAAGCAATAATTTAAGAGAGGTAGAGTACTATGATATCAAAAGAATTTAGTCAAAATGATAAGTTGGAAGCCATCATACAAGAACAATTAAAGCCGTTTGTCAGACAAATAGATTGTGAAGCTTATTATGCGAAAGAATACTTGCTTGAATTAGGAAAAGCTGGATTTTATCAATCCCGGGACTTACCTGTCAATCACGTATTACAACGGGAAATCGCACTTGTTGAAGAAACGGCTAAGGTGTGTATGACAACGGCATTTAATTTGTGGTGCCAGTTAACATCGATGACTTACTTACGTCATAGTACGAATGCCTACTTGAAGGAAGAAATTTTACCGAAGCTCGAAAAAGGTGATCTTCTCGGTGGGACAGGGTTATCAAACCCAATGAAATTTTACGGTGGAATGGAGAAGCTGCACCTGAATGCAACGCGAACTGAAGGTGGTTATTCTGTGTCTGGAACACTGCCATCTGTTTCGAATCTGGGTGATACACATTGGTTTGGAATTGTGGCTGAAGTGGACGATGATCAACGAATCATGGCTTGTATCCCATGTGATGTGGATGGTTTAAACCTGAAGGAAAAAATTGATTATTTAGGTCTGAACGGAAGTGCAACGTTTGCCTGTCAATTCAAAGATGTCTTTATCCCGGATAACTGGTTAATAGCTGAAGATGCCGATTCCTTTATCAAACAAGTGCGTCCGGCATTTATATTCTATCAAATTCCATTAGGCTTGGGTGTTACAGAAGCTGCAATTCATTCGATAAATAAAGTAAAATCCAAACAAGGCGGCTCGAATCAATACCTGCCAGTGCAAGCAGAAGAACTAGAGCAGGAGTTGGAAGGATTACGCGAGAAGACCTATAAGCTCGCAAGCATGACGACGGATTTTTCAATTGTGTGGGAAGAGCTCATTCGTATCCGTTTAGAGGTTGTCTATCTGACCTCTAAAGCAGTACATGCCAATATGATTCATAGCGGAAGTGCTGCCTACATTCAAAAAAGTGATCCATCAAGAAGGTTAAGAGAATCGTATTTTCTAGTTAATCTCACCCCGACCGTTAGACATTTGGAGATGCTTTTGGCTGGTGAGAAGCAGCATTTAGAGGGAAATTAGGGAGTGGCTTTTTAGAAGGTCTTTACAAAGAGATGAAGAGTTGAATCCGGCCCCTCTAATGAATTAGTTAATAATAATCAATCTATATTTAGTTAAAGATGAATAGTGGAAAATTGACAAGCAGAAGCTTAATAAGGCCTCTGCTTTTTTTTATTTTATTGAAGCGCGGGAACGTATCTGGCGCTTTTTTTTACTAAGTAAAGCGGAATTCGTCCTCCTCGTCACTCAGCTGAGCTTTAAGGGGAGTGGGGACAGGTTCATTGTCCGGTAGTCGCGGGAATAGGTAACTTGTCCTGGTTGGAAGGGTCAATTTTTATGAAAGGTGGGGAGAGGATGGGTGTGTTTTTGACGAAGGCTGCGGTTGATGCGGGAGATGTTCTTGTTACATAAAGAGGGGGGGCGGTGATCATGGAGGGGTTGACGTGGATGGAGGAGGGAGAGGGTTAATGGGGGAATTGGTTTGGGGTTTGGACCATGGGGACGGTTTTCTTGCTTCGGATAGAGCGCAGGATGCTGGGAAACTAGCATGTTCCGTGTGGAGCAGGGGAAAAGCCAACTGTAACCAATGAAATTGATCCAACCCAAAATGACTGTAGATAAGGGGTGGAGATTTCCAGGGGCGAACTTTTATGAAAGTATTCTCCGTAGTACTAAGCCCAGATAAAAAGTAAGGTAAGCTGCTCCATAAAAGCCAGGTAGAGAAAAGGAAAAGAGACGTGCTTCTTTTAAAACAAAAGAAGCACGTCTTTTTAATGCCATTAAAATTGTGCTATCTCATGTGCTGCTTTGAAAGACTACTGCAGAGTCTGTCGTAATTTGTATATTAAAAATAGTATGAAAATTATAAATAAACTGTTTACATATAACGTTATATGACGTATTATAATTATCAATATGATGTCACATAACATCATAAAATCTCGGAGGTGCTTTTCATGACACAATCATTATCTCAATCAGCAATTAAAAATAATGGAAAGGAGGGAATGAAACAAGAGCATGTTAATCAGATCCAAAACGCCATTAGCGCAATTGAGAAGAAAAATATTCAAAATGTATTTTTCGTAGCTTGCGGCGGATCAATGGCTTCTTTATCGTTTGGTGACTACTTCGTCACGAAAGATACTGGAAAACCAAGCTTCGTTTATACTTCTAACGAATTTGTCCATTCCGAACCTAAAGGGTTAAATGAAAACAGTCTGGTTATCTTGCGTTCTCACTCTGGAACAACACCGGAAACAGTGAAAGCAGCTACATATGCCAGAAATATAGGTGCTCTCACTGTTGCCATCTCTATGGATACTGAATCCCCGCTTTGCAAAGAAGCAGAATACGTCCTTCACTACAATTACAAAGATGGATCAAATGCCATTGACGGAGAAATCGGTATTTATTACACATTTATTTTCAAATTGTTGAAAACCCTTACAGGTGACGAAAAGTATGATAGAGGAATTGATCAGTTAAGCAATCTTGAAGGATTAATTGAATCGAATCAGGAGAAGCATAAAGAGGCGGCTTTTGAATTCGGTAAGCGGAATAAGAGAGAGAAAACCATTTATACGATGGCAAGCGGCGCTTATTACCACCATGCATACTCATTCACCAGCTGTCTGCTGATGGAAATGTTATGGATCAATTCAAATGCGATTCATTCAGGTGAATACTTCCACGGCCCGTTTGAAATCACGGATTATGATGTTCCATTCCTGCTGATTGTCGGTGAGGGTCCAAGTAAGCCTTTAGATCAGCGTGCGCTGGATTTCGTCACAAAATACAGTGAGAAAGTAGAAGTGGTGGACGTCAGCAAATTCGATTACAGCGGTGTGGATGATGATTTGAAAGAGTATTTTGGTCCAGCCCTGGCAGGTCCTGTCATGCGCCTGTATGCAGATGGTTTGGCAGAACATACAGGTCACCCACTGTCTGTTAGAAGATACATGTGGAAAATGGAGTATTAATTGTCATTCACTTGGTGTAAAATCTATTAAAAAAATAACGGTATGGATGAGGGGATTATATTGAAAAAAATGTTCAGCTTTCTTCTGGCAGGCTTTACCGCTGCCAGTCTTCTGGCAGGGTGTAACTCATCTGACTCAAGTTCCGCATCTAAAGAAGGGGAGGTCGTTATTGATTTCTTTCACCGTTGGCCAAATGAGCCCAGAAAATCATTCTATGATGAGAAAATTAAAGAGTTTGAAGAATCGCATCCTGGTGTCACCATCAATGTCGATTCAGTTTTAAATGACTCTTATAAAGAAAAAGTTAGAGTTTTAGTATCAAATGACGGCCTCCCTGATATTTTCTCTTCTTGGTCAGACTCTTTTGCTGAAAATCTAGTCAGCTCTGGCAGGATAAAAGAACTAGATGATATCATTAGTGAAGATCAAGAATGGAGCGGGAATATCCTTGAATCCCAGTATCAAGGATTTACATTCGATGATAAAACATATGGTATTCCTTTCACAGTAGATGGAAAAGCCTTCTTCTACAACAAAGAAATCTTTGAAAAAAATAATATTGAGGTTCCAAAGACTTACGATGAGATGCTTAAAGCATTGGATCAATTAAAGTCGGCTGGCTATGAAACTCCTCTTGTCGAAGGATTAACAAATGCCTGGGCTATTTCCCACTATATGGGGACAATCTTTGACCGCGTAGTGGATCCTGAAGTCCGCGAGGCAGACTATAAACTGGAAAGTGCTTCCACTTATACAGATGAAGGATATATTAAAGGGTTGGAAATGTTCCAAGAGCTGACGGGTTATATGGGAGAAGTCTCTACCGCCATAGATCATGAAGCTGCACGAAATATGTTTGCCGCAGGAGAAGTGCCGGTTCTTTATATGCAGTTTGCTGAAGTAGGGTTGGTACAAGAGATTGGGGATGTAGAAATTGGTTTCTTCAACTTCCCTGAAGTAACGGATGGAGAAGGTCGGGCGGATTCCCTGACCGGTGCCCCTGAAGGCTGGATGCTCAGCAAAGATGCTCCTGAAGAAGCGGTTGAATTCCTGAAATTCTTAACTTCTGAGGAAACAGCTCAGGAATTCACGAAAGCAGACGGCCAATTAAATGCCGTGAAAAATGGCGTCACGGAAGAGAATACGAGTCCTACCAGCTATGAAGCGTATCAAATTGTGTTAGATGCATCCAATACAGCTCCATGGTTTGATAATGCGGTTGATATTACGATTGCGGATATCTTCATGCGCGGCGGTCAGGAACTCGCAACGAAACAAAAAACGCCAAAAGATATTATGAAAGAGGTTCAAACAGAAGCAGCGAAAATGAGTGAGTAAAAAGGAGGGCCCTGACATTCGGGTGTCGGGGCTTTCTCATTATCGTGAAAGTGGGTGACACACATGAATGCTAAAAAACTGTCAATTACGCCAATATTATTCCTTCTGCCAACCGTCCTATTTTTAGGTATTTTCATTTACATACCACTCATTCAAAACTTTTATAACAGCTTCTTTGATTTCAATGTGTTTTCAGATTCAAAAGAGTTTGTGGGTTTAAGTAATATAAAAGAATTGTTCCGCGATGAAGTGATTGGTACCGCATTCTTGAACAATTTGAAATATGGAGCGATATCGGTGATCTTTCAGATATTCTTTGCCTTGATACTTGCAAGTATTTTGGAAGATAAATTGTTTCGCAGAGTCGCTCCAGCACTGAGGGTCATTTATTTTATTCCTGTCATGATCTCCATTTCGGTCATCGCTCTGTTGTTTGGTTTTGTATATAATCCTCAGATTGGTTTGTTAAACAGCTTTCTGGAATTAATCGGACTCGGTGATCTTGCTAAACCCTGGCTTGGCAACTCGACGACCGCGATTTACAGTGTCATTGCCATGTCACAATGGCAGAGTATCGGCTTAATCACGATGCTGTTCATTGTCGCTATTCAAAAAATCCCTGCTGAATTGTATGAAGCCTCCCACATAGATGGTGCCGGGAAAATCCGTCAGTTCTTTCATATTACACTTCCTCAAGTAAAGGAAACCATGTTTGTCAATCTGCTGATTACGGTCACTGGTTCCATCCTGGTCTTTAATGAACCCTATATTTTAACCAATGGCGGACCTGGTAACAGTTCGATGACACTAGCCGTCCATATGTATCAAAATGGATTCTTTAAGGACAATATGGGGTATGCTTCCTCAATCGCTACACTGATGTTTTTGTTGTCGGCGATCTTTGCATTAGTCCAGATCAAATTGTCTAAAACAGGGAAGGAGGATTGAAGATGAAACTTGAAAATCTTGCAACTGAAAAAACAGTTTTACCTGCTGCCCAAAGAAACTATATGCCGCTCAAAACACGTATATCCAGAAACATCGTTTTTCTTGGATTATTAATTTTCGCCTTGATGATCCTATACCCGCTTTTTTGGATGTTTATCTCTTCTTTTAAAAGTTATCAGGAAATTTATACAAATGTTTGGGCACTACCGAGTGAATGGCACGTTGAAAATTACGCATTGGCGTGGGAAAAAGGGATTCAAAACTATTTCCTGAATAGTGCATATGTTACTGGTTTCTCAATCCTCCTTACGGTGATGTCAGGTACGATGGCTGCCTTTGTCCTGGCCCGGTACCGGAATCGCTGGATTGATGCGGCTCTTCTATTCATCATTGGTGGTTTGATGATGAATCCGGAGGTTGCTCTCATTCCTTTGTTTGAGATTCTAACATTCTTTAACTTAATTGATACGAGATGGGCATTAATACTAACGTATGTGGCTTACCGGCTTCCTCTTACGATTATCCTCATCCGCGCTTTTTTCATTACTGTTCCAAAAGAACTATCAGAATCTGCTTTGATTGATGGATGCAGCGAGTTTGGGATCTATTGGAGGATTTACTTGCCTTTGTCCATCCCGATCGTCATTACTTCCGTCATTATAAACGCCTTCTATGCATGGAATGAGTTTTTATTTGCGACGGTTTTTATCAATTCCAGTGAATTGAAAACGATCCCATCCGGTTTGATGGTTTTCAGGGATGCCTTAAGAACCGATTGGGGTGTCTTATTATCTGGAATGGTGATTGCATCAGTACCGATGGTTATATTGTTGATTGTGCTGCAAAAATACTTAGTGCGAGGCTTATCAGAAGGCTCGGTGAAAGGGTAGAAACCTATGAAACTGATTACAATTGGTGACAATGTTGTAGACTGCTATTTGGATCGTAACGAATATTTTCCGGGCGGGAATTGTGTGAATGTCGCTGTAAATGCAAAACGCAATGGCGCAAGCACGGTTGCTTATATTGGTATTTTTGCTACAGATGGACCTGCTGATCATATAAAGGCAGCACTGCAGGAAGAAGGGGTAGACTTTCGATTCTCACGGGAGGCTATAGGCATTACCGGCCAGCCGAAAGTGGCGCTTACAGAAGAGAACGACAGGGTATTTGTCGGCGGACCTAAAGACACTGTCCAACATCGCTTTAAAATCCAGCTTATACCGGAAGAAGTGGACTACCTTAAACAATTCGACCTATGCCATGTAAGCTGCTATTCTTCCATGGAAAGTGAACTGCTTAAGATTTCGAAAGAGATTAAGATATCGTACGATTTCTCAAATCGAAAAGATCTGGACTATATCTCCTCTATTGCTCCGTATGTATCTTATGCTTTCTTCTCGGCTGCAGAACTATCACAAACAGAACTGGATGATTTTGTTGAAAGTCTTGCACCGTTTGGCTTTGAAATAATCGGGTTGACACGGGGAGGGGAGCCTGCGGTATTTGTTCATAATCAAACCATCTACAAACAAACATTACGCAGCATAGAAGTGGTCGATACAATGGGGGCAGGGGACAGCTTGATTGCCGGCTTTCTAACCGAATATGTGAAGAGTAACGACATCGAAAAGGCAATTGAAAAAGGGACAGTCTCAGCTGAAAACACATGTCAAGTATATGGAGGATTTGGCTACCCTGCAAAAATGTAATTCATTTTATTTCAACCGTGGTTCATGTATAATTATTGTAAAATTGAGATATTGAGGCGTTGACAATGGAAAAAGACAATCTGCAGCATTATTTATATGAAGAAATCATGACTGGCCTTAAACAATATATTGATAACAATGGATTAAAAGAAGGAGATAAAATCCCTACTGAAAAAGAGCTGGGGGATTTGTTTAATGCCAGCCGGATATCCATCAGACGTGCCATCAAGGAATTAGTGGATGAAGGTACGCTGAAAATTGTCAGAGGTAAAGGAACATTTGTAAGCGCTCAGCGAAAAGAAATTCATTTGTTGGATTTGCAAGGTTTTTCTGAAGGGCTGACAACCGATAATGATACTATCACGAAAGATATCATTTCTATCCGGAAAGTGAATAGAAACGAGGATTTAGACAGGGTTTTTGAGAAGCGATACGACGAATATATTGAACTGGTAAGAAAAGTGTATCGCAATGACCAGGAGCTAAGCCTGGACTTTGCCTATTTGCCTACAGACCTTTATCCTGGCATCGAAGATAAAATTACGCCCGAAAGTTCAACCTTCGCCATCATCCATGATGATTATGGAGTAAAGTTTAAAAGAGTAAATAAGAACTTGGAGTTTATTCATCCTGATGAAGAAGTGCAAAGACATTTAAAGGTAAATAGCTTAAATTTACTCGTATCGGTGGATAAAGTGATCTTCGGGGAAAAGGATACTCCCGTCCATTATTCCAAATACTATTTAATTGCGGAACGGGTGAAATTGAGTTTGGAACATATTATAGACCAAGACTAATAAAAGAGGGTGAAGGGAATGTATAAAGCAGTTATTTTTGATTTTGACGGACTGATCCTAGATACGGAAACCCTTCATGTGGAAATATTTCAAGAAATGTTCAATGACCATGGTCTTGAATTTCCTTATGCCGATTGGATTGAACATATCGGTACAAAAAGCACATTCACTGTCTTTGATCTATTAGAAAGGGAACTTACCTCGGTGAAGGTAGACCGTGAGCTGTTGAAAGCCAAAAACCAGCAGAAATTTTCAGAACGGGTCCGCGTGCTCGAGGCACGGCCTGGGGTCCTTGAATACTTGAAGGGCGCTAAATCCGAAGGGCTAAAGATTGGACTGGCATCAAGCTCAAATAGAAAGTGGGTCACGGAACACTTAACAAACCTTGATCTGATCGATTATTTTGAAACAATCAGAACGGCAGATGACGTAGAATTTGTTAAGCCGGATCCTGCTTTATATAAGCTTGCAGCAGAAGACTTGAATGTATCGCCTTCAGAGTGCATTGCCTTTGAAGATTCTGCAAATGGGGCATCGGCTGCTGTGGAGGCCGGTTTAACATGTATCATTGTCCCTAATCAGACGACCCGGGAACTTGAATTTCCAACTGTGAAACATAGGCTGAACTCCATGAGTGACGTATCATTCTATCAACTGCTGGAAGAAATGAATATCCAATTTGGTAAGGATTAATTAATTGTTGGCAAGCTGATGGATCTGCTCTTTTTTGATTGGGCTAGAGAGGGATGGAAGCAAGGGGACGGCTCTCTTGCTTCCTCTTTCATAAATTTGGAAGGGGTATATCGCTCACACAAAATAAATTTTTTCGCTAGTCTAGGATCTGTTTGCCTGCCAGAAGTTTAGACCAAATAGTGATTACTTGAGTTTCCGGAACAATAACCATCATCATTAAGATCAGGATAAATTTAATTCTTTTCATATTTCATCTCTCTTTAGTTTGCTGTATACCAAAGTGAGTTATTCCGTTATCCTGCTCTAGTAATCCATTAATTTCACCAATAAAGCGTTAATCCTTTGATCAAAATCCCCTGTTGATGAATGAGGGCTCTTGAGTGCCATTCTGATTTTGGTTGCAAAGAATCTTACTTAACAACTTTCATTGAGTTAGCAATTTCTATCATTTCTTTTTTGTTAAAAAGATTGCTATCCATTTCTACCAAGGTACCCTCCTGCTTCCAAGTAAGTATGCCGCCAGCAGCATTTGAGAATGTCTTGAAATAACCTTTGTGTCCATTAATATTAACGGTTTCTTCACTACCTTGGAATGAATCCCCTGAATAATCATCCGAAATTTTTCTTTGTTCAATCCCAAGCAACAATGAATTATCCTCATTATCCATATAATGTAGTCTGACCTTTGTAAAGG
Source organism: Rossellomorea oryzaecorticis (assembly GCF_045897515.1). NCBI lineage: Bacteria > Bacillati > Bacillota > Bacilli > Caryophanales > Bacillaceae > Rossellomorea > Rossellomorea oryzaecorticis. Next base: position 42,237 of record NZ_JBJOSA010000007.1, on the reverse strand, counting down.
TATCATTTTCCCACTCAGGATATGTTTTAATCTCCAACGTATAATTATCAATAAGCAGTTTATTAGGGAGAAGGACATTAAAGTCAACCTTTTGAATAAGTTCATCAACCTTAATACTATCATGATTGTACATAACCTTTTTATCTGATCTTCGTCTATTAGGGTTTTGATTAATAACTTGCATAATATCTTCTTCCATATGAGATATTGCATAGTTATAGTAAAAGTCTTTGTTAATTGCTCTTTTTGTTAATGCTTCATTTAGAGCAGTAAATTGCAGCTCACCAAAAAAAGTAATTAATTCCGTTGGGGCAATTGCATTGGATTTAGCGATTTCAGTTATTGTTTTTCCTTTTTTCCATTCACTATTATACTCTTCCTTACTTATTCCTAAAAACTGATATAGTTCTTTGTAATCAATTTTGTAATGAAAAGATTGAGGATTTACTTTTACGTCCTCTGCTAAAGCAACTTTTTCGATGCTAACGACTGAAGTGAAAATTAAGATGAGTAAAATCAAACGAATATTAAGCATTTTCTAACCTCCAATATTATGATGTAGTTTTCCACATTAACAAACAATTATGAAGTATATTTTTTCTCGCATCCAAGAAATGTTTAATGTTTATGACTGACCTACATTTTATTATGTTTATTGCTTCTTAAGGGTATAGGCATGAAAGTCGTTGGGGACAAAATGCAATATAGGGACGGTTCTCTTGCTTCCATTTGCATAAATGTATATGCTCATACAATTGCAATTCTAGATTCTGTTTGCCTGCCGGAAGTTTAGACTAAATAGTGCTTAAAAAGTTATGGCGGCAGCCTCATTAGCGAAGAGAAACTATTCCAATAAGAAGCAACGCCTTAAACGTATATGTGACAGGCAGCATAAGAAAGGTTGATACGATGTACATAGAATTTATTGCGACAACGTTAGAAGATGCTATTTTAATTGAACAATCCGGGGCAGATCGGATTGAGCTGGTATCCGCTTTGACAGAGGGCGGTTTAACTCCTAGTCACTCTTTAATCGAAGCAGTAGTTAACCGTGTAAGCATTCCGGTCAATGTGATGGTAAGGCCGCATAGTCAATCATTTTGTTACTCTTATGACGACTTTTTAATCATGAAAAATGATATAAACATCATCCGCTCATTAGGTGCGAATGGTGTAGTACTAGGAGTGCTGAATGAGAATCATGAAGTAAACCAACCTATGCTTGAAGAGTTATTGACCGAATGCAGTGGATTGGAAGTTACATTTCATCGGGCAATTGATTCTACAAACAATCCCGTTCAGGCAGCAAAAACATTAGCCCAATACAAAGAAATAACAACGATCTTAACTTCTGGCGGTAATGGTGAATTTTCCAGTCGCTTGCAAACCATACAGGAAATGAAAACCGTATCTGGGCATATTTCAATTTTGGTTGGAAGTGGACTAAATGCAAGCAATATTTGTTCTGTTCATTCAACAGTAAATACAGGCTATTATCATTTTGGTACAGCTGTGCGAAAAAATCATAGTCCGATCGAAGAGATTCACCTGGAAAAAACGAAGGAAATTGTTCAACTGTTGAAAGGTTGATAAGCATAGATATAGCATGTCCCTCAAATTAATACTATTTTAACAAAGCCTCTAAAGTGGTAAGCTAGTGATTCAGTATCAAGATAATTAACAGGAGGTCAACCCATGAATATAGATAACAACGATATATTGATTCGTTTACGATATGCTTTGGATATAAAAAATACAGAGATGGTGGAGATTTTCAAGCTAGGCGGCATGGATTTGTCTAAAGAAGAGGTGATGAAGGTCCTGACCAAATCAGTGGACGAGGATGATCATCAGGAAAATCATATACCATGTGATGATGAAATGTTCGAGTCGTTTTTAAATGGATTCATTACATTTAAAAGAGGCAAACAGGAACCTAAGCCGGGACAGCCGGAACGGCCGGCAATCACGTATGAACACGTAAATAACCTTCTCCTCAAGAAAGTGAAAATTGCGCTCTCTTTGACAAGTGAAGATATGATCGACATCCTGGAAGATGCGGGTGTGAAGGTCACCAAAGGCGAAATGAGCGCCATTTTACGGAGGGAAGGCCATAAGAATTACCAAATTTGTGGTGACCGATATGCCAGGAATTTCTTAAAAGGATTAACGATCAGATACAGGGGATAAATCATGAACCATACTTTTTCAGGTGAGACGATATATCTTGATATTAAGTACAAAAATCGAAAATCCATTGGTATTTATCTTGATCATTATGGAAATGTCGAGGTACATGCCCCGAAAGGCACGCCGGACGAGTCTATCATTCAATTAGTAGAGGATAAATGGGATGTGATCCTGAGGAATTCGAAAGAAAGGAAGGACCGGCTGAATGGGCCCCAGGAAAAGGTCTATGATCAGGGTGAGCAGTTTCTGTATTTAGGCAAGGTCTTTCCTATAGAAGTCCATCACGATCCATCCAGCCCGCAGGATCATGTCCTGTTTGATGAAACGACCATCCATGTCTATGTCAAACAGCTGGAGGATGAACGAATCAAACAAGCTTTGAAACGCTTTTATTATCAACAGTGCAAAACGTTAGTAGAGAAAAGTATTTCTTCACACCAGCATCATTTTAAAACTAAGCCGCATAGCTTCCGAATTACAGACAGCACCAAAACGTGGGGGACCTGTGACGCCAAAAGACAGCTGACCTTCAACTGGAAGCTGGCCATGGCTCCCCGGGAAGTGGTCGATTATGTAGTCGTCCATGAAATGTGCCATATGGTGCATCTCAATCATGACCGGTCTTTCTGGCGTCTTGTTGGAAAAATTGTGCCGGACTATAAAGAGAAAGAAAACTGGCTGGCAGGATCCAGTTGGAAGATGACGGTGTAGTAGGGTGGGAGAGTAGTGTAATCCGGTTTGCCGAAAGATTTGCTGAGGGAGCGGGTGAGGGTAAAGAAGCCAGGAAAGCCAGGGGACAGGCACCCTGGTTTTTTTCAATTTTGATAAAAGACCGGAGTACCTGTCCCTTTGGTTTTACCTCTGGTTTTAGCACATCGCAGCACCTCCATTTTTATCATCCCAGGTCTATTAAGGGTATACTAATGGCAACTAACAACGAACATTGCTTGCGGGAAGCAAGGAGCGGAGGTGATCCCTTGTCTAAGTCGGTTTGTATTATTGGTGCGGGTGTGGGCGGATTGACGGCGGCTGCCTATTTGGCGAAGGAAGGGTATAAGGTGACGGTCCTTGAGAAGGCGACGACTGTTGGAGGTTCAGCAGGGTGGTATATTCGGAACGGCCGGAAGTTTCCAACAGGCGCGACGATTGCGTTTGGCTTGGAGGAAAAGGGCTTGTTGAGGACCGTGTTGAACGAGCTGGATATCGATCTGCCCGCAGAAGAACTGCTTCACCCCATGGATGTCATTTTGCCGGAAGGAAAGGTTTCAATCGTGAAAAGGCCAGCGTTGTGGGCACAGGAGCTGAAGGAAGCATTTCTTCCGAGGAGCGGGGATGTGGTCAGGTTCTGGGAGGCTCTTCAACGAATAAGTGATGATGTCCTGGCTGTGACAGAAAGCAGGGTTTCTTTACCCGTCAGAAAACGATATGACCTGGGAAGCCTGCCCCGTCACGCTGTACGGCATCCAATATCGATGGCCCGCTTGGCACGATATGCGCTGTATACAGTGGAAGATCTCATGAGGAAGTATCAGCTTGACTCGTATGAACCACTGCGCCAGCTGCTGAACGCCCAGCTTCTTGATGCGGTGCAGACGGATGTCAGGGAGGCAGCATTGCTTCCATCAAGTCTGGCTCTGACGATTTACCGCAGAGGCAGTTTTTTTATCGAAAATGGTATGGGCCAGCTGGGAAAAGCACTGGCACATCGCATTAAAGAGCTCGGCGGCGGGATCATGAAAGTGTCTCCGGTTGAAAGCCTTGTCTATGAAGAAAGCCGGAAACAATGGAATGTGGCCAGTCGCAAATGTACGTCTTCCTTCGACTTTGTGATCAACAATTCAGGCATCTCCTTCGGGGAGGGAACGAGCTATGAGAGTGGGGACGAGTTTTCCTGGGGAGCCTTTCGGGTCGATGCCATTTTGTCTAGTGAAGGGTTGAGCGGGAAGTTAAAGGAAAAGACACTCCCTTTCGCTTATCAAATCGTTCCGAGTCTGGATTCTCACACTCTCAGGGCAAACACCCATGGACCTGTCTATGTCACCTTCAATCATTCTGTTGACCGAAAAGGTGAACGGGTTGAAGGGGAAGTGATGATGACGGTCTCGCTGCATACTGAATTAGAGAGCTGGTCGGAATATCCAGAAGATGAGTACAAGCGGATCAAGGAGCAGGTGACAGAAGAGATTCTCGCAGAAATCGGGAAGGTCATCCCGGTAAAAGAGAACCTGCTGTTTGCAGAAGCGGGCACGCCCCTGACCTATGAGCGCTATATCGGAAAAAGGGCCGTCGGTGGCTTCCCGCTGACCGTTCGAAATGCCATCACCAAACCGAAAAGTGTCCGGTCTCCACTGCCGCAGCTGTATATTGCGGGCGAACAGGTCTTTCCGGGGCCGGGGACGTTGTCTTCTGCTCTTAGTGGGTATTATGCGGCTAGGAGTGTTATGGGGGATGAAAAGTGAATGCATAGAGCAGGGGGACGCGTTCTATTGTTCTTGTAATACAAAAAGTAAGATGAGAACGATCTCCGGTACCCCCATTAATTAAATTACAAATCATGAATCAAAGAAGCAAGGGGGCAATTCCTCTTGTTTTTTATTGTGGTATTTTAAATTATTGAAGCCAAATCCTTAACGTGTCCGTCTAATACATAGTAATAAACAAAGGAAAAGGAAAAGAAGGTGAGTTCCATTATTGAATTAGTTCACAAAGCTCAAGAAGGCGACGAAGAGGCTTTTTTGACAATGTTTCAAGAGTACGAAAAAGATATCTATCGAATGGCTTATGTATACGTGAAAAATCAGGAAGATGCCCTTGATGTCGTTCAAGAAACAGCGTATCGATCATTCAAAAAGATTGGCACATTAAAGAATCCTGAATATTTTAAAACGTGGTTAATCAAGATCTCGATAACCTGCGCTACTGATATGCTCAGAAATAGAAAGAAGATCATTCATCTGAACCCGGAATACGCTTCTCCTATACATTCTGAGGACAATGATATTCCTCTCTCATTATCCTTGCATGATTTGATTGAAACATTAAATGAAAGTGAAAAAAATATTATACTCTGGAAATTTTACCATGGGTATACCTTGAAGGAGATTGCAGAAATCGAGGAAACCCCCTTGGGCACAGTGAAGTCTGTTTTATATCGGGCGCTGGCAAAACTTCGAAAACAGGTTAGGAGGGTTGATATGTATGAGTAACCATAACCATATTAGAAATGAATTGGAAAAAATTGAAATTCCTGATGAAATACATAGTAGAGCCAGATTAGGCGTCAAGAAAGCTAAAGTGGAAAACAATGATAAGAGACCTGCCGCTCCAGAGGAGAATAAACGCAGTACAGAACGTTCACCCATGCGCAAAAAGTCCCTTTATAAAAGACTTTCGATTATTGCAGCGGCACTTTTATTAATTGCATCAACGTTAACATTCACACCCGTGATAGCGGCTATTCAAGAGGTATATGACAAACTTTTCTCAAGTAACCATATCGATGATTCAGGTGTGAGAAATGCTGTACTATCAGGGGATGGGCAAATACTTGATCAATCATATACCGATGAGAGGCATGACATCACCGTCCATTTCGAACGGTTATTGACGGATGATAAAGAAACAAAGCTTCTCCTTACTTATCAAAGTAAAACAACCGATTTAAAGGATTATTATATCGATCTATTTGAAGGGGCAAGCTCAATCAATTTGATGGTTGGAAATGAAAAAAGGAAATTAAAAAATGTAGGTTGGGGAAGCAGATATTATGATAAAAAAGAAAACAAAGTGGCAACGGCCCTATCGTTCGAATCATTAAAGGATTATGAGGGGAAAGACATCCGCTTGGAAATTGATCAATTAACAATTTGGAACGATAATGGTCAGGACAGTGTGGACACAATATGGCCGGTAGAGTTCAAGATCAAGCCAGCTGCAGTATCCGAGAGAAAAACAGTTAGGCTCAATCAAACTTTCACTTATAAAAGGGAAACCTACACCGTAAACAAGGTAGAATTTTCAAAGCTTGAAACAAGGGTTGTCGTCAGTGGGTCTGACACAGGGACCTTGGAAGATGTAAATGGAAAAGAATATAGAGTGATGAGTAAACTGGAACGACAATATCTCAATGCAAGGAAAATCAGTAAAGAATATGGTTATATTGTCAACGAAAAGAAATCAGGAGTATTTATTAAATCAAAAGGAGAAAAGGTGGAACCAATTTTCAGTAAAGGCGAAGTGGAAGGGGAAAATGGCCAATACATTATGACGTTTGCCCCTGTTGAAAATCAAGAGGATTGTGTTCTTGAAGTGGGGGACGCTGTCGTTGTACCTCTAAATAAATCCGGAAAGGTCATACAAAAAACAGTAGATGATGAACAATCTGAAATTGAGGAGTTGTTAGCTGAGAGCGGATATACATTGGAACCACTGACCAAAGAAGAAAAGAAGAAGGTCGATCAATATCTGGAGACATTTCCTAAAGAGCTTTCAATTAAAAGAATAGCTATAGGTAAGCTTAAAGGCCATGAAAAATCGAAAATTCTAGATATCAGTATATCAGAACGATCTGGCGTGATTAGTAGTAGTGAGGCTCAGGATTTAGAAAAAGCTAATAAAATCAGGGAGAAAAATGGTTTTTCTTTCATTCCGATTTATTTGGAACCAAGATAAGATGGAGAAGAGTAGTCCCCTTTTGTAAGGGGGCTATTTTTTAATAGGGAGCGGGAACATTTTTCTGTAATTAGAAAAAGGGGCACCAAAAAACCATGGGTAAAGACATAGGGACAAGCACCTCAGTTTTTTTAAAATAATTTGCCCCAAGTACCCAAAGTATCTGGATTTTGCTAAAATAGTAGATACATATAACAGAAGGCGAATGGTGCGCGGATGAGTATTCTGAAAGATTTCCTGCTGCAGTTTACATTAATGGTTATCCCTATCTTCAGTTACTTTACGTTTATTCTGGAGAAGGTGAAAGAGGACCGGGCAATTAAGATGTTCATGACCCTTTTGTGGGGAGTGTCCATCCTATTGTGCATGTCCTTTCCCGTGGAATACGGCGGAGGCGCACGACTCGATATTCGGTTTATCCCTCTGTTATTCGGGACGATATACCTCGGAATTTGGCCCGGCGTGTTTTTGTCATTCCTCATCATTCTTTACCGCCTGACTTTCGGAATCAGCATGGGGGTTGTGACGACAGTCGTTGTGCTCATACTTACACTCCCCGTCATTCTTTATGTTCAGCGATTATTTTTGCGTGTGAACAGGGGTAGAAGAATCATCATTGCAACGGGATTATCGTTCCTGTACTGTCTCTGCGGCATGATGGTATTTGGGGGCATGAATGGATTCTCCATCCCTGTATTGAAAGTGCAGGTCATTCATCTGATTTTTACTATTGCCGTCACGGGGTTCTGTACCGTGTTGATCGAGAAAATCCATGAGATCCACGAGCTCAGGCTGGAGGTCCAGGACACGGAAAGATTCAAGGTGATTAGTGAACTCACCGGTGTGTTTGCCCATGAAATCCGAAATCCCATGCAGGTGAGCAGGGGATTTCTGCAGCTCCTCGATGATCCCGACCTCCCTTATCGCCAGAAAGAATACATCAAGTTGTCGATTGAAGAATTAGACCGCGCGAATGAAATCATCCACGACTTTCTCGCTTTAGGCAAGCCCTCCAACAGTACATATGGAACCATCAATGTCAGTGAACAATTAAAACGCACAGCATCGCTGATTCAAACCTTCAGCGTGAACCAGCAGGTTGAATTTCAAACAGACATCCAGGATGACTGCTGGATGAAGGCAGATCCCCAGAAACTGAACCAATCCCTACTTAATTTCTTGAAAAATGCAGTGGAGTCCATGCCGAATGGCGGAACCGTATCGCTATCATGTCACAATGCCGTCGATGGACACATCAGGATCACTGTTAAGGACCAGGGAATCGGCATGAACCCGAAACAGGTACAGCGCCTTGGATCCCCCTATTATTCTTTAAAAGAAAATGGGACGGGACTCGGGATGATGGTCAGCTACCAAATCATCCGATCATTTAACGGGAAGATCCGTGTGGAAAGTGAGGAAGGGGTGGGGACGGAGTTTGTGATTGAGTTTCCTGGTGTTCGGCCATAAGAAAACGGCGTTGACTTTTTGTTGGTCAACGCCGTTTTGTTTGAACATAGGGGACAGGTACCGCGGCTCAATTAGTTGATGGGAGAGAACCGCAGGGACAGGTACTGCGTTTTATTTATGGTTATAATAAATCAGCTGCCTTTCCTTATGATTTTTTGAAGACTTCTGTTCATTTTTTAGCTTAAATGGACCAAAAGTTAGCAAATTTCTATAAGGGGCAGGGGACCTTATGTTGAAAATCCCGGTGCTAATGGATTTTTAGATGAATGAGGAGCAGGTTTTATGCGCCAACTTTCGTTTTCGATCCACTTTTCAACTTTTTCAGGCAACATTTTGAAAATATGTTCCACTTTCCAGATTTACGTGCATGATTTTCATTTTTCATTCCACTTTCCCCTGTTTTCGTGCAACTTGTCGAATAATCTTTGGGTGGTTGTTCTAAATATAACCGATTCCCCTGTTGTTTACCTGTCTCTTTGGTTTCAGGGGAGAAGAGCTGTAACCTAGCTAGTGTAGTGTTTCAGTAAAGAGCGATCAGACATCTAGTGAATCGTTCTGTTTTGGATCAAAAGGTAAAATACTGCCCCTTGTATTCTCTTTCCCCTCTCTTACGTTTACGTTACCGCCTGCTCCCTCAACTGGTATAATTATTCCATATACATACATAGGTGAGTCAAGTATGATGGCCATGAAAAGAGGTGCGTGAACATGCAAGGACCAATGAAAAAGCTCATCGAAGCGAGTTATCTGACTGCAGAGAATGCGGCAGAATACCGAACGATTCTACGATACTTTTACTTTCAGCATGAACGGATGCGGGATTTCATTTCACCTGAAGAGGTACTGGAATATATGAGATCCCTCCCTCATTACGAGCACTATGAAGAGGAGCAGCTTCTCATCCAGCTTGCGCAGCTGGTGAAGTGGAAGAATCTGAATGCCAGGCAGGATATGACGAACGCGAAGACGATCGAGGAGTATAAGAAGAAGCGTTTCCGCTATCAGTCGACGCCTTATACGATTGAGATTGAGAGAATGGTCGCGACTCTTGAGAAGAAGAGCGGGGAGAGCTTCGGGGGATCTCTGGAGAAGTCTCAGTTTGACAGATTGCTTGAATCCGTGAACAAGTTGGATCATGAGTTGAAAAAGGGGCTTAGGGAATCGGCCGAAACGTATATGCTCCTTTGGGAGGATCTCTTGCAGTATTTCCGGACGATCCGGACGAGCACGGCGGATTATATTGCGTATATCAATAGTGAACAAACGGATCAGCGGATGCAGAGTGAGGCGTTTTTGGTATATAAAAATCAATTCACCACTTATCTGAGAGACTTTATTGTGTCCCTGCAGAAGACATCCTTCCAGATTTCAGATCAGCTGGACCGGATGGATCAAAAGGTTGTAGCTCCTTTCTTTGATAAGCTTGCTGATCACAGGAGGCAGATTCCCAGACTGGAGGAAATCAGTGAAGAGACGGTGATGGATTGGTATCAGGAATTCCACGACTTCTGGCGAGTGATGAGGTCATGGTTCATCGGGAGTGACAGCCAATCGAGTGAACTTGAGATGCTGCAGCTGCAGACAAATGAAATGATCAGGCGGATCACCCGTTATGTGCAGCGGATGAGCGAGCGGCATCACAGTCATCAAAGCCGTAAGAAAGATTATCTTCATCTGGCAAAACTCTTCAGCGCGAGCCGTTCGATGGAAGATGCCCATCAATTATCAGCGGTCGTTTTCGGTTCCATGACGATCAGGCATCTGAAAATCGAAGAAGATACAACAGAAAACATTCACAGTGATATTTGGGAGGAAGAGCCGATCATCCTGCCGATCAAACCAAGGGTCAGATCATATAAGGAAAAAACAAAGCCCGGGGCGATGGTGTCGAATGAGGAAAAGAAAAAGGCATTGATGCGGAAGCATCTGGCTGAAAAGGAACAGGAGCGCACCATCATCGAAAATCTGTTTACAGATGACAAAATGGTCATTTCTGAGCTTGATGTAGTGGAGCCTTTTGTCCGGAAGGTGATTCTCAGCTGGATCGGGAAAGCAATGGCGGGCAAAAAACAGACCATTAAAACGGATTATGGGTTCACGGTTCGGGTTCAGGTCCATCGTGAGCGAATGGTGATCCTGCAAGCAGAAGACGGAGTGTTAAAGATGCCGGATGTAACATTTGAAATGAAAGGAGGGCCATCGGATGGAACAGGTACAGACGGTTGAATTTGATGACAAAGCGATTGAAGGGCTGGAAATCCTGCTGCATGAGTTCTGGATATTGAGAAGTGAGAATCCACAGGAGTATCAGTTGATCCGCGAACGGGAGAAGGTATTGAGACGGTATCTTGATGATAAGTTCGGCCTCTTGTTAATCGTCCATCAACATTTTATTAAGCTTGAGAAGATTCCGGTCGAGCCAGAACCATGGATGGGCATTCCATCGTTCCAGGAGCAGCGGGACTACGCGTTGTTCTGTTACGCCATGGCCTTTCTCGAGGAAAAGTCTGTCGGTGAACAGTTTCTGCTGTCGGAACTGGCAGAGGAAATCAGGCATGATTATGAGGGAGACGAAGGGATCGATTGGACGGTGTATACTCACCGGAAGTCCCTTATCCGTACGATTAAGACCATGGCAGACCTTCAGTTGATCCGCACGGTGGACGGGAATATTCAGAGGTTTGATACCGACGAAGAACATGAGGTGTTATATGAGACGACGGTTTACAGCAAATATTTCATCCGGTCGTTTCCGGAAGATTTGACTCAGTTTACCAGTTGGCAGGAACTCCTTCAGGAAGATTGGAAGTTCCAACAGGAAGATGAGCGGAGAAAGAGGGTCTACCGCCAACTGTTCTTTTCACCTGGTGTACATAGAAAATCAACGAACGACCCTGATTTTATTTATATCAGGAACTTTCGGAACCGTATGATGGAAGACATTGAGAAACACAGCCATTACCGCCTTCGGCTGTTCAAGAATACGGCATTTCTATCCTCACAGGAACCTAACTACAAGTATGAGTATTTTCCGGATAATAAAGCCGTGACCGATGTATTATTGCAGCTGTCGTATCTTCTTTATGAAAGGCGTTCTTCATTCACGCCCCTGGAATCCGGAGATTTACTGTTGACGACTGGGGACTTTGATCAGTTGATCATAGAGTTGAAGGAACAGAATGGGGCCGGCTGGTCGAAATATTTCCGGGAAGCTGCGGTGGAGACGATCAGGAAGGAGTGCCTTTCTTCCATGAAAAGCTGGATGATGGCAGAAACGGATGAGAGTGATGCGATGATTTATATCAAGCCTTTATTTGGGATACTTGCAGGGAAATATCCGGATGATTTTAAGGGAAAGGGTGATGATAGTGAGTAATGAAGGGTGGCAATTGAACCGCGCCGGACTCGTGAATTTCTGGTATTACGATGAAGAGACCTTTGACTTTAAAGATGGGAAGCTGCTGCTTCGCGGAGCCAATGGGTCGGGTAAGTCCGTTACGATGCAGAGTTTTCTTCCAGTGCTGCTGGATGGGAGGAAGTCCCCGGATAGGCTGGATCCATTTGGTTCGAAGGCGAGGCGGATGGAGGACTATCTTCTGGGCGAAAAAGGGATTGTCGATCGTGATGAGCGGACGGGATATCTGTTTATGGAATATGTAAAGAAAAGTACAGGGCAGTATATGACAACCGGAATCGGCATGCAGGCGAAGAGGAATAAGCAGATGAAATCATGGTATTTCGTCATCACGGATAATCGGCGGATCGGCTTTGATTTTTCCCTTACCCTAAAGCATTCAGGTGAAAAGATTCCCATGTCTGAAAAGGAACTGAAGAACCGGGTCGGGACAGGGGGAGAAGTCGTCCAGTCCCAGAGGGAGTACATGGAACTTGTGAATCGCCACATCTTCGGCTTCCAATCGACGGATGCCTATGAGGATATGATCAAATTATTGATTCAATTGAGAAGCCCCAAGCTTTCAAAAGACTTTAAACCGACGGTGATTTATGAAATCCTGGAATCTGCCTTGCCGCCGTTGACGGATGATGAGATCCGTTATTTATCCGATAGTATCGATCACATGGATCAGGCACAACAGGAGCTTGAGCGCCTGGCGATGCAAAAGGAATCGATCAATAAAGTGCTCCGGGTGTACGATCGCTATAACCGTTATGTACTTGCTGAACAAGCGGAAAAGTGGCAATCAGCGCATAAGAAGGTTGTCCAAAAAGAAGAAGCGGTCAAAGAACTTCAGCAAAACAAATCAGATTTGAAAGTGGAAATTTCAGACCTTGAGGTCAAAGAAGAGAACTTGTCGAATGAGCAAGACCTTCTTGAAAAACAAAAGGATCAGCTGAACCGCCATGAAGTCTGGTCACTTGAAGCGAAGAAGAAAGATCTTGAGAAAGAATCTCTGCGGAAAAAAGACTCGGTCATTCGCCTGGAGGAGAAAAGGGACAGAAAGCACAACGATTATGTGAAAAAGAAGGCAGAGCTTGATTCCTTGGAGGAACGTGAATGGAAAGCGAAAAGTAAGGTTGAAGAATTACTGGAGGAAATGAATGAACTGGCAGAAGAATGTGATTTTTCAGCTCACATCGTCAATCAAGCCGACTTCGAACGGATGGAAGAAGGTGAGTACGATTTTACCGTCTGGAAAAAAGAAGCTGCGTCTCATCTGGATGTCCTTTCAGAAGCCATGAAGCTCCTTGAAGATCGAAAGCGGCAGCTGGGGAGATACCGTGAACTTGAACGGGAATCGTCTGCGAAGAAGCAGAAAGTGGATGAGATCCTGCAGCAAATGAACCATACGGAAGAGTGGTTTACGGAAGAGCAGCAGAAGTTGGAATCTGCTATTTTCACTTGGATTGGTGAGCATGACAAACTCTTATTCACGGATGGTCAGCGCCAACAGGTGGCCCGATCTGTTCAAGGGCTTTACGAAGAGAATTCCTATGATCAAGCAAAAGGGATACTGCTCGACAGTCTGGATGAATACCGGCAAGAGATACGGACCCAAATGATTGAAAAGAGAAATCATCTTAAGCAATTAGACGATGCCATTGAAGAAAAGAACAGGCAGATGACACAATTGAAGCAGCAGAAAATGATTGAACCCGGCCGTTCTGAGGGAACGTCCCTGCACCGTGAAGATCTTAAAGGAAGAGGGGTTGCGGCGGTTCCGTTTTATGAAGCGGTGGAGTTTCAGGATGGTGTGACGGAAGGGGAAAAATCCCGGATCGAAGCGGTTCTCAATCAGACGGGGATCCTGGACAGCCTCATAACAGCGGACGGGATCACTCCGTCCGAAGACTCAGTACTGGTACCAGAGCCACTGCTTATGACCCAGACCCTTGCCGACTACCTAAGACCGGATGTCGAAGGGGATTCAGCTGTTTGCTTGCAAAAGGTGGATGACGTCCTTCGTTCCATTCCCTTAGAAGAAACAGCGGGAGCATTCATGATCGATCCGGACGGTTCGTATATTATGGGGATCTTGAAAGGTCATGCACCGGAAGAAGGTCCGTCAAAATTCATTGGCAGGGCATCAAGAAAACGTCATTTGAAGGAGCAAATCGCGCTTCTCGTGACTGAACTTGCAGAGCTGAACGAAGATCGGGACGGAGTAATGCTGGAGATTTCGAGGTTAACACAGGTCCTGGAGAACGTGAAAGAATGGCAGCAATCAATCCCATCTGATGAAGTTCTGCGTGACATCCATAAACAGTATGAAGAGCTTGAACAAAAACGGAACGTTCAACAGGCACTTCTGGATCAAACCGATCGCCAATGGAAAGAAGTACAGGTGGCCCTAAGCCGGTTGAAGCAGGAACTATACGAATACAGCAGTCGCTTCTCGTTTGAGCTGGACACAGAGAGTGTGACCCAGACAATTCTTTTGATGAAGGAATACGAAGGGAATCTGAACAATTTTGAAAATGGGCTTGTTCAATTGCAAGCCAGCCGACAACGGATTCAAGATATAGCCTCGCTGCTCCATGATATAGAAGAAGAGCTGGATCAATTGAAAGGTGACATCAACGTGGAGCAGAGTGACAGAGATAAATTGCTTCTGGAAATCGAGTCCATCGAACATCAGCTCGCCTTAAAAGGTGTGGAGGAAATCAGGCGTGAAATCAGACGTGTACAGGGCAGGTATGAAGATGTGAAGCAGCAGCTAAGAATGCTTCAAAAGACCATTCCAGAAAAAGTAAATGAGGCAAAACGGGTGGATGAGAAGTTGGAGGAGTACATTGCGGACATGGAATTCTGGACAAAGATGAGCGATTTGTGGAAAGAGCACGTCACAGAAGAGATCAATCATCAGTTTGTAGAAGTCGATGTTCCAGAGGCGGACCACATTTTATCAGCATACGGGGATATGCTCATCTCTTATGAAAAACCCAAACTATTAGAGCAGCTGTCCAAGGCATTTTTTGAAGAATCGCAGATGTTATCGGAGTACAGGATGGGGAGTTATACCGACGACAGAGACATGCCCCTGTGGATAAATGAGGAGCAGGATGAGCGATTTGAACCCTTCCTGCAAGAGTACAGATCTCTAAAGGATCGCCGGATGATACGTTTCTCTTATAATGGCAGTCAGGTCAATCCCTATTATCTTGCTGATATCCTGACAAAAACTTATGAAGAACAGGATCGCAATCTGGATCAACAGGACCGGAAGCTGTATGAGGATATCATGCTGAATCATATCGGAACGATTCTCAGGAGCCGGATTAAGCGGGCTGCCAAATGGGTTCGTCAGATGGATAAAATCATGGCGGCGCGCGACAATTCCTCGGGACTGATCTTCTCGATTGCGTGGAAAGCACAAACAGCGGAATCGGAAGAAGAGATGGATACGGTGGAACTTGTCAGCTTGCTCGAACGTGACAGCAAACATCTTCACGAAGATGATTTAAGCAAAATCACCCGGCATTTCCAATCCAGGATTGCGAAAGCCAAAGAATTGATCACTCTTCGCAATGAAGGATCCACCCTTCATCAGGTCTTGAAGGAAGTATTGGATTATCGGAAATGGTTTACCTTTGTCCTCTCTTATAAACGGGAGAACGAAGGAATCAAGCGTGAGTTAACGAATAATGCGTTTTTCCAGTTCTCAGGCGGAGAGAAGGCGATGGCCATGTATATACCGCTTTTCACTGCAGCTTATTCAAGATACAAAGAAGCAGGAGACTTCGCGCCATATATCATCTCATTGGACGAGGCCTTTGCAGGAGTGGATGAAAACAATATCAGGGACATGTTCGAAGTGATCGAGCAGCTGGGCTTCAACTATATCATGAATTCCCAGGCGTTGTGGGGGGATTATGATACGGTGCCGTCCCTTTCAATCGCTGACCTGCTGCGTCCTAAAAATGCTGACTTCGTAACGGTCATGCGCTATGAGTGGGATGGGGTGCAGAGAAAGCCAGTTCAACAGGAAGAGGAAGAGATCTATGAGCGACTTGAGCTTACTTAAAAGGGAGCCGGCTTTTCATAAGCTGTTTCTCTTGTTCAAAAAGAGATATGAGTCCCTTGGCCGGATCGGGGGATCGGTCAGTTTGAAATCATTTACGGATGATGATTTAAAGGCCATTTCGGGATTGACGGGATTTTCGGTAGATGAATTACGCGGGAAGAATTCCATTACGCTGCTGAAATTTGAGAAATCACTGCAGCGTACAAGGTATCAATATGATTCTCTGCTTTCGTTTCTTGAGGATTATTTTGAAGAGTCATTAATAGTGAACAAGGATCGCCTGATCCTAGAGCAACAGCGAGAATTGCAGTTTTTAAATGAAATGAAAGCGAGATTTCCGCAAATTGGATGGTATATTGATTGGATTTCTTCCAAGTCGGCGGACACGAGATGGATTTGGAGTGTGTATAAGGAAAACCCTTCTGTATTGTCTTCTTATCTTGAGTACCTTGAAACAGCTTGGGGATTTTTAATCGAAGAAAAAATGTTCCTGCGAATTCCTTTATTTGCCCAAAAGGTAACGGGCAACCCCCATGCATTCGACCGGAATGTGGTTCTGGGAAGAATGCTGCTTCATTTATTAACTGTCGATCAGAAGATTAAGGAGGATAGCGAGATCAATTTTAGCAAAACATCTGAAGAAGAAAATGACCTCTTGGGATTCTATGGCTTGATCCGCGATGATTTATGGAGTTTTGTGACATGTCAAAATATATTAGCTGAAGCAGATCAGGTAATTCATCCTGTTTGGAAAGCAGCACAAGAAACGGGAACGGTCCTGAATATCCCGCTGAAAGAATTAATGAAAGTGGATAAAATCTACCCATTTGAACGGAATTGTGTATGGGTGGTGGAAAATTCAAGCGTGGCATCTACCCTGATGGATCTGGTTCCTGATGAGCCTATTCTATGTACCCACGGACAGCTGCGAATTGCCGGCTGGCGATTGATTGAATTACTTGTAAGATCAGACGTCACAATTCACTATTCAGGTGATCTGGATCCTGAAGGGATGCTTATTGCGGATCGTTTATTACGAAGATTTCCAGAATCAGTTCTTCTCTGGAGAATGGATGAAAGATCATATCTTGAAGCGATGTCAGAAGAAGTTATCACCGAAAAAAGATTAAGTCAATTGAGTAAGCTGCGCGATCATGGTTTAAATAAAGTTGCTGAACTAATGCACAGAGAGAAAAGAGCAGGTTATCAGGAAGCGATGGTGGAGATGATGGTCGGGGATATAAATCGGGGGCGGTGATAAGTAAGGCAAGGATTATGCCCCCTTGGGATGCTTGAAGAGGACAGGTACTGTGCAGTCATAATTGAGTGAGACAAGATATCCATTGAGTCACTGGGTTAGAGCTGCGAGCCCATTTATATGCTGGTTAAAAATTCCTAAGTGGAATAATGCTCATGATCCGGATAAATTATAAAGAGATGCTTCCTATGGTATAATATAATTATAATCTATACGAATTAAGGTGGGGATGATCAATGGAATATAAGCCAGGAAGAGCAGTGACTCAACCACATCCGCAACCGAGACCACAACAAAATAGACGCAGAGACAATCGTCTCGCTTTAGAATTAGGAAGATCCATTTTAAGCAAAAACCCAGTTTTAAAGAAGAAACTACGCAGGCAGGAAGTAGACGCTTCTCAAGTTGAAATCAGAATCGGGGATGGGCATCAGCTTATTCCTGCAGAAGTAACTCCTTCTAAGGAGAGGATTAGTGTGGAACCAAGAGAAAAGGGGAAACTAACCAAAGAAGAAAAGAAAGCTCTTCACAAACAAGTAGCGGGTAGTGCAAAATTATTTAGTAAAGAAGGCTTCAAAGAATCTTTAAGGATTGCTAACCGTGAAGATTGGGAGGATTAATCTTTGGAAAAAGCATTAATTGATACCAATATATACGCAGCGGATGAAATGGGTTATCAGGATGCAGTGGAATTCATTGCCGCTTCCGCTTTCATACATAATGCTACATTAATAAGCAATAACGACCGTGATTTCACTTGGATTCGTGATTACTTTACTTATAATGGCAGAAAACTAGATTATGTGAATCCTATACAAGATAATCAGGAATTTGCTAGTTTTAACAATACATATGTTGAAGGTAGACGCAATTAATATACACGTTCTATAAAATATTGGGGACAGGCACAGTGGCTTTTTGTTGATAAAAAAACCGTCGTGCCTGTCCTTTTGGTTTCCTAAGGATGAAGTTAGAGAAGATTGAGGGGGAGCATGGTATCTAATTAGAGAATGTAATTTTATGGTATGATATAAGTGTGGAAGACAAAAGCAAATAACCAGGAGTGATACTATGCGCAGAATAGATATCGAGAGATTTGATAATGCTTTTCCAGATGGTGTATTTGCATTCCCGGCAACCGCTGAAGTCCCAAAGGTGAAAATAAGAACGTTGGATAAGTATTGCAAAGGGCTTGGAGTAGAACCAAAAGATTTAACGGAAGAAGAAATGAAGCCATTTCTTGTATATTAAGAAGTCCCTGCTGATTAGGGGCTTTTTATTTTTATTTTATACATTTTATTGTTGTTTTGATAAGGCATACTGGAGGAAAATCACAGGGAAAGGATCTGTGGTTTTTCCGGTCTTAATAAAACGGAGTACTTATCCCCTGATTTTGGAGTGATTCTATTCACTTTTAAGCATATATGGCAGATATGTGAGTAAATCTGTAACTGGGCAAGGGCACCTCATGTTGAAAATCCCGGTGCTAAGGGATATTTATATGAATGAAGAGCCGGTCTTATACTCCAATTTTCGTTTTCAATCCACTTTGCAGCTTTTTCAAACCACATTTTGAAAATACGTTCCACTTTCCAGATTTACGTGCGAGATTTTCATTTTTCATTCCACTTTCCTTTGTTTTCGTGCAACTTGTCGATTAATCTTTAGACGGTAGTTTCGATTTTCTGGCAAGCAGATGATCGGTTAGAAGAGTTGAGGGGCAGGCACCAGTCATTATGAATTTAGTGTGGAAAGGAGGTGAGAGCCCCCCACCCAGTCCCGACCGTTATTGATCTCCTGCATTTATTCCATCCCCATAGAGCCGCCGTACCTGTCCCCCCGGCCCTCTACTTGACAATAAATGAACAATTTATTATCGTAATATAAAACCGAATACGTTATGTACATTCGTATAACTCCAATAATATGGTTTGGAGGTCTCTACCAGGAACCAAAAAATCCTGATTACGAAGAAGATACTTTTTCTTGTATTTTCTTCGTAATCAGGATTTTTTTTATGAGAAATTGAGGAGGTCCATTAATGAATATTGCTGATATGCCAAAGATTGAATTGCACTGCCATTTGGATGGGAGTGTTCGGCCTGAAACGATCATAGATATTGCCAAAAGGGATGGCATTCGTATCCCTTCTGAGAATATAGAAGTGATGAAAGAAGAGCTCATTGCTCCGTTGGACTGCAGGTCATTGGATGAATACTTGGAGAAATTTTCGATCCCGAATGCGGTTATGCAGACAAAGGAAAATTTGAAGAGGATCACCTTCGAGCTTTTTGAAGACGCTGCAAACGAACAGGTAAAATATATGGAGGTGCGGTTCGCGCCATTGCTTCATACACGTCAGGGATTGACGGTTGAAGGGATCATTGCAAGTGTGATTGAGGGGATGAAGGAGGCAGAAGGGCAATTTGATATCAGAGGGAATATCATTTTATCGTGCATGAGGACGATGGCTCCTGAACATGCTTTTGAAGTGGTTGAAAAGGGGAAATCCTTTCTTGGAAAAGGAGTTGTTGCGATTGATTTATGTGCTTCCGAAGAGGAAGGGTTCTGCGCGAAATTCGTTGAACCCATCTCGCTTGCCAGGGAATATGGCTACAGAGTCACGATCCACGCAGGTGAAACGGGGATCGGAAGAAATGTGCTCGAGGCTGTTGAATGGCTCGGGGCTGAAAGAATCGGCCACGGAGTATATATAAAAGACTGCGAAGAAGCCTATAAGGTTGTGAAAGATAAACAGATCGTGCTGGAGGTCTGCCCGACCAGTAATGTGCAGACCAAAGCTGTTACCAGATTCGAGGATCATCCCTTATACGATTTCCACAGGGACGGAATCAGCATCACCATCAATACCGACAACAGAACGGTATCCGATACAATTATGACGAAGGAATTTAATGTGGTCTGGAATCAGTTTGAAATGAGCGATGAGGATTATAGAAAGATCTATATGAACAGCGTGGAAGCTGCATTTGCGACGGATGAGGTTAAAGAAGAGTTGAAGAAGTATTGGTTGGAGTAGGAGTCAGGGGGACAGGTACCGTGGCTCGGTTTTGTTAATATATGCTCTTTTATGATGAAGCAATAGCCATACCATGGTGAGGTACATTATTATAGTGGAGACATCTTGATACTGCGTTTCTTATTGTGTTCCAGGGTATCCTAAAATATGGTACTCTTGAAGATAACAAGACTATTTCTTATCGGTAAGGAGGCGCATACTAATGAAGGTGAAAATAACCCGGATTCTTGAGAACATGGCAGCCATCCTTTTGGTGATGTGGGGTGTTCTTCAAGCCTTCTTTTTTCCTAAATATGGGTATGGAACGGAACTTGGCTACTATGTGAATATCGTAGGTCCTGCACTGTTTTCGTTGTGGCTGTTGACTCTGGCCATGAAACATGGTGTGGAAAAAGATTTTAAAAAGTTTAGTCTGTATCTCCTGTTATCTGTTTTCATCGCTTATGTGTCTGCACCTTTCGTTCTCTAACTGGACTGCAGGCTGATTTAAAGGCTGAAAGAAGCAGCGGTACCAAGTTGGCCAATAAAGGCGATGAAAGCAATAATATCATTAAACCTTTGTATAAAAGAAAGAAGGATTTTCATGAAATCAATATTATTAATTGGACAATCGAATATGGCAGGCAGAGGGTTTGTTGAGGATGTAACGCCAATTTATAATGAGCACATACATATGCTGCGAAACGGCAGATGGCAAATGATGGCGGAGCCGATTAATGTGGATCGTCACATATCTGGTGTTGGACCCGCGGCCTCTTTTGCTCAGGCTTGGACAGAGGATCATCCGGGTGAGTCCATTGGGGTCATAACATGTGCCGAGGGAGGAAGCTCCATTGATGAGTGGGCAATAGATGGACTCTTAACAAGACATGCAATTTCAGAAGCGAAATTTGCCATGGAAACAAGTGAAATAGCAGGTATCCTTTGGCATCAAGGTGAAAGCGACAGTTACGGAGGTCGTTATAAGACGTATGAGGATAAATTACTTTTATTATTCAAGCACTTGAGAAAAGAATTGAATGCACCAGATATCCCGATTATGATCGGTGAGCTGGGACATTATCTTGGCGAATCAGGATTTGGAAAAAGCGCTGTCGAATATAAACAAATAAACCAGGTATTATCCAGGGTTGCTCATACCGAAAAAAATTGCTATTTCGTAACCTCGAAAGGCTTGACGGCTAACCCGGATGGCATCCATATTGATGCTGTGTCACAAAGGAAATTTGGTTTAAGATACTATGAAGCTTTTTCAAAACAGACACATGTTTTAGATAGATTAGAAATAGAGGACGTCTGGATTGAAAATCTAACAAAACGTGAATTAACTAAGAACGAACAGATCTTTGTTCAAAGTACGAAGTTTGCTTTAGGACAATTGAGTTTTGAGGATTTTTCTATCAATATCTCCACTATCAATGAAAATAAGTAATACAAAAATGTTTAACAAAGGACGCTCTTCTTGAATAAGGAGGCGTCTTTTTTGCATGGAGTTGGATTCTAAAACAACATTTAAAAGGGATGGGGGCTGGTGAATAAGATGGTGTAAAGGATTCCGCATATACAAATGTTGCCGTTACAGTATAGAAAGATACTATATGAAAACAGAGCCGGTTTGCCTTGTTTTATTAGTACTCTGCTCTAATATTTTTTCTGTATTACCGGTATCCCTTAGCATACTTGGGCTGGTAACCGTTATGAGGTTGGGCTTAAATAAGAAAAAAAGCGAGCCCCATGCTTGCTTTTTTAGTAACTTCATATATTCATAATGTCAATAACACCGAATTCATCCAAACATCCCCTTAATCGATTTAATGACCTTCAGTGCTTCTTTATTCTTTTTATCTATTTTGGTTTCGCCCTTAAGATGCGTCACTTTTTTAGGGGCGGGCTTCTTATTTTCGTCCTTGTCCATGTTTTCACACTCCTGTTCCTGCTTGGTTACTATCCATCATATTCAGGAGGAGGGAAGAAGTATACTCATAAAATAAGTAAGCAGGGTGCAAGATAGCTTTCTGCACCCGGGTTGTTTTAAAGCGCATAAAAAAGATAAATTAAGTTGGTGATATGGATCGCATCAACCTCCAACACTTCACCGATATCCTCTTTTAAGACGACAATGAACTGGTCTGTCTCCATAAATACAGGTACAAGCATGCTTTCATCCTCGATCAGAGGAACGACAGCTGATTGTGCCAGCATTTCCACATCCTCTTCCTCACTGTCGAAGTCAAAGTTGTTAATGGTCTTGATTTGTTCTACTGTCATCCTGATTCCTTCATTTAACCGGTAGGATTCTACAAGCATTTCAATCTCCTCGGCAGCCAATCCCTCTATCACTGATGGATCTGCATCATCTGCTGAAAATTCAATAAGGGGGATCCGGTGAATCTGAATGTCGAAACCGAACTTTTCAGCATAGAGGTCAAGATAGTTACGTAACTCCTGGTCCGTGTAATTCCTGAATGGAAGCAGCTCACTGTTGGTTTGAATCATTTCAGACATCGCTTCGACCCGGTAGACCATGGCTTTATGAATCTTGTCATTGGCCTTGATGATCTCTTCCACGTAATCGGTGTAATGAAATTCAGCACTCCAAATTTTCATGATGCTCGGAGTCAGCAGAAGGGCGATATCCATAAAAACCACGATGGCAGTCAGGGTCAGGATCAACTCCCAATCTGCCAATCGGATTTCATCCAGCAATAAACCGAGGGCGATGGCTCCGATAAACAATGTATAAAGTGTTTTCCGCAATGTCCGGAGAGACACATGATATCTTAACGGTTTAAAGATGAAAAAAGCTAAATTCGCCAGCGAAAAGACCAGCAAAACAACAATGTAAAGTTTAAAAGCCATGCCACCCCTCCTGCTTATTTCTGTCTGCCAGCCTATAAAGAGTTCCAGTTAATTAAAGTACTGTTTCTAGTATTTTATTGGGGAATGGTTAGATGATTCCTTTTTTCTTGGGCTGCGTTGGGGTTGGGGCTTAGGGGACAGGTACTGCGGTTTTTTGTTGATCTAAAACCGGCGTGCCTTTCCCTTTTAAAGCAGGGCGGGATTCTATTCGTTTTTCAGCATAAGTGGCCGAGAAGTAGGCAAATTGAGTTATGAATGGGGGCAACTCATGCTAAAAACCCCGGTTTTAAAGGATTCTTGACTAAGAGGAACCGGCAAATTACCCCGAATCGCGTTTTCGATCCACTTTTCAAGCTTTTCAAGTCACATTTTAAAAATACGAGCCACTTTCCAGATTTACGAGCCGCTTTTTCATTTTTCAAGCCACTTTCCTCTGTTTTCGAGCAACTTGTCGAATAATCTTTAGATTGTTGATTCGAATTTCCCTTCAATAGATGATTCTTTTTCCGTAAAAGAATATCGGGATTGTTATGGGTTTGGGGTGAACTTGAATAAATGGGATGAAGCTGGGGTGCAACAATGGATAACGATATTAAACAGAAATGTGAATTTTTCACTAATAGTATCCTTTTCATAACTCTATCACTATGTAGAAGGTGAATAAGAAAAAAGAGTGATTGGAACGAATAGATGAATAGATTCTCTCCCCATCTTCAGTCAACCAAGTTCCCTTTTAAGACCGAGAAGATTTTTTACATAAAAAATAACCTGCCCCATTTTGGGACAGGTCATTTCCTCAGCCTGCTTTTTGATTTGATTTATTCTTTTTATCCGTTTTCCATTGATTCATTTGGATATCATATTCTTTTCCAAGCTCCTTGACCAATCCATAGCACATGACCAGCACGACGAATGTCAGTGGAAGTGCACTTACGATGATTGCTGTCTGCAGGCCGGTCAGGCCGCCGGATGCCATCAGAACGAGTGTGGACGCGACAAGGATTATTCCCCATATCACTTTCACACGATTAGGAGGGTTTAATTCCCCGCCTGTTGTGAGCATTCCAAGAACAAAGGTGGCCGAGTCGGCTGATGTGACAAAGAAGGTCGTGATAAGAGCGACAGTCAATACCGATAAAAGCGCGCCGAACGGAAGATGTTGATAAACAAAGAATAGAGCGGTTTCCAGGCTTTGCCCTGAAACATCCAAGCCCTTCACCATCTCGAGGTTGATTCCCGTTCCGCCGAATACTGTGAACCATAAGGCACAGACAAGCGATGGCACAAGTAAGACTGCGACCGTGAACTCACGGATGGTACGCCCTTTGGACACACGTGCAATGAACATTCCCACAAACGGAGTCCAGGAAATCCACCAAGCCCAATAAAACACAGTCCAGCCTTGGGTCCACGCTGCTTCATCTGCATTAAAAGGCGACAAGCGCAAGCCCATTTGAACGACATTTTGCAAATAGCTTCCCATGGTGGTGGTGAACATATTCATCAAGAATAGCGTTGGACCAAGTATAAGCAAGGCAATAAACAATATGACAGCCAACGACATATTGATATTACTTAATAACTTGATCCCTTTCGAAATGCCTGTAGTTGCTGAAACAATGAAAAGTACTGTGATGATCATCATGATGATGAACTGGACGAAAAAGTTGTTTGGAATTCCAATCAGATATTCCAGTCCAGCATTGATCTGTTGAGATCCCAATCCTAATGATGCGGCAACGCCAAATAATGTCGCAAACACGGCGACAACATCAATTGTCTTACCGATTGGGCCTTTCACCTTTTCACCAATTACAGGATGAAGAGTTGCACTCATCAATCCGGGAGCTCCCCTGTTAAACTTCTGATAGGCCAGTGCCAATGCGACGATGGCATAAATCGCCCACGCATGCAGTCCCCAATGAAGCCAGGTATATCGCATTCCCATAATTCCCGATTGTGCCGTCCCGCCTTCTCCTGCAGGTGGCGAGGAAAAATGAGAGATTGGTTCAGACACACCGTAAAATAACAAACCGATTCCCATTCCGGCCGAAAATAACATCGCGAACCAGGTCGGTCGGCTGAATTCGGGTTGTGAATCTTCTTTTCCTAATTTGATTTTTCCATACTTACTGAAGATCATAAATGCGGCAAATATGAGGAAAAAGGTGGCGACCAGCTGATAAAACCAGCCAAATTTCTCAAGTACAAATCCTTTTGCTACTTCCATTGCAGATCCCAATTGTTCGGGTATCAACACCCCAATCAGGACGAAAACCACTGCAATTCCTACCGAGATCCTAAATACGGACCTGTCCATTCGCATCAATCCTTTACTACTTTAATAGATAATCCTTAATACCTAGTACAACTATCCATTAAACCATAATTTGAAAAAATAGAAAAAGTCCTGTCGCTTTCATATTTCGTCAAATTTCGCGGTTATCAACATGGAGATGAGTTCACCCTTGTTAGGTATAGGATTACTAGGGGATGGTTGTGAATACTCCCTCATCCTACACTTTGAAGCTATTTCACTTTCGCGATGGGACAGGTACCTTGTCCCAGCTGAAGGGGTCAAATTTTTTAAAAAAGAGGAGGTGAGTGGAGATATTTTTGATACATAAAGAAAGGTTTACGATGAAGATGGATGAGTTGACGTAGATGCAGGCGGAAGGGGGATTTAGTAGGGAGAGGGTTACTGGGAGGAGTCGGTTTGGGATAGAATGATATCATTATTAATGAACTTTGTAATCTTCTAGAAGAATTTTTAGCAGTGCATAATAAAAAGCACAAAAAATAGAAAAAATTGTTGATTAATAAGGGTAAGGCAGAAATATTTAAAAGTGGACTTCACTGTAGAAGAAGGTGTAAAGATGAAAAAAGTATTCGGAGAAAAAATAAAAATGTTAATTATGAAGAGAGAAAAGGGGGATTTAATTGTCATATAATATTCGCTGGGGCTTATCGGCTTTTCTTGTGGTTCTTTCAATATTAATGTTTCAAAAGGGTTTACAACTATCTGACTTAGGGACTGATGTAGATGGAGAAGGAATCGGGGTGCACTTCTTACTTTTTGAAATTAATGATAGTGTCCATGAAAGGAACATTCCTTCCTATGCATTTGGATTTTACATATCAAGCATCATTACTGCTCTTAGTGCAATGTTACTTAATATGAATTCATTCGTTCGACTCTTTGGGAGGTTGAAAAAAAAAGTCATTTAATAGTAAAAAGCACTAAGAGACCATTATCTACGTGTTAAAAGATTCGGGAACTATCGAAGTTCCGCATTGATTCAAGGGGCAGGAAAGGATGGGGAATACTTATATGCATATGCAGGTAAGCAATCATTTCAAGTCCATCAACTTGATGATCGAAGTTCAAGTTTTGCACACTCCTGCTCTCTCTCATCTATCGATTTATATCATTCCGATTTGTTGCGTCTTACAGTGAATAACGATATCGTTAGATGAGAGGAGTGATCATTATGAGCGAAGATATATCAGAAATAGATTATCTCGAGGTTATGGAGTATTCACTGGACCCATTGATTATACATACGGATTACAGAATCCTATATGTGAACGGGGCTGCGGAAGAATTTTTTCGAACGGATAAAGAAGGTGTTGTGGGTCAAAGTCCCTTGGATATTTTCAAGGATTCCTCAAAGGACGCAATCAGGAAACGAATTCAATCTGCGTACGGAAAGCCCGCCGATGTCATTGAAGAGACGGTCTATCGAACGGACGGAACGGCAGTCGAAGTCGAATTGTACTGTCATCCGCTGATGATAGGGGATACTCAGGCGATTCAGACGTATGTATATGACATCACGGATAAGAAAGAAAGAGAAAAGAAGCAAATGGATATGGCGGCTGAAATAAACGAATTATCCGCCGTACTGGTTCCTTTGCTGGACGATATTGCCGTCCTCCCGATCGTCGGGACGATCGATGAAGAGAAAGCGCGCTTACTATTCGATATCATTCCGGCCAAAGTAAGGAAACAGGACGTGAATCATGTCATCATCGACGTCTCTGGTGTCTATACATTAAATCAAGTGGTGACGGATACTTTATTTAAGATTACAAGAGTGCTGGACTTACTGGGCGTTCGCACCATCATCACGGGATTAAGACCGGAAATGGTCATGAGTGCTGCGAACCAGAACATCGACCTAACATCGATTCCCACGTTTGCTACGGTGAAAGATGCCCTGACTTATATGCATGTAAATGTTTCTTCATAAAATAACGCCCGCAGCGGTCTAAATCGCTGCGGGCGTTATTGCGTGATTTAGTTGGTTTGGTCAGCAAGCTTGACCAGTACATGAGCCATATGTTCCCGCTCTTCTTTATTGGCCACGCTCCACATCTCATTCAATACTTTCTGCTCCCGGTTTCTCGGTTCCTCGTGCTCCGCTAAATAGTCTGCTACGCGCTTAGCCCCCTTGGAAAGAGCCTCCTCACTAAGACCTAACTTCTCTCCCCTTTGAACCTGATTTCCCAGGTAGTTCTTGAAAGAGTCGAAATGCTGCAGGATGTCCTCTTTATTGTCTTCATTCATCTGTGCGGCCGCTTGTTTTGGATCGTGTGAGATAATGAATTCCTCCTTTGTTGTTGTTAATAGTGTCTTTCCCCTAAAGAAAGGAAATAAACAATGAAGAACACATTCAGGATTCGGGATGATGTTATGGGAAGAGTAGTATCGCCCATTCAGAGAAAGTAGGGGGAGAAATTCCAGGGTAATGGATGGCTCCCCTTGTTCCATTAATGGTAGCAATCCCACTGACTCCGGGGCATTGCTTTTTTATCATCGGTCAATTTAATTGAATAAAAGACAAAGAACTTACTATTCATTAAAATACGAAGGAACCTTCTTTTAATCGTAAAGAGCTTCAACCCATTTTCAGGTGTGAGGCTCTTTTTCTTTTTTGAACCTGTTTGGAAATACAGGGTTGTACAATCACTTGTTATTTGAAATAATTAGTAAAAATGTAATTTAAATGAATATACTATTTAATGAATTGGTTATGGCAGGAAGGGAATTTAACGATGAATTTCAACAAGCAAGAAAAAAATCAACGGCTGAGAATTGCGCAAAGCTTATATAGAAAGAAGAAGCATAAAAAGGTAAAACGAAATAATGTGAGCAAAGCGTGGACAGTATTTATCGTTTCTTTTTTCGTGATGGCACTTTTATTTCTTGTGATAAGTGAGTTGTTTTTTATGGATGCAGGTATACCCATACCTGAATTTTTCAAGAAGATAGCAAACGATTTAAACAATTCGTTTTAAATAGACCAAATATCCAATCCGGACTGCCTGCCCCTTATAGGGAAGAGCGTTTTTCCAATACACGCTTCAATAGTTGAATATGTGGCCGGCTGAACGGATTCCTTGTCTCGTAAGATCTGCAGGAATATACATACAGAAGCAAAAAGGGGGTATATCCGGTGGCATTCAGTCTTGGTGACTTTTCTA
Source organism: Rossellomorea oryzaecorticis (assembly GCF_045897515.1). Classification (NCBI taxonomy): domain Bacteria; kingdom Bacillati; phylum Bacillota; class Bacilli; order Caryophanales; family Bacillaceae; genus Rossellomorea; species Rossellomorea oryzaecorticis. Next base: position 13,778 of record NZ_JBJOSA010000007.1, on the reverse strand, counting down.
TTGTTCTCCCGCCTATATTCATTACCATCTTTGCCATCGTTATTCTTTTCTTTTTAGTCAGGTGGAGTAAACAATTAGAAACAGGCCGTTACAAAGTGTTTATTTACTTTTTGATCAGTACGCACATCGGTCCCGTTTTTTCCAGGGATACAAAAGAAGGCACCTTCGAGCTGTGGTTTCCTTTAGGATTTATCGTTGTATTATTTTATATGTTTCTAAGTAAAAGAAAACATCCATCTAAAATGAAAGCCAGTATATTAGGGTGTTGTGTAGCGCTGTATAGGTTGATTCTGCATTATGCCGGTTGATTGGGGCAGCGTGGGGACGGTTCCCATTATATTGATCTGCACCACTAAACCTCTTCACTGACGATGTGAAGCAGGATCAGAAACGTCCAGGGCTGCCCCCTTAAACGTTCACTATAGTGGGAGGTAATGAGTATGGAAATGATGAATACCATTCAAGAATTATTAACCAGTGGACTTGCATTTGCAGTTTATATTGCCATACCAGCGTTTATATTCATAAAAGCTATTAGGAAAAAGAAGCTCCCTTCCAATCATTATACTCCGTTGGACGACATTCTTAACGGTAAAGTAAAGGATCCTGAGGATGATGATTATAAAGGTTAATTCAACATAAATTAAAAAACATACAAAGGTTAGGTGCTGCTGCCATAATACCTGTTTGGTCCACAGAAAGCACAAGAACCTTCTCCGTGCTTCTATGTAAGGAAGTATTTTTAAAAAAACCTGGAAGGTTATTTGCTATCCTTCCAGGTTTTTTGCTGCAAAGGGTTTGTTATTCTACCATTAACAAGGTTGACCAGCAATAGATCTGGCAAGTTCTCTAATCCTATCTCCGGTAGTAGTGTTGATCAATAAGTCTGCAAGCAGAGCCACAACAATCAATAGAAGATAGACTAAGAATTTCCCAAGAAGACAAAGTAAAGAACTTAGAGTATTCATTTAACTTCACCTCCCTCTTACAGCTTTCTTTATAAGAGGCCTCTTATATTGTTCATACTATGAAATAAAAGAGAGAAGGTATAAGCGAACATAACAAGAATCAAAAAAGGGTTGTCCAATTATGAAATTAATAGATTACTATAAGTTCTAAATCTAACTTCCTTCGATCATTATTCTAATCACCCGAATACATCTCGACCGCCCGTATACTTGTCCATACAGATTTTCAAATTATGAATATGATATAGAGAGCTTTACATAAAAAGAAGGGAGGTAAGTAAATGAAGAAATCAAATTCCACAAGCCTTACCAATCAGACCTTTTCAAATCGTGTGGAACGAGCAGAGTTTGATGATAACTGGAAGACCGTTATTTCCCCAACAGGCTATGTGATCTATGTTGCATTGGCTGAACGTTCTCAAATGGAAGTTTTATTAAACGATGGCTCGAGCAGGCTGGTCATTTTCCCGAAAAGAGGCACGGTGACAGTCGGAGGTGGGGGAACAACTCACTTCAGCAAACCTCATGAAACCATCATACTTTAAGCAGTTTATTCCCACTGTCCTCTCTTTCAATTCCATCAATCTACTATACTACTGATAGGAAGCAAGGGACGGCACCTTTGCTTCCTTTTTCATATGTATGGAAAATGGGGGGATACAACGCTCACACAAGATAAATTACATATAAATATTTTACCAAGTAAGAGTGCGCACCCTTCTTTTTGCCTATTTTGTGATAAAATAATAGAAACATACCTTTCGTATTTGTGTCTCTGTAGTAAAATATTCACCTGTTCCGGGCTATTATATTTACAGCATCACCCGCAAAAAATGCAGTCAGGAGGTGCCCTATGGAGATGGAGATGGTAGGAAATGATCCGTCCCTGTATCGAGACATTATTAAAAAGCTAGCATATCCGGTCTTACTGATTGAAATAGTGAACGAGGAGATTGATCATTATCGACTTTTTGAAGTGAATGAAGCAGCCTGTGCTTTACTGAAGCTTCCGGAAAAAGAGTTGATGGAGAAAGATGTGATGTCCTTTTTCAGCCACCTGTCCCCCCTCGCATTCAGCACAATTAAAAATCTCTTTTTTACAAATGAAAAATTCACAACGATCCTTGATGTTCCGGATGGAAACGGCACCATGATTCCTGTGGAATTGAATGTATCCTTGAATGACATAGAAGGGAAACGCATCGTTTTCTGCCTGCTGAAAGAATATTCGACCCCCTGCTGTTATCACGAAGTCCTTAAAGAAGAAAACAATTACCTTAATACCATCATGAACACCACACAGTCCATTGTATTGATCCTAGATAAGGAAGGACGCATTGCTCATTGGAATAACTTCACGGAATCGTTCAGCGGGTACCGGCTCGAAGAAGTGCAATACATGAAGTTTTGGGAACTTTTTTTAGAAAAAGACGAAGAAAACGGAATCATAGACAACTATTTGTCCGGGAAAATCCCCTCTGATTACGAGAATTATTGGTTGATAAAGAATGGTGAAAAAAGACACATCAAATGGAAAAATGTCGTATTCAACGATCCAACCGGAAATATAGAGTATGTTGTAGCGACAGGAGTGGATATCACCGAACAAGTTCATTCTCTTAATGAGCTGGAAAACAGCAAGGAAAAATATAAAACACTGGTCTCGTCCATGGACGACTTCGTTTTCACGATTGATCAATTGTTGACTGTCATGAGCGTATTCGGAAAGTGGATCGAATCAAACGGGTTCACGAAGGAAATGTTCGAAGGGGAGTCGATTGAGAAGATCTTCAACGGTTCCCCTCTGCACCTGGATGCAGCCCGGCAGGCGTTATCAGGGAAAACGACTGAATTTGAATGGGAATTCACGATAAACGATAAGAAGCACTATTTTCACAGTGTATTGTCACCGATCATTTTAAAAGACCACGTCATCAAGAAGGTTGTCGGTGTGACCCGTGATATCACTGAAAAGAAAGCACTTGAAGAGCATCATAAAAGGATCTATGAAGCCGTGACCAGCGGTGTGGTCCTTCAAGATTCGACCGGGAAAATCGTTTACGCGAACAAAAATGCAAGTGACATTCTTGGATACAGTGAAAAGGCATTAATCACAATGTCTTCCATGAATGAGGAGTGGGAAGCATTAAATGATTCAGGCGATGGCATCTCAGGGGAAGAACATCCGGCTATGAAAACGTTACGTACCGGAGAATCCCATAGCAATGTAGAAATGTCCATCCATAATCCTCTAAGAAACGAAAAGAGATGGATACTCGTTGACACGAGAGCCATTTTTGAATTAGGCAGCAGCGAAAAGATTGAATATGTGATTTCCACCTTTCGAGATATCACAAAGAAAAAGGAAATGGATCTGCTCCTTAAACAGTCTGAAAAACTTGCATTGGTTGGACAGCTGGCGTCGGGGATCGCACATGAAATCCGTAACCCGCTTACAGGGATCATGGGGTTTTTAAAATTGATTGAAGAAGGCGATGATAAAAATAAACTATTTGATTTCCTCCCCGTTATCAAAACAGAGCTGGAACAAATCAATCGCTTTACCGATGAATTCATTGAACTGTCCCACTCGCAGGATGATGAATGGACGGATGTTGAAATGGTCGGCATCATACAGTCCGCCCTTACTGCAGTGGGGACGGAACTAAATGGCAAACAAATCACAACGGTTATAGAATCCGATTTTCATGATGGGCTGCTTTTACACGGTATCAAGCCGCAGCTCAAACAGCTTTTTATCAACCTGTTCAAAAATTCGATCGAAGCCATGTCACCGGCCGGGCACCTTATCGTAAAGCTGGACCGTATGGAAGATAAAGCCCGGATCCGTGTAATCGATAACGGAAAAGGGATCAGTCAAGCCCGGTTAAAGCACCTCTGTGAGCCTTACTATTCCATCAAAGAAAAAGGGACGGGCCTCGGATTGATGCGGTGCCTGAAGATCACCCATCAGCATAATGGGAAAATCTCTTTTGATAGTGAAGAAGGAAAAGGAACAGTTGTAACGATAGAGCTTTCGTGCTTGGAGTAGAGGTAGGGTGGGGACGGTTCCCGCTCTACTTTTTTTATAGAAAAATGAAGCATGGGGACGCTTCTCGTGTTCCTTTTTGATTAGTAGGAAGCGGCAGAACCGTCCCCATGCTTCCAGGGGTGAACGATCATTAAGATTTGAGCAAAACTTTATTTTACCTCGCAATAAAATAGGTTGTCAACACTTAATTTGTATTTTTATCATAAAAATGCTATAATTATTACCAAGTGATTTTTTTATATTGAACGTTTAGTTAAAAATCATATTTATTCCGTAGGAGAATTCAAACAGTTTTTGTGAGCTTTTAGGCAATAGGACCCGAGATATTATACAAGGAGGACTAATATATTGAATTTAATCAATAAGAAAGTTACACATGAGCGGTTTGGTACGGGAAGTATCGTTAAACAAAATGATACGGTAGTTGAAATACATTTCGCCTCGGAAAATAAAAAATTTGTTTACCCGGATGTATTTGGACAGCACTTGAAACTACATGATAAAAATGCTGCCAATTCACTTGAAAAAATTTTACACGAGCAGGAAATGGAACTCAAAGAGGAAGAAATGCAGAAGGAAGAGGAAAAGGCACGGCAAAGAAAATACCAGGAGCTTCGAGCGGATCATGAAAAACTTATGAAAAATCATAAACTTCATCCCGAATCGCAGATGGTTTATCGGTGCGATACAGAAGAACAGAGTAGCCCCTTTTCAGATTGGACGGTTTCCTCTGGTGAAATAAAAAGTGGTAATAATAAGGGTAAGCCAAACAAGCCAAGTCGCTTACATCAAAACAGTGCGGTCCTTCTGACAACGGTCGATCCCGGCATCCCTGAAAAAGACAGACGGATATTAGGAGTCTATATGGTGAAGGATAATTTCATCGGTAAACTTTGTGAAGATGGGAATATTCCTGCCCATTCCCATTACAGACTGAAACTTACAGACGAGGAATCGAAGCAGATGCCTTTTTGGAAGTACTATGTTAATGAAAAATCCCCTCGAAAAACGACTTGGAATACAGGGAAGTACCGTTATTTTGATAATTCGTGGATGGCTCAGATTTTGCGCGACATCGTCTCATTGAAAAGTGACACGGAGGAACAAGAGCTGGCACAACAATTTCTGGAACACTTCTCTAAGATGAATCAAATAGTAGAGCAGGAGTTAAAAGAGCCAAATGGGGCTTTATTGCGTGCTTAGATAAGAACAGTGGGGGACTGGCACAATTAAGGTAAGAGAGAGTGTTAGGTTCACTGCGAATAGTTTTAAAAAGGGACAAGGCGGCCGCCTTGTCCCTTTTTGTGGTTTTTGGCCATCTTGCTTGTTCCTTCGCCTCCTTTTAAGCACAGCCCTCCTTTTATGTGGGGTGAGTTTGAAACGACTATCCTAGCTTTAATGGTAAAATGTTACTTATACTCGATTGTGTAAGGAGATGAATAGGTTGCTTAGACTTTCTGTAACAAGACACGGTGAAACTGTATTGAATACCCAAAGGAAGTTACAGGGATGGATCTGAACGTGTTTCATTATGTTTCCAGTTGCCATGAATTCAGGTTGGTATCGAGATATCAAAGGGGCAGGAATTATGTTTGGGAAACACTGATCCGGTTCACTTACTTCGGAAGCAGTACTAAGAAATATTGCAAATGGGGGAATGAAAATGCTAGAAGGTTTTAATAGTAAACATTTCATGCTGCAGAAGGTCAGTCCCAATGTTTATGCAGCGATAGCAAAGGAAGGCAGCGGTTCAGCAGCGAAGAGTAGGGTGGGGACGGTTCCTATTCTGCTTTTTAAGAATTGAACTTCACCACCAAGTATCTTCACAGACGGTGTGGAAAGCCATGAAGCATCGGGTCGATTCTGCTGCTTTCATCTAATTCACAAAAAAGAAGCACGAGAACCGTCCCCATGATTCTACATGCTTAAAAGGGGGTCCAGCAATGGGAAAGAAAAATTATTTGATCGAAGGCGTTTCCTGTACCGGTAAAACTTCGGTCTGCAATGAATTGCAGAAACGCGGTTACCACTCCATTCATGGTGACCGTGAATTGGCTTATCAGGGAGATCCGGAAACGGGTAAGCGGACGGGTACCGCTTCGCACGAGAATCATATTTGGGATGTAGAGAAAGTTAAATCTTTAATCGCCAACCAGGATCATGAGGTAACATTTTTCTGCGGCGGGTCCAGGAACTATTCGAAATTCATCCATCTATTTGACGGAGTGTTTGTACTCGAAGTTGATAGTGCCACATTGAAGAGGCGCCTTGATGATCGACCCCAAGATGAGTTTGGGGGAAAGAAAAAGGAGCGGGAATTCGTTTTACGATTGCATCAAACGAAAGAAGATATTCCTAAAGACGGAATCATCATCGACGCTGCTGTTCCAATCGGACAGGTTGTTAATGATATCGTTCGGCGATGCAAGTAATCTAGTAGAGCGGGGACGATTCCCGCTCTGCTTTTTAAGAATTGTATTTTCACCACCAAATATTTTTACTAAAGGTGTGGAGAAACGTATCCAGCAAAAGCAGGATGAGAACCATCCACGGCTAACCCAAAAAAAGAGAGAGGTGGAATGTATGGATAGAAAACAGTCACACAACGTTTCTGACTTAATGGCAAAGATTAAACTTGTAAAAGGAGAAAATATTGTCACGATCGAACATACAAGCAGCCTGACGGATCAAGAACTAATGGAACTTATACCATATTTGATGAAACAGCCATTTATACAAACCAGTAAAAATGTAAATATCCTTGTGGATCGTAAATTCAGCAAAGAGACAGCCACTCTTTTAAAAGAGTATGGGTTTAAGTTACATGATAAGAACGTCACGGTTCGCAAGGTGCTTGATGAATTAGCTGAATTTGAAGACGGTTTTTTATTAAAGGATTTATCTGAACTTCCGGTAGCAGAGTTTAAAAGGGTCTGGGAAGCTTCCATGAAAGGATCATTAAATGCGCCATCCTCACTGAATATGGATGAACAAATGCGAAGTGTAGAGATGGAATTAGGCGATGACTATAAGAAATCCTGCATGATTGCTTATGAAAATGGAGCTCCAATCGGGGTTGTTATGCCTCATATAGAACCCGGGACTTCAGAAGAGGGAAGGCTCTTTTATTTTGGAATCATCCCAGGCGAAAGAGGGAAGGGGAAAAGCAGACTTCTTCATAAGCAAGCACTGGAGATTTTAAAAAGGGACTTTAAAGCTTCTTATTACATTGGAAGTACTGGTCACAACAACCTTCCGATGCTTAAGACATTCGAACGTAACGGATGTGCGGTTGTTGAGCGGAATAAGGTTTTTAAAAAGATAAATAGAAATTTAAAATAAAGGGAGAAGGGCAAATGATAGAAGAATTTAATAGTAAACATTTTAATCTTGAAAAGGTCAGTCCCAGTGTTTATGCAGCAATAGCAAAGGAAGGCGGCGGATCAGCAGCGAATGCAGGTTTTGTTGACTTAGGGGATAAGGTGATGGTGTTTGATACATTCAACACACAGCAAGCATCAGAAGATTTAAGGTATATTGCTGAAAAAGTGACTAAACAGCCCATCACATGGGTGATCAATAGTCATTGGCATGGTGATCATATACGAGGTAACCAAACATTTAATGATCGTAACATTATATCAAGTGAAATCACCTATTCAAAAATGAAAGAGATTCATCCCTCAAGAATCAGTAAGCAGAAAAATGATCTTCAAGGGTTATCACATTACATTGAGTCCCTGAGTGAAAAGAATGATCCTGCATTACAGGATCAAATACATTTCCTGCGTGAGTTAGAACGATCATTGCCGACTTTAAAATTGACTTTACCCCACCAAACCTTCAATGGCGAATTGACATTCTTCGGAACAACCTGCAGTGCCAAACTTTTCTCATTGGGGGGTGGACATTCCATTTGTGATGCAATTCTATATATCCCGGAAGAAAAAGTGATCTTCATGGGAGATTTATTATTTGTACGCTGTCACCCTACATTTTTTGAAGAATCAAACCCTGATAAATGGGTTGAGATTTTAAGGAAGGTTGTAGATTTTGATTTTGAGGCGGCAATTCCGGGACATGGTTCCGTGGGAGGCAAGGATGATGTCAATCAACTAATCCATTACATAAATGAACTGCAAGATGCAGTTAGAGAATGCGGTAGCATAGAGGAAATCGATATACCTGAAAAGTACAGGGATTGGAAATCTCCTGACGTTTTTTATCAGAATATAAAACTGTTGAATCATGCACAAAACGGGTTATCTGATTAGTTTTTACCTTAATTTGAAAGTGCATGTTCAACGCAAGGTGCCGTTGATCCAAGGAGGATTAACGGCGTTTTTGTGGAATAACTTATTGAACCAACATAACTAGTTGTATATGGGCCCATTCCAGGTTTGTGGATGCCTCCGGTCGAGAATACAGCTGAAATGTTTGTGGATGAAGTGGTGAAGCTGCATAATTGTTAAAATGTGGGTGGTATCGCGGGTTAAATCTGTCCTTCTTAGTGGGACAGGCTTTTTGAATTTGGCTGGATGACCATGTTGATGTTCATTTGCTGATGGAATGAATTGGTTAGTCGGCATTAGGAAAATAAAGAGGGGGTTGTTTTATGAAAAGAGTGGATGTCACCTATATGCTTCTATTTGATGAACCGGGAGAGAAGGTATTGTTGGTGAAAAATACTGGGAAGAACGGGTCGTATTATACACTTCCTGGAGGTGCAGCAGAGCCAGGGGAAACACTTGAGGAAGCTGCGATTAGAGAAGTGAAGGAAGAGACAGGCCTGGATGCTGAAATAAGGGATATTTTTTCTGTGGGTGAGGGATTTTTTGAGGACCGGGGGCACCACACCGTTTTCTTTACGTTCAGAGGAAAGATAACCGGTGGAGAGATTACGATAACCCGGCCTGAAGAAATAGAAGAGGTTACTTGGATGAATATTGAAGATGCTGAAGAGTACGTCCATATTACAAGAGGTACAACAGGGCTGCTCAAGGGTGACGCGTTAGCACCGTATTTGCTTAGAAAAAGAAGTGATTTATCTTCTTAAGTAAAAGGGGAGACATTCGTTTTTTCATAATCGAGCGGAGCTGAAATGAAAGTAAAGAAGGAGTTATGGTTAAAAAATGACAAGTGAGGATTTCTATGAAGCAATTAACATTCCATGAGTTACAAGACTACCTTGCATTAAAATACAAAGAAGGGCGCACTTCTTCTGCTCTGTTTATGAAATTGGTAGAAGAGGTTGGCGAGGTGGCAGAGGTATTAAACCAGCTGGAAGGCAGGAAAGCAGATTCCGGGGATGCATCTTTAGAAAAAGAGTTAGTGGATGTTATCCATTACGCAGTGGCCATTGCAAGCATAAATGATATTGATTTAACAGAAGCCATAATCAAAAAGGATAAACAAGCTGCCATTAAATATAATCAATCTCCAAATTTAGAAGAATTTTTAGTAGGAATGAAATGACCTCTGCATAGAGTTGAGAAGGCCGTACTCCAAGGAGGATTCACGGCCTTTTTTGTTGAATTTCTTATGGAGAGAAGAAGGGTGAGGGATTCCTGTCAAGGTGATTCCTTCCTCACAATCACAAGGAGATGAAGTGATGAAACTACTGCTCACATCTGCAGGCGTCAATAACAAAAGCATACATGATGCGTTGACCGGCATGCTCGACAAGCCGATCGCCGAATCCACCGCACTGTGCATCCCGACCGCTATGTACGGACACCCCTGGGTCGGACCCGGTGTAAGAACCTGGGACTTCATCAGCGGTAATTCGGAGAATCCCATGGTGGACCTTGGCTGGAAGTCGGTCGGCGTGCTGGAGCTCACGGCGCTGCCAAGTATCGATGAAGAACGGTGGATGCCGCTGGTCAAGGAGACGGACGTTCTGCTGGTATCTGGCGGCGACGCGTTGTATCTGAATTACTGGATGAAGAAATCCGGGATGGCAGAGCTTTTGCCATCGCTGAAGGCAGTATATGTGGGAATGAGTGCCGGGAGCATGGTGATGGCCCCTCACATCGGGGAATTCTTCGTCGGCTGGACACCGCCGGGCGGGGGAGATGACGCTCTGGGACTGGTCGACTTTTCAATCTTTCCGCACCTGGATCACGAGATGCTCCCGCATAACACCATGGCAGCTGCAGAGAAATGGGCAGCAGGGATGCAGGGTCCGGCGTACGCGGTTGATGATGAAACGGCCATTAAAGTGATAGATGGTGAGGTTGAAGTGGTTTCTGAAGGTAATTGGAGATTGTTTTCGAAGTGATTTTATTCTGCAGAGTAGGGCGGGGACGGTTCCTGCTCTACTATTTTTTATTTTGGAAACACGTCCCTGTTCAACTATATTTTTACTGTAAAATGGAAAATTTATGATAAACTAACAAGGTGGTTTTGAAAAACAGTTCCGGGATTTACTAGTCAGTATTGTGTACTTTTAACAGGGGGAATTCGGTGGTAACTCTTAGAAAGAATAAAGGAAATAAAACAACTGATTCGATCTTACTTGTCTTAATACTAATCTATTTTCTAAAGAATACAATTGACCTATTTGTTGTGGACCTCATGCCGGAATTAGCAGATAACATCTTTTGGGTATTCATTACCCTGATATGTATCATCATTTTTTTTATAAATAAAAGGTACATCTATTTTTCTATTATGCTTGGAATTTTAGTAGTGGGTTTAGTTACTTTTTAGTGCTTAATAGTTTCCTGAAGCGCGAGGGAAGCGTGGTATCTTCTCCTTCTTTAACGGAAAAATGAACTGAATCTGCAAATATGCTTCACTGCATAGCTCGATCCGATGAGAAAAGTAGCATAAGGACCGTGCTCAGTGATCTATATTTTAATATACGTTCCACTTTCCGGATTTACGTTCCACTTTTGAAAAATACGTTCCTCTTTCCACATTTACGTGCAGCATTTAAAAAATACACTTCACTTTTCCAGTTTATCAACCAACTTGTCGAAAAATCTAGGGAATCAGGGTGAATCACTCTGAGAGGCAGTCCCTGGTCAACTCAGTAGTAAATTTACGGAAATGAGGGGGTTCTATGAAGGCGATAGTGAATGAAATGAAGAACATGTTTTTAGACTTATTTGCAATGGGAAAAGGCTTTATCTATGGTTTTGTGATGGTTGCACTGCTCATTCTGGTTGGCGGAGCTTTGTTATACGGTGTTTTGTACCTTCGAAATATTTTCATTTAGATACGAAAAAATTGGAGATGTAGATGAAATGAATCAGAGTTTACAAGAAAAGATAGAGAAAATAACAGGTTCCATACATAAGACCAACGCATTGGACGAACAAGGCTGGACCTCGGAGGTGCGGAGGATTTTAGCAGCGGATCGTTCATATTTACTTAAAAGCTCCTATAAGGAAAAATATCGAGAGTGGTTGAAGGAAGAGGCTAAGGTTTTAAAAAAGCTGAGTGGAAATACAGTCATAGCGGTTCCTGAATACTATGGTTTTATTGAGGAAAAGGACGGTGACCATCTGATCATGTCATTTGAGGATGGAATGTCCTTGACGGCAGCTTTAACCAAAGCGGCGTCGGTAACCGAAAGGAAATCGTTGATCAGGAGTTTTGGACGATTTCTTCATGAATTTCATGAAAAAGAACCACTGGATATTTTTAAAAGCGAGGGTGATTGGTTACAAGACCAGCTTCTTAAAGCACAATACTATGCTGAAAATGGCCAGTGTGACGGAAATTTATCTTTATTAGAGAATTTGAAGGCTGACAGACCGTCTCCCGTAAACCAGACGATGATACATGGTGACTGCACAGCGGATAATGTATTCGTGGTTGATGGAGAGGTACGGATGTTTATTGATGTAGCCGGTATGACAGTGGGTGATCCCCGATATGATGAGTCCCTGGCAATAAGGAAGTTTATGGATAACACTGAATACGTAACGGCTTTTTATGAGGGATATACGCGGTATAGGGTGACAAAGGAAGAATTTCAATATTTTGATGAGGGATTGTATGAGTTTTTCTAGAAAAGCAACTCATATAGACGCCCCTCCACTGAAGGGCAGGCGCCGTTTTTAGGGGGCATACCGCTCCTTAAAACCTATAAATATTCGTAATCTGCGTAATCGGCACGCCGGCCATCGGCAGCAGCAGCTGCAGTTCATCTGAGATGACACTGATGTAATCGGCACCTTCGCGGAATCCATATCGTTCTTTTATATTTATGTCGAAGTTGCATTTGACCTGCACGGCGATATCGCCTTCCCGGTCGAATGGGGGTGAGACGGATTGGACGTCGAATGTATGGCCGTTTTTACTGAAAGAATTGATGGTTTTGATTGCTTTTGGTCTATAGTTTTTGACGGCCTTGGGTGTATAGGAAAAAGTCACCCAGCCGGTTGCATTGATCATGAAGTACACCTCGGATTTTTGTGAAAGGTATTCTAGAAGTATAGCAAAAGAGTCGATTTGTGAATAGGGATGGGATTGGGAAGACTGTCGGGACAGTTTTCTTGCGTTGAATCCCCATGCTGGCAGGTTAAAAAAGGAAAAGGAGGGATTGGATGAGAAGACTTGTATTGATAGCAGGGTCAATTGGAGTGGCCATATTCATATTTGTGTTGAGTGCTTATCGGTTCACGCCGGAAAGTGCCGCCCTAAGTAATTCTGCCGTGACAGATGACTTTGAATATGTGGATCAACAGGGGATTGGCGAGGCTGAGATTCTTTTATTCAAAAGTGATGTAAAAGAGGAGTATATGACAGTATTAGCTGAAAAGTCAGGGTTTTTATATAGAAGTAAGTACTCTACCTATACCCCCTATACATCTGACCCGCTCCAGCTTATTGGAGGGATGAGCGTTACCTCAAAAGAAAATGCCCTTACTTATTTGAGTGTGTTGTCAAATGATGAAAAGGTGGCTTATATCGAAGCGGGAGTGGAGCCCCATGTCGAACGCAGGGATGTGAGTAAAGGGGAGCGTGTTACGTTTTTGTTTCCGTTTAGCAAACAGATAGACAAACTTAATGCCACGGCCTTTGATGAAAATGGAAAAAAACTCTATTACTTTGGTTATCCGAAGGGCACCAATATATTCAGGCAGGAGGATTTCAGGTGGCATGAGTATAAGTGAGATTCGAGGGGATACGTTTGAAACACGGGGAAGGTATGCATGCTTTGGAAACAGGAGAGCCTTCCCCTATGCTTCCAGGTTAGAAATTAGAATTTTGATTTTGAAGGAACCGATTTGAGGATCATGATGAGGGTATACGGAAGATTGGTTCTGGCCAATCGCTCAAACGTTTGACTCTGATGGTGCAGGTTAACTTTCGGGGCGATTTTCCAGGGTGAAGACCCGCTTATCGATGTCTGTAATTCTTGTATTGAGGTAACGAAAGTCCGTTTCCGAGCGTTGGGCGCCAACTTTTAACATCGCGATGACATCTTCTGTTTGTGAGGCTTCAATTCGATTGACTGTTTCTTTAATGTCTTTTACATCAGTTCTTAACGTCATCATGTCCGCTTTTAAGTCAGATCTTAACTCTTTCATGTTCGATTGTACGTCAGTTCTTAACGTCATCATGTCGGCTTGTACGTCAGATCTCAACTCTTGCATTTCCGCCTGTACGTCAGATCTTAACTCTTTCATGTCCGCTTGTAAGTCAGTTCTAAACTCTTGCATTTCTGCCTGTACGTCAGATCTTAACTCTTTCATGTCCGCTTGTAAGTCAGTTCTAAACTCTTGCATTTCTGCCTGTACGTC
>NZ_JBJOSA010000006.1:0-252575 GCF_045897515.1 Rossellomorea oryzaecorticis | reverse complement strand
TTAATTCGAGGTCATGCATGACACTCTCTATCGTACCAAGGGGGCTTTTTTTATGCACATCGCAAAAACTTCGATATTAACGCAATTTACTTTATAACAGGAATGCTCCTCGTCACTGCGTTCCAGCGGGGTCTCACATTAGCTACTCTTCCCGCAGGAGTCTGCGTCTTGCACTCCAATCAACCGCTGGATATTTCCAGAATTAATTATAAAAACAAGACAAATAGAGTGCAAACTTTATTTAATATTCACCATTAATGAATCACAGACTGGAACGTATCCAATATCCATGTAAATTTTGTTGGAAGTTGGATTCTCCAGGTCTGTGTAGAGGGTACAGAATTTATACTCCTCCAGCAGTTTGCTGCTTAAGCCTGCTACGACTGCGGAGGCATATCCTTTTTTCCTGAAGGGCTTTGGTGTGTAGACAAAATTTACGGTTATACCGTTGTCCGTCCATCTTCCGCCCCTTGCCATGGAAACAGGTTCTCCGTCAGCTTCCCAAAAGTAGAGATAGTTTTCATTTGCAATCATATCTTCAGCACGTTCGAGTGCCTCACTTTCGGTGAGGGGACGCACTCCGGTTTCTACAGTGAAGCATTTGATCCAATCAGAAAGGAGTGTAAGATGCCTTTCATCAGGCTGTATTAATTTTCCTTCAGGGATCTCGATTTCATTGACATGATCCAGTTTATAAATGCGCTGATCCATGCCGATCTCATGCTCGCAGCCTTTCAAATTGCACCAGGCCTGCGTAAGTTTTTCTGCAGAAACTTTTTCAGAGACGAACCCGGGTACCTCGATTCCTTCTTCACTGAGCAGTGTATTCAGCTCTTGTGCAATGGTGCTGTATTCCCCGTCATTTATTTGGAGTACAGACACCAGGTTGTGCGGCGGTGTCATAATGAAGGCTCCTTTTATACTGCCGTCTTCATTCTCTGCGCTCACAAGAAGCGGGTTATTGTATCTGCTCCCCGATTTTATACTGTTCAACAGTCCAAGCGGCAGATTATTTTCAGCCTCCTTTTTTATCAGAAACGGATAGACTCTTTTGTAAAACTCATTGATATCCTTATATTTTGTCAGTTTCAATGTCAATTTCCTCACCCCTCTTTTAAAATTCTCTTTTACTATCTGAAATTCCTTTTATTCTCAGGAACATCGCTTTTTTAGTTCCGTTCAAGACCTAAAAAAATGGACAGCCTTTGAAAGACTGTCCGGAAGTACTCATTGAATACGTTTTTGTTTCGTCATCAATGATACTGATACGTAGACGATGAACGATATCAGGATCGGGATGACGACTGTGTTCATGTCCAGGTAGTTGGGCAGGAAGCTGTGGAACAGGATATAGGAAATCATCCCTGAAAGCATGGAAGCAAGTGCTCCATAGGCATTTCCTGTCTTCCAGTACAGCCCGAGGACGATCGGCCAGATGAATACGGCTTCCAGCCCCCCGAATGAGAATAAATTCAGCCAGATGATCAATTCTGGCGGGCTCAATGCCATTAGGAACACGGCAATCCCGATTAGCGACGTAACCGTCAAGCTCATCCTTTTTACCTTTTTTTCATCCGCATCCTTATTGATGAAATTCATGTATACATCTTTTACGATGGCTGAAGAGACAATCAGAAGAAGCGAGTCTACGGTGGACATGATCGCAGCCATCGGAGCCGCGAGGACGATGCCGGCAAGCCACGGAGGAAGTACTTCCAGGGCAAGCAGCGGCATGACTTTGTCGGCCACTTCCACCCCGGGCATCACCGCACGTGCCAGCACCCCGATCAGGTGCATACCGAGCATGATCGTCCCGACTACGATTGTCCCGATTACGAGGGCACGGTGCATAGAGCGGGAATTCTTATAACTCATCGCCCTGACAGCCACTTGCGGAAGACCGACAACCCCGACTCCGACCAGGATCCAAAATGATGATATATATCTTGCACTCAGCTCGCCATTCGCTCCATTTGGAGTCAGCAGGTTAGGATTTTCCGCCTTCAGATCCATCATGATGTTTTCCATTCCCCCGCCTGCAATGATCGTCGCAATCAACAGGATGATCGTTCCCACTAGCATGACGACTCCCTGAATTGCATCTGTCACAGCCACAGCCCTGAAGCCGCCGACGATGACATAAATCAATACGGAAGCGGCAAAGAGGAACAAGGCACTCTTATAAGACAGACCCGTCAACGATTCGATCAATCTCGCTCCCCCGACCCATTGGGCAATCATCGCAGAGAACAGGAAAATGATGATGGCGAGAGCGGAAAGAATCGTTATGTAATGGCTTTGATAACGTCCTTGCAAATAATCCACCAGGGTCACAGCGTTATATTTGCGTGACATGATGGCAAACTTTTTTCCGAGGACAAGCAGGACGAAATATCCGGTGACCACTTGGGACATCGCAAGAAGTACCCAGGATAAACCGTATGAGTAAGCAGCCCCGGGGCCGCCTATGAAACTGCTTGCGCTTCCATACGTTGCAATCATGGTCATGGCGAGGATGAAACCGCCAAGCTGCCTGCTGCCCAGGAAATAATCCTGAACGAAGGAATCTGCCTTTCGTATGTTTCTTGAGGAATAAACTCCCACAATAAAAATAATGACTAAAAATAAGATCATTGGCAATATGGCCATGCTATTCATGATATTCCTCCTCTTCATCATCAAAAGGAATATCTGTGAGCATATATCTGACAACGAAAATCACCAGCAGCACCATAAGCAGAAAACCAGCTACACAGCTGTAAAAAAACCATGCGGGCATTCCCAAAATCCAATCATATTCAGAAACGGGGCCGCCCCCGAGTCCAAACGCAAAGCCAAACCACCATAGAAAATTTATCACTGCCAGGACAATACCGATTATTGCTTCACGATGAGCGATATGAAATCTTTTGTCTTCTTTTTCACTCACTCTCTTTTCACTCCTTTATGATTAAGGCATACGCATCCATTTACAATTTACGACAGGGCAAAGTGAATTGCAATAAAAAAAGACAATCCCGGATTCTGCACTCCGGGATTGTCTTTTTGCAATTTATTAAAGGGGGGTAATCATGAACCATTCTCCAATATAAAAGAAAGAGGGGGAAACTCTTGTGTTTTTCATTGAGAATGATTTTCAATATCATTGTAATTCTTATCAACTTCTTTGTCAACACAAAATATTCATTTATTTTTCTTGATTCCGTTCATTAACCATAAGTGATGAATCTTTTTCATTCCCCCTTATCCCCCCCAGTCTCTTGAATAATAGATAATTGACCGTAAAGACGATTACAGCGGCGATTTCCAGATTGATAATATATACGGCGTCATCCCCGAACCATAACAGCGGAGTTGTTCCTTCAGGCGGGCCTGCCAGGAAGAAATAGTTCGATCCGCTGACTTTGTTCATGATGAATATAGGGACGGCCAGACAGTTGAGCAGTCCCAGCCCAAAAAAGATTGATGATTTCCTCACCTGATAATGATCGTGATAAAACAAAAACAGCACCATTAAAGGAATGGCCATATGATGAAGGAAGTATTTGATATATCGATAGTGCGGGAAAGAATATGGATTATCGGGAGTGATGAGTGCAAGAATGGGAGGGATAAAACCAATATAAAGAAATAGATAGAAGATTTTGCTGTCCCGTTTGAAGTAAAGGTAGATGCCGACAAACGTGCTGATACTGCAGAGATGAAGAGGCAGTGTGGACTGAATTGTCCAGTTCCCGGTGACGAGCGACCATATTTGATAACTGATTTCTGAAGCGCATAATATACATAACAAGACAGTTCCGATCCATTTACTATTCCTGCTCTTTCCGTACCATCTTACCAAGCCCGCGGCTGACAGGAAAAACAGCAGCAGCGTCAATACATGTGTGAGTGAAAATAGTTGAAAGTCCATCATCTTATCCGATGAAAACATAAGAACCACTCCCTGCTTTCCATAAAGTCATGAATTTTTAAATCACGTCGGATCACTGGAAGGAAATATTTGGTGTCAACAGAAAGGAATTGTGGTAAAATTCTAAATTGAAATAAAAATATAGATAGAGAAAGATTGAGGGGATTTTGGTGAAAGAAAAACTAAAGTCATTCGGTGTACCTTTATTAATCATGCTTCTGCTGATTGGTGCGCTATTTATCCACCAGTTACTGGAGGTCAAGAAACAGCCTCAGCCTGATTGGAGCCGTTCGGTACCGCTTGGTTTCACTTCTGAAGAACGCCCGCAGGCATTCTTCAACGATGATACCCTTTTCCTGACTGACAACGGAAAAGTGCATGGGCTGAAATTCGATGAACAACTGAATCTCCAGGAAGATTCTGCAGTGAATACAAAAATTACAAGGGGAAATCCTTTCTGGACTGACGGATCCGTCTTCATCCAAAAGAAATCAGACCGTCTGGTTGCAACTGAAAATAATAAAGATACCGTCATCACGCAAGAAGTGGACGGCATTAGCACTGGAAAGGAACGGGTATATTATTGGAGTAAGAATGAGCTTTTTTCATTGAATACAGCTGATTTATCCTACAACAAGATACACACGTTCCCAAAAGATATAATGGAGATTTATCAAGGGGATAATGGCAGCGCGATTGTACAGGTTCATCAAAATGATGCGAATGCTGTTCTACAGTATATGGATGAAAACGAACAAATAGTAGGGGATCCTTTTGCATCGGTCAAAATCTCGACTAATCAACACATTGACGGTTTGACCTATGGGGTGAAGGATGACAAGATGACCATCCTTTACAATGAACAGATGAGGGCTCAGGGTGCTTTAAGTTACAAGATATTAAAGCTGCAATCCCCACTTCAGGAAATTGGAACAAAGACACTCAAACCTGAAACCCTTTCATTTTTAAACGTTGATTCCGGAGAGAAGCTTCAAGGACCCCGATCTTCTAAATTGGTGACCATTGAAGGCAAGCCCTCTGTGTTATTCACTTCAGAAGGCCACAAAGCCAGCGATCAAAACTCGGTACGTGTATACCTGGCTCCCCTAGAAGATGAATCACAACTTGATGCAAAAACAATCGGCACCACCAAACATTATTCTTACCTGCCTTTCCAGTTAAACTCGAACAGCATTGCCTGGCTGGATTACGGCGGAGATACGTATGAATTATTCGGTGCATCTAAAGACCCGACAATGATTTCGGCAAGCGTCGAACTGAATAAAAGGAGTGTTAAGGAGGCTGTGAATAACACTGTAATGATGATTTTCAGCAGTGTCATAACGATCCTGATTTCCTTCTATTGGGTGCTGCCATCTTTGTTCCTGTTGATCGTTTTATATATGATCAAGCCCAACATCTTTGAAAAAGACGGCATTAACTGGGTCGAATATGCTTCTATCCTGATCTTTTTGATCATGCCCCTTACATTCATGGGCAAGGCATTGAATGGATATTTTTATTTTGCAGCCCCGGAATACCTCACCTTTACCGGGAGCGGATATGTAGGTGTCACGGTCATCAGTCTGTTGACCGCTCTTATTTGGAAGTTTGGACGAAATCCTGACTGGGGTACGTTCGGTGGAGTCTTTTATTTCATGGGGGTATATATCCTTCTCTATGTCTCTTCGTTCGGTCCATATGTCTTCAATTTATTTTGATTAATCGCTGCAATAAAACAGAAAGACCTGAAGCGGGGATCGCCCATTTCAGGTCTTTGTCATTTGTTTGTTTTTATACTTCCAATCACTGCGTTTGTAGAAATAGATATAGACGGACATGCAAAGTGTGAGCCAGGCTCCCCCGGCTGTAAATCCTGCGATGATGTCACTGGGATAGTGCACGCCGAGATAAACCCTGCTCAGTCCGATCGATATAATCAATAGTGATAGGAAGACTACACAGATCCATTTATACAAGCGTTTATCCAAGGCGCGGAACAGCATAAATGCCGCGGCACCGTAAAAAATGAACGATCCCATTGAATGTCCGCTCGGAAAGCTGTATCCTCCCTGCTCAATCAGTGCTTCTATATCAGGCCGGTCCCGTTTGAATATCCACTTCAGCAGCCAATTGAAAGCCGCTCCAAGGCCGACTGTCAAAGCTACAAATAAAGCCAGAGGATATTTTTTCATGAATAACAAGACAATGACAATACCGACTGTACATATGCTCAGCCATTTCACCCCGCCTAAAAACGTGATGGATGTCATCAATGTCGTCAGCTTTGGTGAAATGAAAGAATGGACGATATCGAAGACACCGTTGTCGAAACCGGCAATTTCGTTCTCCTTCCACTCTTCCAGGATCGAAACGAATCCCCAGGTAAATATACTTAAACAGATCAACGAAATGATAAAAAATACTGCTTTTTTCTTCTGCCTTTCCTCCACCTAATATCTCCTGCCCTTTTACTGATAATTATTGTGCTTTTTTCTTTGTAGTTGTTGCTTTCTTTTTTGCGGGTTTCTTTTTTTCTGTCTTCTTCTTTTCTTTCTTTTCCGGTTTATCCGGCTTCGTTGAATCGATTGATGCCTGCAGTGCTGCCATCAAATCCGTCACATTTTCTCTTGGAGCTTTCTCCTTGGTGGTTACAACCTTTTCCCCTGTCTGCTTCGATTCGATCAGCTGACTAAGCCTTTCACGGTATTCATCGTGATAGTTTTCAGGCTGAAACTCGGCAGTCAGTTGTTCGATCAGCATGGTTGCGGTCTCCAATTCCTTTTCTGAAATGTCATCGTTCTCGGGTACATTCGGAACGTCTTTCGAGGGTCTTACTTCATCAGGATAATGAATCGTTTCCATCACAAGTGTATTATTATAAACCCTTACTACGGACAACTGCTCTTTCGATCTCATCGTAATTTTGGCAATCCCGACTTTCCCTGAAGCCACCAATGCTTTCCTGAGAAGTGAATAAGCCTTTTTCCCGCCGTCATTAGGGGAAACGAAATAACTTCTGTCATAGAAGATCGGATCGATTTCGTCAATTTTAATAAAATCCAATATCTCAACAGCCTTTTCGTCATTTGCTTCTTTTATTGCATTCAGCTCGTCCTCTTCCAATACTACAAATTTTCCTTTTGCACCTCATACCCTTTTACAATGTCTTTATTATCGATTTCCTTATCACAGACCGGGCAGACTTTTTCATATTTGATGGGTGTGTGGCATTCTTTATGAAGAGATCGGAGCTTAATATCCCGGTCCTCGGTTGCGGAATGCAATTTGATCGGGATGTTCACCAACCCGAAACTGATGGAACCTTTCCAAACTGTATGCATTACAATACCCTCCTTTATATATAGTAAATCCCGTTAGCTTTATCTTTTAATTACTTTCAGTGCTTCATTCACTAAAACATCTGGAAATAATCTGCGGGTTTACCGGCAACACTAAACAAAAACATTCAAGGAGATGCCTAATGAGACCGATGCTGCCGACTCTCACCACTGAAGCTCCGAACAAAGGTAAATGGAACTATGAAGTAAAATATGATGGATTCAGAGGGATTTTAAAAATTGATGCTTCAGGCGTCATTTCACTCACCAGCAGGAACAACAAAGATTTACTGCCTCATTTCCCCGAAATAAAAGCATACATAACGGATTTGCTTCAAACAGCTTCCCTTTCCCTCCCACTCGTTCTGGATGGTGAGGTGGCCATTCTGCGTTCTGCGTATTGCAGTGAGTTCTTTGAATTGCAGATCAGGGGAAGGATGAAGAACAATCAAAAAGTCAAAGAGGCAGCAGCCGCAAGACCGGTCAAATTCTTAGCGTTCGACCTATTGCGAAGCGGGAATGAACGATGGCAGGATTATCCCTATAAGGAACGGAAAGAGGCGCTAAAGAAACTTTTTACAGTTGAAGGCATCCCCATTATTCCAGATCCCGCAAACCCGGCTGCCTTGCAGATGATTCCCTCTTATAAAGAGTGGAATAAAGTATGGGGGGGAGTCGTAAAAGAAGAAGGTGAAGGGGTAGTTGCAAAACTAGTGGACAGCAATTGGGAAGAAGGAAAACGGAGTCCGGCATGGCTGAAAATAAAAAACTGGAAAAAATGCTTATGTTTTATCACTTCGGTCGATGTATCCAATGATTATTTTCACATAGGCGTATTTGAAGGAAAAGAAATTAAGAAAATCGGATTGTTTCATTTTGGTATTTCACCCGATGAGAAAAGGACGCTGAAAGAAATCATCAAAGCAAATCATTCCCGCAAAGAGGACAGTCATTATTATATCGACCCGTCTATATGCGTTGAGGTTCTCTATCTGAATTGGCATGAAAATCAATTAAGGGAGCCGCATTTCAATCAGTTCATGTTCTCAACCCGGCCAGAAGAGTGTACGATGGAAAGATTTTTACTGGATGAAGCAAGCCTTCCCCAAAACGTAGACATCACGCACCCGGACAAGCCTCTTTGGGAAGAACCTCCTGTTACCAAGTTAGATTTTATCCGGTACCTTCGCCGGGTTTCAGCTGTCATGCTTCCTTTCCTGGATAACCGGCCATTGACGTGTATCCGCTACCCCCATGGGATGTATGGAGACTCTTTTTATCAAAAGAATGTCCCTGAATATGCTCCTGAATATGTAGAGACTTATGGACAGGATGGGATTGAATATATCATCTGCAATGGCTTGGAGACTCTTATTTGGCTTGGAAACCAGCTGGCACTGGAATTTCACGTCCCTTTTCAGAAAGCGGGGCAAGGAGATGTCAATGAGATTGTCTTTGACTTAGATCCCCCAAGCAGCGCGGAGTTTTCTCTCGCGGTGAAGGCAGCCCTTGTCATGAAAGATTTGTTTGAGGGACTGAACTTAAGGAGCTTTGTTAAAACTTCAGGAAACAAAGGCCTTCAGGTCTATATTCCGCTGCCCCGGGGTTATTCATGGAAAGACACTGGGGTTTTCACGGAATTCATTGCTCATTACCTTGTATCCAATTATCCTGATGATTTCACAATCGAGAGGTTAAAAAAGAACAGGAAAGGCCGGCTGTACGTGGATTACATTCAGCATGCTGAAGGAAAAACGATCATCGCTCCTTACTCATTGAGAGGGAACGACAAAGCCCTGGTGGCTGCACCACTCTGGTGGCATGAAGTAAATGAAGAGCTGACTCCTGAGAAGTTTACCATGAAGGAAGTGTTAAAGCGGTTAACAAAGCTCGGCTGTCCCTTCCGCGAGTTCGACCGTGCCAAGGCTCAGCAGCCCTTTAATGATGTGATCACATTCCTGAATGGAAACGCTAAAAAGTAAGCCTGGACAAATGTGTCCAGGCTCACTTCTTTATGCATTTGTAAATATCTTACGATCGACGACTTTTTTGGCGTGATCTTGGAGAAGTCCATAGGCCGCTTCTTCATTAAGGTCGGTTTGTGATAATATCTCGAAGTTTTCCGGCTCCGATAAGGTTAATTGGAGTTCAGCTTCGAATAGATAGGTGGCATTACCGATTAATTCCATGAAGTACTCACCGGTATCTTTACGATTCACCACCACCCGTACCTTTCCGCCGTTATTAAAAACATCGATTTCTTCGCCAGGTTCATTAAGGCCGAGCAGGCATGTGACCAGACTTGAGGCGGACATTGCTGTACCGCACGCATTTGTGAAACCTACCCCTCTTTCAAATGTACGGACATAGATGGACCCTTTTCCAATCTCGTGAACAAAACTTACATTCACCCCGTCCGGAAACAGATTGTTTGGACCGTTGACCGTTTCTGAAATCTGTTTCTGTTCATTTGATATGATACTGCCTGCCTCCACCATACTGATTAGATGCGGGTTCGGAACAGCCAGTACCGTAAATTGGAGGCGATCGGATATTTCAGGGATCTTTTGATCGATCACTTGCGAATGTTCCATATTCATCGGTACTTTATCCAGATCGAAATAAACCGGTGAAATTTCCACATTATAAGTGGGGATGTCGTCATAGATGCTGGGTGCTGATGCAACTTTCAAATCAGCCTTCATCGTTTCAATGACGATTGAATCCCTGCCTGTTAATTCACACACATACCTTCCCACGCACCTCAGTCCATTACCGCACATGGAAGCTTCGGAACCGTCTGCATTAAAGACCCTCATGACAGCATCGCACCGCTTGCTCTCAAGTACGAACAGGATCCCATCAGCACCAATCCCTTTTTGTCGGTCACATAACGACAATGCCAAGTTCTGTCTTTCCTCTTCTGTAAAAGTGCAGGGATTGGATAGTTCATCAATCAATAAAAAGTCATTCCCGGAACCATGGCATTTAAGTACATTTAGTTTCATCTCGAAGCCCCCCGTTACTTGCAATCTGCCAAACTATTCATTATCATTTGGATAAGTCCAGAATCCGAAGGGAAATCCTTTGTAATCAACAGCCGGCAGCGATTTTTAAAATAATTTATACTAAGCTTGCCACAAACGAATACATTTGGCAACGCACTGTTCAATTCTTTATCAGTTTACTAAGTTGAATGCTCAAATGTGAAACGGAAAGATTATGAGCGGGGTGTAAGTGACATGGAGGAATTACAATTCAGATTTCAAGTGAAGCAGGTAAGTGATGCCAGGGATGAGTATGACTCCCTCGACGTTCTTACCTTCTGCAGGATCTTCAACGAAAAAAAAGACCTTCTTCATGAAGGCCTTTTCAGGGTCAGATTTAATTCAATGGGCATATACCCGTTTCCAGCTGACATCGCGAAGCAAGTCAGCTCAAGAAAAATCCAGCGTCTCCTGCTTATGGAGTTAAAGCGTTATATCAAACCGCAGAGGAAATTCCTGAAGCCGGGCACTTATAAATCTGTATGGTGAGTACTTAATGGGTAAGTTCATGTGTAAGCAGCTCTTCTGCCCAATGGCATGCCTGCTGATAGCTTTCTGAAATTTCCTGCAGTGTCAGATTTAACTCAGCCATTTTTCCATCAAGGTCCTTCCATTCAGCCTTCTCGACAGAAATGACCAATTCAAGCATATCCTTCAACTCATTGGAGTTTCCTATCAATGCATCGCATATTTCATCGTTCAATGGCAAATCCTCCAGGATCTTCTTCATCGGAACAGACAGGATGGCATCCATTAGGGAGAACATCCCGGTCAGAAAATAGCTTGACGCATTGACTTTTCCAGTTAACTTCTTTGCTGTGAGCTCACACATCTTTGCCCTTATCAGGCATAAGGATATCACTTCATTCTTCATCTTTTCCTTATGCGTTGCCTGTTCCCTGACTGCCAGGACATATATCCACCGTTTTATTTCCATCAAACCAAGCAGTACAATCGCCTGCCGTATAGAATGAATTTTATGCTTCGGTCTGTAAGCAGGTGAATTGATCAATTTCAACAGTTTATAAGAAAGCGAGAGATCCTGTTCGATCAGGCCGCTGATGACATCAATGCTTGGTTCTGCCATCTCCAGGCTCTGAATGATGGAATAGTAGGAATGAAAATATACCGGAACATCATGTGATGCGATGACCTTCGGTTTGCTGAAAAAGTACCCTTGGAAGTAATGATATCCCCTTTCCCTTGCCTCCCGGTACTGCTGCTCGGTTTCCAATTTTTCCGCGATCAGCTTATAACCAAGAAGCGGAGACAACACTTCAATCCTTCTTCTCATCTCCCCGGTTGTTGCAAGAAAATCGACCTTTACATAGTCAGCTGCCTTCATAAGCGCCTTGCAATAAGGATTCGATTCATTAAAGATAAAATCATCCAATGCAATCTTGTATCCCAGTCTTTTAAGTTCCAGACAGATGTCCACTACATTCCTGCTCGGTTCTACCGATTCCAGAATCTCCACCACAATCTGACTTGGATTAAAATATGTAGGTACTTTTAAATTCAATAGATTTTCAGTGAAATTGATAAAACATGGTTTACCTGAGGACAATGAATCTATCCCTATGTTCAGGAAACTGTTAATGATGACATCGGCTGTTGCTGTATCCCCATCTATATCAGGAAACAAATTCATTTGACTTTGTCTATATAGAAGCTCGTAGGCTGCCTTTTCCTCATTCACATCAAAAATAGGCTGCCTCGCCACAAACACTTCCATTCTTTCCACCCCTGCCCTTTAACCATACGGGACCAATATATGTAATAAAAATGGTCATTTTGATATATTTTTTCTTCATAGTATCAAGAAAATCGTGGAAAGTCTACATCATTTGTATATTTATGGGTTTATTGCAGTTCCTTTGTCATATTGAGTATCTTTCGGTATTATCGGAAAAAAAAAGAGACGGCAAGATGCCGTCTCTTTTTTTGGTAATCTATCAATGTATAGAATGAACAAAGAAGTTCATCAGGAATAACCCGGCAATGATGTAAAGTGGGATGGATACTTCCCTTGCTTTACCGGTAGCCATTTTTAAGATCGGATACATAATGAATCCGATGGCTATTCCGTCTGCAATGCTATAAGTGAAAGGAATCATCGCAATGATGAAGATGGCCGGAAATGCTTCCGTCAGATCCCTGAGATCCATATGACGGATATTCTGGATCATCAATCCGCCGATGATAATGAGGATCGGAGCGATTGCATGGTCCGGAATCCATTTTAAATAAGGAATGAACAAAACGGATCCAAGGAATAATACCCCTGTCGTCAGAGACGTCAATCCTGTCCTTCCCCCGGCTGTCATAGCTGCTGCACTTTCAACAGTGGAAACGGTCGGACTCGTTCCGAAGAAGCCCGATGTGAATGCTGAAAAAGCATTTGCCTGGAAGGCTTTTGGATACTTTTGAGGCTGGCCGATCATGTCTACATGACCGTGGATCAGACCAATATTCTCAAATACCAAAACCATTGTCACTGAGAACACTGCAATCCAAAACGGGATTTTCATGATCGAATCAAATGAAATCTGTCCAAATACCTGTCCGTATTCACTCCAGTGAAATGTGCTGCCGGATATGGACGGCTCGATACCAAACAGGAAACCAAGCAATGTACCAAAAGCGATACTCCATAAAAATTGTCCTTTTACGTTGCGGATGAAAAGGAAAATCGTAACCAGAAAGGTGAGCACGGTAGCTAACACCTTAAGTTCCCCAAAGTCACCGATCGTGATGAGGGCTGAGTCCCCTCTTTGGATCAGACCACCTTTTTCAAGGCCGATAAACATTAAAAACATTCCGAGACCGACCGTGATGGCCTCTTTCAATGTTTTTGGGATGGCTTCCGATAATACTTTTGAAAGCTTTGTAAACGCAATAATCATGAAGAGTATCCCGGAAACAACAACGACAGCTAAAGCTTCCTGCCACATCAAACCAGAAGATTTCACCAGCGTAAATGTAAACATCGCATTGATGCCCATTCCCGGAACCAGAAGAATTGGCGCATTCGCCCAGAAGGCCATGACCAAACACCCGACAAAGGAAGCCAGTATGGTCGCCATGACTGCCCCTTCGAATGGAATTCCAGCTTCAGAAAGAATGAGTGCATTTACTGCGATAATGTACACAATCGTAAAATAACCAATTGCACCGGCCATTATCTCCTGCTTGAACGAGGTACCATGATCCTTTAACTGAAAAATACCTTTACGTTCCTTCATATAATCTTCCTATAAAACTGCCCTCTCCCTACCCGCTCAATCCCCAAAAGGGTGAGCCACAAGATATTATTGTAGCAAAAAGTCGGGGGTTTGCCAATAAATACTTTATTCTTTGATGATATCAAGAGAATTGATATATATAGCTGCTATAAAAGTTATTTTTACCTCCCTTCAAATTAAAACCCGAACAAATTTAAGTTCTACTTAAAGAACCAAATAATTGTTCGGATTTCCCTGGTTAAACTGCCTTAATATTTTTCTCACGAAAGATCGCAGTGGACACCTTACTTTGTTGATAAAATTTATTCCTCCTTTGTAATCCCCCCAACACCCCAATATCTTCGAGGAATAGGGTGTATGATAAC
The DNA here is from genome assembly GCF_045897515.1 of Rossellomorea oryzaecorticis. Taxonomy (NCBI): domain Bacteria; kingdom Bacillati; phylum Bacillota; class Bacilli; order Caryophanales; family Bacillaceae; genus Rossellomorea; species Rossellomorea oryzaecorticis. Next base: position 238,664 of record NZ_JBJOSA010000006.1, on the reverse strand, counting down.
CCTGACCTGATCAGGTTTTACATTAAGTGTTTGAACAGTGATTTCTGTAATCCCATTAATTAACTCCCTAACTTTCTCATCACTCCGCCCCTCAAGTATCTCTATGTGGATAATAGGCATAGGACATCACCTTTCGATAAATGCAGTGGATGTCACCGGGCAGGTGCCATCCACTGCTTTTAAAATCCTAATAATCTTGGAATAAATAATGTAGTTTGTTCCCAATAAGTAACTATTAAGAGCATGGCAATTCCCAATAAAAGCATTGGCATTACTGCTCTTATTAATCGTTCAAATTTCACTTCAGCAATGGAAGATACGATGAATAACCCCGTGCCAACTGGAGGTGTCAGCAGGCCAATTGTCAGGTTAATACAAATGATCACCCCGAAATGGATAGGGTCAATTTGAAACGCCGTAACTAACGGCATAAAAACGGGTACCAGGATAATGAGCGCAGCAATCCCATCCAGAAGAGTTCCAATTACTAAAAGAAAGATATTGACCAACAAGAGAAATACAAACGGGTTATCAGATATAGAAAGCATTGAATTTGCAATCATCTGTGGAATCTGTTCAAAGGCAATCAGCCAGCCAAACAAGTTTGCCATTGCAATCAAGAATGTAACCGTAGCAGTACCGATAACCGTATTCACTAAAATTTCGGGGAAACTTCTCCACTTCAACTCTCTATAAAAAAACTTCCCTACCCCAAACGCAATCACACTTGCTACTGCCGCAGACTCTGTAGCGGTAAACGCTCCGCTAAGGATACCGACAGTAATGACAAAAGGAACCAGAAGGGCGGGCAGCACTTTTACAAATGAAGACCAGATGACTGCAAAACTTGCTCTTTCACTCCTAGGGAAGTTATTTTTATAACCTAAATACGCAATCAATGCCACAAATCCTATCCCAAAAATTGTTCCAGGGATAATACCAGCCATAAAAAGACCGCCAATTGACGTACCAGACAAGGTTCCATAAATGATAAAAATCATACTAGGCGGAATGATCGGCGCTACAATTGAGGAAGCCAGCGTTAAAGCAGATGAGAACTCACGATTGTAACCTTCTTTTTCCATCTCGGGGACCATGACCTTGCTCATCATCGCCGCCTGGGCATTTGCCGATCCCAGAATTGAAGCCAGGAACATATTGGAGATTACCGTAACATAAGCAAGTCCTCCTCTAACATGCCCGACAAGCTTTCTTGCGAAGACAACAAGCCTGTTAGTGATACCACCGCTATTCATCAGCTCTCCTGTCAACATGAACAATGGAATTGCAAGCAGCCCAAAATTCTCCATACCTGAGTACAACCTTTGTGGTGTTGACTCGAGCAGCATTGTGTTGCCGGTAACCAGAAAATATACAATTGTCGTCATACCCAGTACCAATGATATTGGAATCCCCATCAATAAAAAGACGACAAATGCCAATATGACAAGTGCTATCATTTTTCTTCACTCTCCTTTGCTGCAGCGTGGAGGTTATTCATCATTTCACTATCAAACCGTTGATTATTTGTAATGTCTATCATATTACTGATTAGATGGATTGATGCACATAGCAGTCCAACTGGCAGAATCGCATAAGGAATCCACATGGGCATCAAGATTGCGCTCGATTTTTGAATTGCAACTGAAGGTGAAGTAATCCATGAGAAACAATAGAATAATAGAATGGACATGAATAGGAGCATAAATATATGTGCCAAAATCGCCACCCATTTATTCACCTTTTCTGGAAGATAATCCGTAATAAGCGTCATGGATGCCTGTGTCTTATATTTAAGTCCGAGGCTTCCGCCTATGAATGTTATGTAAATCAATAGAAATACAGATACTTCCCCTGCCCAGAACAGGGGCTCTTTAAATACGTATCTAAAAAGTACTGCAGCGGCAACAATGACAGCCATGGCGAACATTAGGATAATAGCCAGTTTCTTTTCGAAACTGGCTACTATATTACTAACGTATTTCACTTATTTCCCTCCACTAGGTTATTTTCGGAAAGTATCTATGAACTCCTGGATCAACGGGTCAGTTGGCCCATACTTTTCATCAAACTCCTTGATATAAGGCTCGAATAGCTTTTGGTCGATTTCATAGATTTTCATTCCTTCATCACTGAGCGTCTTCTTAAATTCTTCCTCTTGTGAGGAACGTGTTTTTACTGCATATTCTGCAGCTGCTTTAATGGACTCATCTATAATCTTTTTGTCATTATCAGACATTTTTTCATATTTTTCTTTATTCATCATAGCCACTGCCGGCCACACCATGTGATTCGTCACAGCACCATATTTGGCAACTTCATGATATTTATTGGTGATGGTCGCGTCTAGATCCATATCCATACCATCAATTACACCGGTTTGGATTGCTGCATATACCTCAGGAAGCGGCAGCGATTCAGGTGAAGCGCCAAGTGATTTGTAAAAATCCTGGAGCGGAGGGCTTGGAGTTACGCGGAAGGAAAGTCCCTTCATGTCTTCCGGCTTCTTTACTTCCTTATCCTTGAAAAGCATAACGCGGTTACCTGCAAACAAATAATCCAACCCTTTAATGCCCTGGTCATCCAATGTGGCAAGGATTTTCTTTGCAATTTCCGTATCACGTGAAGCATTCGCAGCTTCCAAATCTTTGAAAGCATATGGGGCAAACCAGGCTGTAAAAGCGGGAGCCCGTGAACTCATATATGCCGCAGTTATAAAGCCAAAGTCTACAGAGCCTGCAGAAATTTGCTGAACCATATCAGCTTCTGTTCCCAGTTGGCTTGCAGGATAAATTTCAACTTTCATTCTTCCTTCAGAACGCTTGTCCAGTTCTTCTTTGAATTTTTCTGCGGCCTTGTGCCACATATGATCTGTTGGGGTAATGTGCGCCAGCTTGAATGTATATTTCTTTTCAGATCCTGAAGCGGGCTCTGCTTCCGTGTTGTTACTGCATGCTACAGTTGTCAACACGAGTAATAAAATTAAAATTGTCAGCCCTGATTTCCTTAAATGAATCATTTCCCGCACCCCTTTTATCCCATTTTTTGAAAGCGTTATCATATTAATGCCTAAACCGCCTCTATCTGTGATTATAATTACTTTTACCTAGCAAAAGTGTAAAGTAGTTAACGTTGAATGTGATTATTTATCTATAAATTTAGAATATTCAGTTTTACAAGAAGGCACTTATTAGTCACATTACTATGTGCTTGAATCGCATGTGAAAGATACACTGCCAAGCTCCGCGAATTGTACAATAACTGTGTCATTTGGTTCGAAACTGATTGCTTCTGACACTGCTCCACTCAATATTACTTCTCCCTTTTTAATGCCTTTTCCAGCTTCCCCAAGCTTATTGACCGCCCACGCAACAGAAGTTGCCGGATGCCCGAGTACAGCTGCACTCGACCCCGTTTGAACAACCTGGCCGTTTTTCGACATGACCATTCCAAGCTGTCCCAAGTCTAAATCCTTTGGCGACATCCACTTGCTTCCGATGAGGAATTTTGAGGAAGAGCAGTTATCTGCAATAACATCAGCCAGAGTGAACTTGAAGTTTAAATAGCGGCTGTCGATAATTTCGATTGCTGGAGCTACAAATTTTGTCACTCGCAGTACATCCTCGGCCGTTACATTTGTTCCTTCTAGATCTTTTTCGATAAAAAAAGCAACTTCAGGCTCTGCTTTTGGATGGATAAAAGCTGAAAAATCAAGGGGTTCCCACTCTAACCCGAGCATATCATCCGTCAGATGTCCATATATTGCTTCATGAACCCCCATCATTTGCTGCTTCGCTTTACTCGTTAAACCAAGCTTTAGACCAATTTTCCGAGCTCCGTCCCTCTGACGTCTTTCAATCAATTTTTCCTGGATCGAATATGCTTCATCAAAACTCAGTTCCGGGTAACGGTCGGTTACTTTTACAACTTCACGGCGTTCTCTTTCTGCGGAATATAAGTATTCTACGATTTCAAGGTCGACACCTTTTGTAATTGCCATTTATTACACCTCCAATTTCTTGGTTTTTGCCAATTCAGCAGCAACATCAAGGATCATATCCTCCTGGCCGCCCACCACTTTCCGTTTGCCCAACTCTATTAATATATCTCTAGAATCAATACCGAATCTCTGACCGGCACGTTCAGCATGCAGCAGGAAACTGGAATACACACCCGCATATCCAAGGACCAGGCTCCCTCTATTTATTTCCTGTGGTTTTGGAATTAGTGGGCCTACTGTATTTTCAGCCAAGTCCATCATCTTATAAATATCGATACCCAGGTCTAATCCCATACGATCCAACACGGATAATAGAACTTCGGTTTGTGCGTTCCCTGCACCGGCACCCAGACAGCGAATGCTTCCATCAATCCTCGTCGCCCCCTCTTCAATAGCAGCCAGTGTATTGGAAACTGCCAATGAAAGATTATTATGAGCATGGAAACCCACTTCAATAGACAAGGAGTCTCTCAGAGCGGCAATTCTTTCTTTTACTTCATGGGGCAAGAGAGCACCTGCGGAATCAGTCACATATACTGCTTGGGCGCCATAGCTTTCCATCAGTTTCGCCTGCTCAACCAATTTTTCTGTCGGGGCCATATGTGCCATCATCAGAAATCCAAGTGCTTCCATACCAAGGTCCCGCGCCATGGTGATATGTTGAGCAGAAACATCTGCTTCAGTAACATGCGTTGCTATCCTTACCAGACTCGCTCCTGCCTGATGAGCCTTCTTGAGCTCGTGTACCGTACCGATTCCAGGTATAAGAAGCACAGCCACCTTTGAGTCTTTACATTCATCAACAGCTGCTTCAATCAGTTTCATTTCATCAACGAGAGACTTTCCATACTGCAGGGTGGATCCGCCTAAACCATCGCCATGGCTGACTTCGATATAATGCATCCCTGCTTCATCAAGCTCACGTGTGACGCGCCGAACCTGCTCTTCAGTAAATTGATGCTGCATGACATGACTGCCGTCACGCAGACAAACTTCGGTAACTTTAATAGGCTTATCACTTTTGCGATTCAAAAAATTCACCTAGCCTTTCGATTTGACACTCTGCTTTTCAAGCATTTGAATTGCAAAATCCTCTGCAACCCGGGTCGCAGCAGCAGTCATGATATCAAGATTTCCTGCATAAACCGGGAAATAGTCTCCCGCTCCCTCCACCTCAATGAATACAGTCACTTTCTTTCCATCAAACAAAGGGTCCTGCTTAAGACGATATCCCGGAACGTATTGCTTCACCTTATCTACCATCTGCTCTATCGATTTCGTTATCGCACCTTCGTCCATATTTTTCACTTCACAATAAATCGTGTCCCTCATCAAAATCGGAGGGTCTGCGGGATTCAGAATAATCAGTGCCTTCCCATTGTCAGCACCTCCCACCTCTTCAATGCCCCGGCGAGTTGTAATTGTGAATTCATCAATGTTTGCACGTGTCCCAGGTCCTGCACTTTTGGACGAAATGGTTGCTACAATTTCCGCATAACTAACATCAGCTACGGAGTTGATTGCATGGACGATTGGAATTGTCGCCTGCCCTCCGCAGGTTATCATGTTGACATTTTTCTCGCTAAGGTAATCCCCTGTTTTTACTGCTGGTGAAACGAATGGCCCCCGGGCTGCCGGCGTCAGGTCAATGGCCAACTTTCCCAACTCAGCGAGAATCTTGGCATGCCTTACATGTGTTTTTGCGGAGGTCGCATCAAATACAATGTCTGCGACTTCAGGATGTTCCTTCAACGCCTGGATGCCATTATCGAAGGCAAGATATCCTCGTTCCTTCGCGCGTTTCAATCCATCTGACTCTGAGTCAATCCCAATCATCGCCTTTAACTCAATGAACTTACTTCGCTCAAGCTTATACATCAAATCTGTTCCGATATTTCCGGACCCAATGATGGCTGCTTTGATTTTCTCCAACTTTTATACCCCCTGCTCAAACGTAACTGATACAGATCCCAACGGTCCGAACTGTGCTGTTATTGTATCTCCTTTAGATACACTTACGGCAGCAGATAATGCTCCAGGCAAAATCAGTTCCCCAGCCCTAAGTGGAATCCCGAACTCATGAAGCTTATTTGCCAGCCAGGCAATCGCATGGGCCGGATGGCCAAGAGCAGCAGCTCCGGAACCTGTTGCGATCATCTCACCATTTTTGGATAAAATCATTCCAACACTGCGGAGGTCTAATCCATTAATGTCTGTCACCTGTTCTCCAACTACAACCTTTGCGGAAGACCCATTATCAGCCACAGTATCTACCAGACCAATCTTCCAATCTGCTATCCGGCTGTCAATAATTTCGAGGGTTGGTACCACATATTTCGTAGCCATAAGTACATCCAGGAAAGTGACATTCGGTCCATTTAAGTCATCGGCTAATACGAAGCCGATTTCCGCCTCGATTTTTGGGCTTAAGAAATTTGACATCATGACAGCTCCGCCATTTTCCACCTTCATGTCATCAAGTAAATGACCATAATCAGGCTCTTCAACTCCAAGCATCTTTTGCATCGCCACACTCGTTAACCCGACCTTCTTGCCTATGATTGCACGCCCTTCTTTAAGCTTTGTCTTTACAATTTCGAGCTGGACGTTGTAGGCATCTGTTACACTGATATCTGTGAATTGTGAGGTTATGGGAGGGACGGCTATTTTGCTTTTTTCCGCATTTAAAAGGGTTGCAGCAATATTTCCAACTGTTGCATCCATGTAATCACCAGCCTTTTTTACAATTTAAATAGATGTATTTATAGGATTGAAACGTTTAATCGTTATAGCTTCATCGTAATTGTCTTCGCTTCAGTATAAAACTCGAAACTGTGTCTGCCTCCTTCACGTCCAATACCGCTCGCTTTCGATCCGCCGAACGGTGTACGGAGGTCTCTATAATACCAGCAGTTTATCCATAATAGACCTGTATTCACATTAGCTGCTACTCGATGTGCCCTGCGAAGATCATTTGTCCAGACAACACCCGCCAGTCCATACATTGAATCATTTGCGATTCGAACCGCATCATCCTCCGTTTTAAAAGGAATCACAGTCAGCACAGGACCAAAAATCTCTTCCTGGGCCACGCGCATCTTATTGTCTACATCATATAGAACAGTAGGTTCATAAAAATTACCTTCTCCCAGGCCTCTGACACGCTTTCCACCAGTCGCAAGTTTCGCTCCTTCTTTCACCCCGATTTGAACATATTCATCAACACTATCGAGATGGGCTTTCGAAACGAGAGCCCCCATATCTGTATTTTCATCCAGAGGATTACCGACCTTAATAGAACGTGCAGATTTAACGAACTTTTCTAAAAATTTATCGTAAATGCTTTCCTGCACAAGCAAGCGCGAACCAGCCAAACAAATCTCACCTTGATTTCTGAATATCGCTTCAACCGAGCCAGTAACCGCTTCATCCAGATCAGCATCCTCAAACACAATATTCGCAGACTTCCCTCCAAGCTCCAAAGAAACCGGAATCAGCTGTGATGCAGCATTCTGCATCACCGTTCGGCCAGTCGTACTGTCGCCTACAAACGAAATTCGCCTGACGGAAGGATTTCTGGTCATCTCCGTTCCGACTGTACTTCCAGGTCCAGTGATAATGTTCAACACCCCCGGCGGCAATCCCGCCTCATTGGCAATATCGCCAAGCATCACAGCGCTCAATGGAGTATATGATGCCGGCTTAACCACCACTGTATTGCCTGCAGCCATTGCCGCCGATGCCTTCCATGTCATCTGCATGAATGGCAGGTTCCATGGTATGATCAAGCTTGTCACCCCGGCAGGAGCATATTTTGAATAAGACATGTATCTTGCCTGATCATAATGCTCATGATTTACATAGTTAGCCATCTCTGCGAAGAAGCGCAAATTCGCAGCCGCCCGCGGAATATCAAACCCTCGGCTTTCCTTGATCGGCTTACCGACATCAAGGGTTTCGACGAGCGCTAATTCATCCACTTTTTCCATGATCAGATCAGACATTCTGCACAAAATTTTAGATCTTTCGGCAACCGGCAGCTCGCTCCAAACACCGCTTTCAAACGTTTTTTGCGCTGCATCGATTGCGTGTTTTGCATCCTCAACACCAGCCATTGCAACAGTGGCCAGTTTTTTATTTGTCGACGGATCGAATGTATCAAATGTTTCACTTGTCAACGCATCACGATATTCACCATTAATAAACAGTCTGGCATCTTTTATTTTCAGTGATTGAGTCAGATTCATCCTAAATCAGCCTCCTCTTCCTCTACTTCAACTACCATTTCAACCTCTACTGCATTGTTAAGCGGCAGCTGTGCCATACCTACAGCGGAACGGCCATGCTTCCCGCGCTCGCCAAATACCTGGACGAGCAGGTCCGATGCACCATTCATCACCTTCGGCTGATCGGTAAAGTCAGGGGCGCTATTCACGAACCCAAGTACTTTTACAACTCTCTTCACTTTGCTCAACTCACCAAGCTCCTGCTTCAAAACGCTCAATAAGTTCAACATGCACTGCTTGGCTGCATTGTACCCAATCTCAATCGAAACATCCTCTCCCAGCCGTCCTCGGAATTCATTCGTACCCTGTCCGGATGTAAAAATCAGATTACCCGTCCTCACACAGCTCACATAATTCCCTGCAGCATGACGTGGATCAGGCAAGTTCAGACCCAATTCCTTCAAACGTGCTTCTGGTGACACCTGTACTTGTTTCATAAGATCAACTCCCCACTTTAACAGGAATATTCAAGAAACGCAGCGCATTTTTACCGAGCATCGCTTCCGTCTGTTCCTTGGACAACCCGACCGTTTCATCAATTATCTTACCTGGAGGCACCTCTCTTAGCAGAAATGGATAATCAGAGCCCATTATGATTCGTTCATGGCCGAAATTCTGTATTAAGTAGTTCAGGTTTACAGGCTCATTCACCAGCGAATCAAAGTAAAATTGTTTCGCGTAATGACTAGGCGGTTTATCGAGAAGACGGAGGTGCGGCCAGACTTTCCAGCCTTGATCCAGACGGGGGAGTAAATAAGGCAGTGCGCCCCCGCCATGTGCCAGGCATATTTTCAGCCTGGGGAACTTATCCATAATTCCCCCAAGAATCAAGCTTGCTCCGGCCAGAGCTGTTTCACTTGGCATTCCAACGGTGTACATCAGGTTATGACGCGGCATCCGCTCCTTGCCAAGTGTTTCCCACGGGTGGATAAACAAAGGCACCTCCCATTTTTCTGCCATTTCAAAGAACTCTATAAAACAAGGGTCATCAAGATTAACCCCATTAATATTTGTACCGATCTCAATTCCGCTCAAGCCTAACTCATGCTTACAGCGGTCCATTTCTCTGATTGCGACTTCTACATTCTGCATTGGTACAGCACCCATTCCAATGAATCTAGAGGGGTACTGATTTACTATATCAGCAATGAAATCATTCTGTACGCGAGCCAAAGTTTCTGCCTCTTCAGCTGGAGCCCAATATGAGAAGGTCACAGGGATTGGAGAAAGAACTTGCATATCCACGCCTTCCCTCTCCATATCCTTAATCCGCTTTTCTGCACTCCACACCTGGTCGGTTACTTCACGAAACACATTACCTGCAATCATGATATTTGCACCGCACGCACATGTCCGTTCAAGGGTTGGCCATTTTTCCCCGCTAAAACGCTTTGTCAGTTCGCTGAAATTTTCTGGGATGATATGTGTATGAAAGTCTATTCGCATTTCCATTCACTCGCTTCCGGAGGCATCATATAACCGCAATTTTTGCACTTACGAAGTTCCTCATTGCCATTAAAGCTCGCGATCGCTTCCTTCACCTGCTGTTCAATATTTGTCAACTGAATTGTTGCCCGGTGCATTTCGTGGTCGCATTCATCACAGAACCAAACAAAGTCTTCCAATTCACCTTCAGCACGATTACGCTCTATTACAAGTCCGATTGTGTTTTCAATACGGTGTGGAGAGTGAGGCACATTAGCAGGCAGATGGAACATTTCCCCTTCTTTTACTTCCACTACTTCGCGCTTTCCTTCATAATTGATCACCTCTACATAACAGCTTCCCTGTATTTGATAGAAAACCTCTTCAGAGGGATCAACGTGAAAATCCCGTCTTTTGTTAGGTCCGCCTAATAGCATCACCATCAGTTCAGCATCTTTCCAGATGACCTTATTATTAACCGGGGGCTTAAGCTGATCTCTATTTTCCTCAATAAATTTCATAAGATTAATTGGAGTAAATTGGCTTTTCATTATATTCTCTTCTCCCTTCAATTCTAGAAAATCATTAAATAAACTTTAGTAGGGCAACCGTGCTATCACGTTTACTTTTAAAATCATTCCACAATCTTTACAGGGTTAACTTTTAACGACTTATGCATATGGACTACTTCGTCTGCGAGATATGAAATCCGGTTCAATAAACCCTCATCCACTATTTCATTTTCCTTATTAAAATGATCGTAGTTTGCGTATACATAGGCAGGGGCTACAAATGCCCGGAAGTAGCTGGCAATTGGTTTCAACTGATTTTCGATTACAAGAAAATGCTGATAAGTTCCGCCATTAGCGACAAACCCCATCACTTTATTGCGGAAAGCATCAGGATGGATTAAATCAAAGAGGTTTTTCAGCACCCCTGGAATCGACCCTTGAAAAATAGGTGTCCCGATCACATAAAAATCTGCTGAAGAAACTTTCTCAATTACAGCCCTTGTATCATCAGAATATTTCTCAAGCGGGCGGCCATCACAGAACTCAACGTTATAATCCATCATATCCAGCATTTCCACTTCGATATCCGGGTGCTTTTTTCTTACCTCTTCCAGCACCTTACGAATAACGATTCCTGTCTTCGCACCTATGATCGTGCCTGAAATCCCCAGTAATTTCATACAATACCCCTCCTATTCTTGTAAAATATGATTATTGGTAAAGTCTGCATTAAATGCAGGACTGAAATCCCAGCCTAGAAGTGCATTAGAGAGGTTGACCTCCCCCTCTGATATAAGCTGACGTATCCGGGTAGAAGATATGATGCTTCCTTGTGAGCATAACACCGGCTTTGTTACGCTTACTTTGAAATATTTTTCGAGAAGTGAAATATCTCCAATTCTGTCTTTACCAAAGCGAAAATCTCCGCCAACCATAATCTCTACCGGATTAAGTTTTTCTAAACTATGGATAAATTCAGACGCGCTTTTCTTTGCATAAACTTCATCAAATTGCGTAACCACTGTATGTTGGACACCTAATTTCTTGAGCTTCCATAACTTTTCGTCCACCGTGGTCAACATTTTTGCGCCTTGAAAAAACACACGCGGGGGAGGGTCAAATGTATACACCACACTTGGGACCTTCAATTTCCTGCTTCTCTGCATTGACTGCCGGATCACGGCTTGATGCCCTCTGTGGACTCCGTCAAAAGCGCCAATGGCAACCACAGATCCAGGCAATTCCAACGATGAATAAACATGTGCTTCCATTTGACTTTCTCCTCCTGTTTATTTGAAGTCTATTTTGTAAGCGCTTCCTTATTGTCCGGCAATGCGCCACGAAGTGCTTCATCAACCATCGTAAGTGGTGTCAGGCGTTTATAGTTGTTATAGAAAATACCTCTCTTGCGGATAGGGTCACCAGTATAATAGCGCTCATACTGGAGCAATCGCTGGCCGAAAGCTTCACCGCATAAATCCCATGCAAGTTTAAATATGCTGACTCTTTCCAGTGAAGAGACACCTTCACGGCCGACATAGTAATTGTCAATTGATTTTCTTAATGCAGCATTTTCAAAATCAGCTCCCGTAGGGGACATCAGCAAACCTCCGGCTCCAACTATCTGAATGACCTCGATCGCTCTAGGATACAGTTTAGGAAGTAAACCACGGATTGTTTCTAATGCTACATAATCCGGCATTGCCTCTCCATGCTCGGTTAATGTATGCTCATATTCAGCTACTTTTAATAACGCTCTGATCGATTCAAGAGACTGGGCAAGCTCGCCTAGCTGCTCCTGAACATTTAAATATCCATCAACCCCAATCGTATCTGCAACCTTCATTGCAACCTGAGTTGCGAATTCCAGCTTAACGAGGCCTCTGACACCTGATTGATGAGCCGGCTGCTGGCCTGCACCTGTCATTGGATAAAGTTTATTGGCTGCTTCTACATTGTTATATAAGAAAACTCTGTCCCATGGTACGACAACATCATCAAAAACAAGCAAAGCATCCATTTCTTCGAATCTGGAAGCAAGGGGATGATCAAAGAACGAACGTGTACCATCCTGCATCGGCTCCCTGCAGATAATACGCAGCCCCGGTGTATCAATCGGAATCGCAAAAGCCAGTGCATATTTTTCATCACCAGGCGCAAATCCCGGGAATGAGTAAATGATCACTTCATCTGTCACCGGTGCAAGCGTCGCAAGCATTTTTGCTCCCCTTACAACCAGCCCATCCGGAGTCTCCTTGACTGCACCTAGATGCGTGTAAGTATCTTTTTGCTCATGCGAAGTTTTACTCCGGTCATTTTGAGGATTAATGATTGCATGCGTCAGAAAAATGTCGTTGTCCCGAATGTATTTATAATAATTGCGGACATTTTCTGCCCAGTTTTTGTTGTATTTTTCGAAGAACCAAGAATTGTAGTACATGGACGTAACAACAACATTCAAGAAATCTGGAGTTCTCCCCATCAATCCAAAAGTTGCCTTCGCATATGCTTCGAAAACATTTCGGCGTTTGACTAAATCTTCATAACTTTTCGGAGTAAGAAACGCATTATTCACCCTCTCGCCAGTTTCCTCACAAACATGTGTGATCTTATCTTGGAATTCTGGATCATGCTGCATGTCATACAGCTTAGCGATTTCAAGGATCGGCTGCTTAAAAACCGGCATTTCAAACAAATTTTCAACCTTTTTACCTGAAAGCCAAACCTCAGGTTTTCGTGCTTTAACTGCTTCAATATATTGAGCTCCAGTCCTGATTCCCATATACACCCTCCTGAAAATTTTATAGGAAATTTCATAATGAATTGTAATATTAATTTTTCAACATAACTGTAGCCTATTTAACGTTTTTTTCAGATTAGTTTTAGAAAAGTCTAAATTATCTAACTTTTATATAGAATTTTTGCTTAAACTCTCCTATGATTATGTTAAATATTGACTTCACTTTTTTGGGAGGTAATATAATGGCCACAGTTTATGAAGAAATTTTTCATTGGGAGGATTATTTAAAGTATGGTACACGTCAATTTTTCAGAAAAAAAGAATGTATCTACAGGCAGGGTAATCAGGGCGAAGGGTTTTATTATTTACAGAAAGGGCTGATTAGAATTGTTACCGAAACAGCATCCGGTAAAGAAAATATGCTTAACATTGTCATACCAAATCAACTATTGGGTGTTCAATCACTCGACCATCAAACTCATTTCACCACAGCAATTGCAGTAAAAAATTCTGTGGTCTATCATTTCTCCTCAGATGAATTCCGAAAACTTATGATTCTACACCCGGAGCTCTTCAAACTCTTTTCAAAAAGTGTCATTCATAAGATGAAAATCCTTTTGGATCGGATTAATTTGAATGCGCTTACATCAGAGCAAAAACTTGCCGTATTGCTTCACAATATTTGTGATGAATTTAAAAATTTCGAGATTCCTATTTCCCAGCAAGACCTCGCCTGCTGCACAGGTCTCACAAGAGTCACTGTTTATAAAGTATTAAAACAATGGAGGGAAGCGGGCATCATAGGAGTAGATAAACGAAAATACTATATAAAAAAACCAGATTCCCTTAGAAACCTGGTTCGTTGTTAATCATTATTCGCATTATTAGCAATCATACTGATTTTAGCATGGTCATTAATAATGATTTTACGCTTGTGCAGCTCTATATATCCTTTCTGTTTCCATTTCTGTACGATTTTGTTCACTGTAATTCGAGAAGTACCAATGTATTTTGAAAAAGCAGTCTGGTTCAGAGAAGTATTCCCGTTTTCTTGTACGAGCTTTAGCAAATAAAAAGCCATCTGCTGTTCAACCGGGCTGTCTAAATGAGCAATGATTTCAGCAAGAGTTCTGAATTTGTATATTAATGAATCCGTATAAATTTCACCTGCAGCTGGTTGGTCCTTACAGATTGAAGCAATTGTATCATTTGAAAAAAAATAAATTATTGAGGGGCAGGTCGTTGTCCCGCTTGTCAAATATGGCTCACCATAAATTCCATGCTCGCCAAACAGCATCCCAGGGGGAACCATGTTAATAATCCGCTCATCCCCTTTGTCGGATAAAAGAGTAACTTTTATTTCCCCCTTTTTCAAATAATAGATTCCTCTCCCGGCTTGTCCCTGATGATACACCACTTTGTTTTTAGCAAACTTGAATAACTGCCCATATGATAAATATGGCTCCCATTTATAACGAAGATTGTCCACCCATTCACCCACTTGCAATTTTGATTATTTAGATAATTATAACATTTATTTAGATATTCATACTAATAGTGAAAACGAGAAGTACATATACTTCACTTGGTCTATTACTGCCCTCAATGATAAGAAACGATAATTACAACAAAAAAACCGATTCCCTAAGGAACCGGTTTTTTTGTTGTTTGGGATGATTTTATTGATCAATCGCACGAACCAGATTCGCCATTTCAATCGCCGACACTGCCGCTTCCCATCCTTTGTTTCCTGCCTTTGTACCAGCTCGCTCGATTGCCTGCTCGATCGTGTCAGTGGTAAGGACACCGAAGATGACCGGGATATCTTCCTGCAATGCAAGACCAGCCACTCCTTTGGCTACTTCTCCGCTTACATATTCAAAGTGGGCAGTTGCTCCGCGGATGACCGTACCAAGGGTGATGACGGCATCATATTTACCGGAACGAGCCAGTTTCTTGGCAATCATCGGGATTTCAAATGCACCCGGAACCCATGTTACCGAGATATCATTTTCTTCGATGCCATGGCGCTTCAGTGCATCTTCAGCCCCGCCAAGCAGCTTGGATGTGATGAATTCATTGAATCTGGATACCACGATTGCCACTTTCAGGCCTGTTCCGACTAAATTACCTTCGTAAATTGTTTTCATTTTTCATTCCTCCAATTAGATAATATAATATTAGAATTTTAATAAATGACCCAGTTTTACATGTTTTGTTTTTAGATACTTTTCATTTTCCAGTTTGGCCGGGATCTGGATCGGCACACGATCGACGATATCCAATCCATACCCTTTTATGCCTGCGATTTTCCGGGGGTTATTCGTTAACAGCTTGATGCGCTTTATGTTCAAATCCCTGAGAATCTGGGCACCAATGCCATATTCCCTCAGGTCTGCCCCGAAGCCGAGTTTATGGTTGGCTTCAACCGTGTCAAAACCCTCTTCCTGCAGCTTATACGCTTTCAGTTTGTTGATCAGGCCGATGCCCCGTCCTTCCTGCCGCATATACAGCAGGACCCCCTGCCCTGCTTCTTCGATCTGGGCAAGTGCCGTGGCGAGCTGCGGACCGCAGTCGCATCGGTTCGAACCGAAGACATCACCTGTAAGGCATTCAGAATGAACCCTGACTAGGACGTCTTCATTTTCTTTCCACTCACCTTTGACAAGTGCGATATGTTCTTTTCCAGTCAGGTTCTCCGTATAGGCAACCGCTTTAAATTGACCGAACTCAGTCGGCAGTTCGATTTCGACCTCTCTTGTGACAAGTTTTTCTTTGCTGCGCCGGTAACGGATCAATTCTTCGATTGTAATGATTTTTAAATCCCATTTTTCAGCAATCTTCATTAATTCAGGGACTCTTGCCATTGTGCCGTCTTCATTCATGATTTCACAAATGACACCGGCCGGTTTGGATCCGGCAATCGTTGCGAGATCAATGGCTGCTTCCGTGTGACCTGCCCGTTTCAACACCCCGCCTTTTTTTGCAACCAGCGGGAAAACATGTCCCGGGCGCTTGAAATCATCCGGCTGTGACAACGGGTTCAGAAGCTGTTGAATGGTTTCCGACCTTTCGAAAGCACTGATCCCTGTCGTCGAAGACCGGTGATCAATACTGATTGTAAACGCCGTTCCGTGTGGATCTGTATTTTCATCCGTCATCGGAGAAAGTTTCAGACGGGTTGAGAGTTCTTCTGAAATGGGAGCGCAGATAAGGCCCCTTCCTTCTTTCGCCATGAAATTTATGACTTCAGGCGCCGCTTTTTCAGCAAGGGCAATGAAGTCTCCTTCATTTTCACGATTTTCATCGTCAACTACGATGACGACCTTCCCGTTTCTCAAATCTTCTACTGCTTCTTCGATTGTATGAAACATCTGGAGTTCCTCCTCGGTTAATCAGCATATCCGTGATTGTTCAAGAATTCATAGCTGATTTTACTTGTACTTCTTTCTTTTCGCTGTGCCTGTTCATAAAATCGGTGAAAATACTTGGCCATGACATCGCATTCCACGTTGACCTTATCTCCTGTCTTCTTTTGACCCAGGACCGTATCTCCCCTCGTTTGCGGGATGAGTGATACCGTGATGGAATCATCGCTCAGTCCAAATACAGTCAGGGATGTGCCGTCGATCGCAACGGACCCCTTCATAATGAAATAAGGTGAAAGTTCTTTTGGTACAGAAATATCTACATAGACGGCATTTTCAACTTGTTCGAGCCTCGTGATCGTTCCTATACCGTCAACGTGTCCATTGACAAAATGGCCGCCGAAACGTCCGCCTGCTGCCATTGCTCTCTCGAGATTCACACGAGACCCGGCCGTCAAATCCCTGAGTGTCGTCGCCTCGAATGTTTCCGGCATCACGTCGACTTGAAACCTGCTGTCAGTAAAAGACGTAACCGTCAAACAAACTCCGTTTATGCTTATGCTGTCCCCGATATGGACATCTTTCAGAATTTTGCGGGCAGATATGGAAAGCACCATCGATGCCGCAGCTTTATTAATTTGATCGATTTTCCCGATTTCCTCTATGATTCCGGTAAACAATTCATCAGCCTTCTTTCATATTGGAGTGTTTTTTTGGGTGAGCCGTTATTTTTATATCAGGCCCGATTGTTTTCATCGAAACGATATTCATCTCAAGACCTTCTTTAATGGCAGATACTCCACTCCCGCCAAAACTGGTATGAGCATCCCGGCCGCCGATGAGCTTCGGCGCCATATAGATGATGAGTTCCTGAAAAGCTTTCTGTTCAAGAAAAGATCCATGGACCGATGATCCGCCTTCTACATAAACGGACTGGATTGAATTCTTGCCTAATTCTTTTAACACTGATTGCAAATCGATCCGTTTATCCGGGAGAGTTATGACTTCACAACCTTCTTGCAGGTAAGGGACCTTGTCCTCTTCCGTAATTGAATCACTCGTCATGATGATCGTCTTACTTTCTTTATCTCTTACAACATTGGACTCAAGTGGAGTTCTAAGGGTATTATCTAAAATAATTCGAATGGGGTTTTTTCCACCTTGGGGCAAACGGGTGGTAAGGTGCGGGTTATCGCGGATGATTGTATTGACTCCAACTAATATCGCGTCATGCCGGTGACGATCATAGTGGACATCGAGCCTTGATTCTTCAGATGTGATCCATTTGCTGTCTCCTGAAGCAACAGCAGTCTTGCCGTCAAGGGTAACGGCGGTTTTCAGCGTCACATAGGGGGTTTGATACTTCATATAATGAAAGAAATGTTTATTGAGTTCCAGTGCTTCTTCCCTGCCTTCCCCTATATGAACCTCCACACCGGCCTGCCGGAGCTGCTCTATTCCCTTGCCGGCTACCAGCGGGTTCGGATCTGTCGTGGCAATGAACACCCTTTTGATTCCGCTCTTAATGATAAGCTGTGAACACGGCGGAGTTCTGCCATAATGAGAACAAGGTTCCAGTGTGACGTATATGTCTGCACCATCTGCCTTTTCACCTGCTGCAGTAATGGCAAGGACTTCAGCATGTCCTTCTCCAGCCTTTAAATGGGCACCCATCCCTGCAATTTCACCGTTTTTAACAACGACGGCTCCCACTGCCGGGTTCGGTGATGTCTGTCCATTGGTGGCCGCGGCCATCGTAAGTGCAAGCTGCATATAATCCTTGTGCTCCATAAGTATACCTCCTCTCTCTATATAAAAATAAAACCCCAAGAAAAATAACTTGGGGAGATTGGCATGACAAATAAACATATTTAATGATACTATTCAGAAAAATCCAATCAATATGGTTCTCTGCTTTCCCATCAATAAATACTGCCTTTCCTTCTCCCATCCAGACTATCACTGTCGGCTTTGGAATTTCACCAAATCCACCGTCTGACCTTAGTCAGCCGGGTCACGGACTGAGAGCTCTTTGCTCATCACCGCCGGTAGGGAATTTCACCCTGCCCCGAAGGAAACCATATTCGATTAACATTATTCTATCATAGTTTTCTACCAGAGTTCACTTCTGATACTCATCTCATTAAAAATTTAAATCATTTGGACCAAAAAATCAAAAAAGGAATGTCCCTTCTTTAAGGAATCATTCCTTTCATTCAAACAAGTTTCCTGCATTCCTCGGCACAGTCGAAGCATGCTGCGGCACAGTCCTTGCAATGCCTGTGGTCGTGTGTATCACACTCTTTTCCGCATGCCTCGCAGATTTCAGCACAAAGTGTTAGAATGCCGGACACAAATTTGCTGCTTCTTTGAATCGCATTTATAGCATATGAACAAATGTCGGCGCATTCACGATCAAGTTCGATGCATTGCATCATACGTTGTTCTTCCTTTAATGACGCATGATAGCAGACATTGCATGCCTCCATGCAGTTCCTCAAGGCAGTCAGGCATTGTTTATAACTTGCATTCATCTTCTCACCTCCAGTACCTGAATAGGATTCCCCATCTCTTTCAAACAATGACTAAGAAGTAAGAAAATAATCTGAATCAACAAGCCATAGGAAAATCAGCAGCCAATCATCCGCTTCTGAATAGGCTTCAAAAAACGTTACATGGCTGTGATGACTGTCGAACAGTCTCTGAAAGCTTTGTGGGAGGAAGCCTTTTTGCAGGGATAGACGGTTTTTTCCTTTATAATTCAAAACCCACCTCTTATTCCCTTTATACAAAAGGATCGTCTCTCCATCTTCTTCATTAACCCATTCAATCGCAGTCAAGCTGTGATATTTGAGTCTATATTCTATGTTTTTTTTCTCATTGGCAATGATGACCCGTCTGCTCCACTTATAAAGTGTTAGAGGTAATTTATCTTTTCGCTGAAAAACATAATGCTTGGGACTATTGATGAGGGAGGTCCTCTGAAGTGAATAACTGGACCAGCCATTTGATTTTAAGTAATAGAAGGCTTCTTTGCTCTTGACTCCTATGAGAGAGTGGCTCGAAACCGGGATTTCTTCATAAAACAGCCGGGTTGACTTCCTGATTTCCTTCTTGATGCTGCGGCTTAAATAGAGGTTCGTCATGGCAGGTATAAACAGCAGCAGCGGAAAGTAAAAAAGTTCTTCTACCACCAGGAGCATACCGACGCCAATCAGCAAATACATAATACCATGATAAAGCAATGTGTGCTGTTCGTTCCTGTATATATGATAAAGGTTCATGAATGCTCGTCCTTTCCACGAATCATTACCATATGTATGTTTGAAGGATAAAAAAAAGACCCTTTAAAGTAATTGGTTCTGTATTGAAGCGAAAACCTCTATTTAATAAAATGGGTTCTAATCGCCGCTATTGATTTCCGTGGAAGACTTCGCTTTCCGCGGGTAGCTTGTGAGCCTCCTCGGCTTCGCCTCCGGGGTCTCACATTAGCTACTTTTCCCGCAGGAGTCTTCGTCTTCCACTCCAATCAACCGCTGGAGTGGGCTGATACCTATTGCAAACACATGATAAGAACGCATATAGACCACAATTCGTCAAAAATCCTAAAGTTAGTTTAATAAATCCAACCACTAGAGTTTCTATTATTGAGATCGGGACTGTCTTGGTTTTCCCCTTATCACTAAATAGTGCAGTTACCAAAGCTAATATCGTTCCCAACATAAAAACGTATGTCCTACATTTCCATCAACCTCCACATCCCATAAGAGAAAATAATATAAAAGTTAACCCTATAATTCTAAGGACACATAACCAAGTAACTTTCTCATTTAAAACCCCAAGAATATTACTTTACTAAATTAGCCAGAGAACAAGGTATTTCAGTTCAAGATTATTCAGTTTCTACGGCAAGAAAGATTATCAAATAAAAAAGAGCGACAAAATCAACTTGATTTGGCACTCTTTTTTACATTGCTATATTTGATTCTACACTCGTCAGCCTCAAGCATGAAATCACTCTTTATGAGGGGGTTGCTTCAGCGGGAGCGATTTCGGCCCATTTCAGGATTTCGCTATGCTTGTTCTTTGCATCCTCATATCCCTGCTCATACAATTCATCCAGCTTATTGGGGTCCTTTTCAATCCTGCTTACCTTTAATGGCAGCCGCGGCTGGATGATGAGGGCCTTTCCTTCTTTCTCTTTTTCCTCGAGCTCTTTTACCGTCTGGTTGTAAACCAGATAGCGATTCATGAGGGTTTTATGAAGTTCCGGGTAGTGCGGGTATTTTCTTTTGATGAAGAAAGAGAACCGGGACGGCTTCTTGTAATAGCCTTTATTCCGGGTGAGAACCACGATATTCTTCTTGAAACCATCTTCTTCCGCTTTGTGAATTGGGATCGGATCGCTGATTCCCCCGTCAAGGAGATGATGCCCGCCGTATTCCACAACTGGCGCAAAAAAAGGAAGAGAGCTTGATGCCCTTATGATCGTTAATATGTCTTCCCCGTAATCATTTCGTGAAAAGTAACGCGGTTCCCCGCTGTGACAATCCGTGGTGCCAATGACAAACTCGGTTTCACTGGATTGAAAAGCTTTATAATCATAAGGAACCAGTTTATTCGGGATTTCATCAAAAACATAATCCATACCGAATAATTCACCGGTCTTCCAATAATTTTTCCAGCTCAGGTATCTCGGATCCCGTATGAAACCTATATTCACCTTTTTATTTCTCCCTGCCTGCCTGGAAATATAAGACGCCGCATTGCAGGCTCCTGCAGAAACGCCCGTAACATAAGGAAAATGCAAATCGTTTTCCAGAAAGTACTCAAGGACCCCTGCAGTGTAAATGCCTCTCATTCCTCCGCCTTCAAGCACAAGTCCTGTTTGGTCAATCATCATGAATAATGCCTCCTGGTCACTGTTGTAACAGGTATAACTTCACTTCCTCCGGATAAAGCACCACATCTTTCAGTCGATGCAGATCAATCCAGCACGGAAGATAAGTTCCTCTACCGGACCGGTATTCTTCCCCTGTCCCACGGCCCAATTCACCTATATATTTTCCTCCAAAAAAATACTTTTGGGAACCATTTTGCTCAAATTCCAGCGCAAGGTAAAGTTCTTTCACTTCAATTCCAAGCTCTTCTTCTGCTTCACGCACGGCTGCCTCTTCGAATGATTCACCCTCATCCACCCCGCCGCCGGGAATGACAAAATATTCATCTTTTCCAATGGTCCTTTTAATCACAGCAATTTTATTCTGCTCGATTATCAGTATCCCTGCCCGGTTCCTCGTCATATAATGTCCCCTTATTCATTGAATTACGTAAGTTCTTTCCGTCTAAATAGATTTGGAGTCAATATCAATAATAACAGACATAATCCCCCTGTACCCAGCATGGCAATGGTAAGATCGCCGGCCCACCCCTGACCGCTCACTATTTCCGGAATGTAGGAAGAAAGCCGTGAAGGAGACCATTTCATCTTTTCTGGCAGCGACCCGGATAAAAAGCTGAGGATAATGGAAACCGCTACCGCAGAAAAAGCTGCTGCCCCGGATGCTTTAACCATTGCACTGAAGAATAAGAGCATCGTCAATAAGAACGTCAGCCACATGCCGTATACGGCCAGTGACTGAAAGAAGGCAGCCGGGGATATATTCTCAAACAATAAATTAATATAATACCAGGTTGAAGCGAGACCAAGGATATAAGAAGTCCATATAAGAAGGAGTGCCGCTGCCCATTTCGAGTATATATAAGCATGAAAGGACACCGGCTTAACAAGAATCATCGCTGCATTACCGCTTTTCCTCTCGCCTGAGACAATCCCCATGAAAGCAAGGATGATTACAAGCACTCCAAGTGTATTCATCTGGCCGAATGTGGACATAAGAATTTCTGCGGAAGAAGGAGGCGGAATCTCTATTACTGCCCCCTCGGGCAGATCCCCCAAGGACTGTAGAATATCGGGCAGATAATAAGCTGTCAAAGGTTCGGTGACCCCGAACAGGATGAATACGATCGGCATCCAGAGCCACTTGAAATTACGGGCAGATTCCATCATCTCTTTTTTAAATAAAACCCATGTGATCTTCATTTATCTCATCACCTTCATAAATAATTCCTCTAAACTTTGATCGCTGCTTCCAAGCCGTACCACCGGCCAGTTCCCCTCGGCAATGATGCGGAATAACCGGCTTCTTCCTTCTTCTATATCTTCCACTTCAAAAATCAGAGACTCTTTTTCTACTTTTATCTGGTTGACCCACGGTAAGTCCTGAAGAATATTCTTGTAATGTACTGCACTTCCTTTGAATTCTATCTTCATGGTTGAGGTCTGATGCTTCGCCTTAATATCGGACAATGGCCCCTGCTCGATCAATTTGCCGTCGTAAAGAAAAAGAACATTGTCACATACTTGCTCTGCATCATTCAGTATGTGGGTTGAAAACAGGATGGTCGTGTGTTTTTTTAATTCGTTCAGAAGATCAAGTACCTCCCTGCGTCCAAACGGATCAAGTGCGGAAACCGGTTCATCGAGGATCACGAGTTTAGGTTGATGAATAAGAGCCTGGGCAATCCCCAGCCTTTGCTTCATTCCCCCTGAATATTGGCTGATCTTTCTGTTTTTTCCTTCATTCAAGTTGACGAGCGTGAGTAATTCTTCACTTCTTTGACGTGAATCGACCCTTGACAGCCCGGTGATTTCACCTGAAAAAGTTAAATATTCCATTCCTGTCATCCACTCGAAGAATGAAGGATATTGAGGGAGATACCCAATGATTGACCGGATATCACCAGAATGCTCTGGCGTCGTGAAGCTTCCGCTTGTAGGCGGCGTCAGTCCTGTCAGTATATTTAAAGTGGTCGTTTTGCCTGCGCCATTCGGACCGATGAGAGCTGTACAATTCCCTTTCTCAAGTTGAAATGAAATCCCTTTGACTGCATGCTTTTCTTTATACTTCTTTTCAAGAGCTGTCACTTCAAGTACATTCATCCATTTTGTCTCCTTCCGAAAATGAAATAGATGATCGGACCGATCAGGTTTATGAACAATACGACCAGAAGCCACACCCATTTGGGTCCGTTTGTGTGCTTTATCCTGATCAGGTCGATGACTGCTGTGACCATAAGGATAAGTTGTAATATGATGAGCGGGGCAATCAGCCCCCAGTTTATCGTTTGTAATGCTTGTTCTAGTTCCTGCATGTTTGTTTCCTCCTTTTGTTTTTCTATAGATAAGACGCACAGGAGGAAAAAACGTTCATTTTTTTTCACTTTCTTTACCGCATTTAATTCCCGTGCAAAATTTCGCTTTCCACGGGCGGTAGATGAGCCTCCTTTTTTCTTATTCATGGGGGGCACGCTTTCCACCTACAGGGCTTAGAGGCACATGTCATAAGTCAATCCGGCCAAGAAGGCAAAGAACGCCTTCTAAGCCAATTCGTCTTATGCCACACGCCTATGAGCAAAGCCCTTCCGCTTTTCCTATAGGAGTTTCCGTCTTGCACTCCAATAAAATGCTAGAACGAGTAAAAACCATGTAATATTCAATATGAAGAATCTAAGATTCAAAAAAAATCCTGCAGAATGCAGGATTTTCAGTTTTCATATAGGTTGTTCATCTTGGTTACTTCTTCTTTTACGGTTTGGAACAGTGAATTGGGGGAAATCACTTTTGCCTGGGAGCCGAAGTTCAGGATCCAGTTTACGAGTCCGCCGCTGATCCTTGCTTTGGTTGATAGTATGAAGTGCTCATCATCATATTTACGGATGTCTGCTTCCTTGCCGAACTTATCGATGATGACATTGATCAATCCGTTATGGAATTTAACCTTGATCCATTCTTCATCGCCGGCAAACATATGAAAGGTGGATTGAACGTATTTGGAAACATCAAATGATTCATATGGAAAGGATTCCTCCAGGATGGAGACATTCCGCAGACGGTCTACCCGGTAATGACGGATTTCGCCCGCCTCATAATAGTAGGCGATTAAATAATAAAAATCATTTGCCCACGTAAGTGCGTATGGCTTTACTTTGTAAAGGCTGCCTTCGTGACTCAGGTTGAAATTCTTGTCAATGTCATACCGGCCGTATTGAAAGGTGATGACGCGGCGTTCTGAGATGGCCTGGTGAAGGTCGTGAATCGCCAATCTAATGTAGGGGCTTTCACTCTTTATGGAAGAATCGACTTGAATTTCATTTTGAAGCTTCTTTCCCTGGTGGTTGCTTGTCAATTTTCTAATTTTACCAATCAGCTGCCTTGTTTCTTGTTTTGTAATGAATTTTGCGGATACTACGGCATCGACCAGCATGCGGAGTTCATATAATTCAAACAGACGATATTGATGACTGTAGTATTTCGGAAGTCCGTCTTTTTCCTGGTTGATGGTCACATCGAACGAGTGATTGATAAGGTGATTGATATCATCTTTCAAGGAGTTTTTATTCAGCTTTACGTCAGGGCCGTAAATTTGTTGGAAACGGTGAATGATTTCATCGAGGCTGAGTTCATGGTCTTCATCTGTTTCCTGGCTGAAGATGGTCATGAGTCTGAGCAGCCTTTCTTTGTTATCGATCCGTGTCATGTTTTTCTTCCCTTCTTCCTTATGCCTTGGCGTCTATCAAATTATGTATTTGAGAAGTTATTTTTATATAAACTATCAAGTTTGGGCTGTAAATGTCAATAGAATTCCAGATAAATGGGTAAGAGCTCACGGTTTGTTTGACCATGAGCTCTTAACGTATAAAAATTATATTGCTGAACTCAGACCGTTCCTTTTCGCTTCAGGCACTTGCTTTCCGAGGGGAGGAAGTCGAGCCTCCTCGGCGTTCCGCCTGCGGGGTCTCGACTTTTCCTCTATTTCCCGTCGGAGTCAAGTGCCTTACGCTCCAATCCACTCTGAATTTTCAACCAAGTGAAAGCTACTTAACTCAATATCACCATTTTCAAACATTACATCAAGAAAAGCCAAAGTCAAAACTGAATTTACCTACTTAATAAAATGTATGACTGTCGGGATTCGGTAGGTTTCTCCTTCGTAGGCTTTGATGGCTGCCAGGATTGTGAAGACAAGGGCCAGGATTCCTACGATCGGGGCAATGACGAGTCCGATCAGTACGATCACGAGTATGGAGCTGACGATTCCGTAGATTGTATAGGAAATGAGGAAGTTAAGGTATTCTTTCCCGTGGTAATCAATGAATTCGGAGTCATCTCTTTTCCAGAGCCATAGGATGATTGGTCCAATGAAGACTGTGAAAAAGCTTATTACATAGATAAGTGCTGCCAGTAATCTTTCGTCTTTCGAGGGCATCTTATTCCCTCCTTTAAAATGATAATAAATGCCTCTTCTATATTTACGTTTTCCCTTTATAAAAGTTTCATCATATGGCGAACTTTTTCATGAAATCCGGCGCTTATGAATATACGTTAAGTGAGGTGGTTTGTCCAACGTAATTCAAATGAAAGGTTCGATGCCAAATGGATAAATTTGAAGCTTTTGTGCTCGGAATCATACAGGGATTGACCGAGTTCCTTCCGATTTCAAGCACCGGACATCTTTTTCTGGGAAGGTTCGCCTTTGGTCTTGAGGAAGCAGGGTTATTCCTTGATACGATGCTGCATATCGGGACTCTTGTGGCGGTGCTGGTCTTTTATCAGAAAGAACTTCTCCACATGATCAGGCACCCTTTCAGTAAACTGACATGGATCCTGGTACTCGGAACAGTCCCAGCAGTGATCATCGGCTTGTCTTTTGAGGATTTTTTCGACTCAATATCGAAAAGCGGCTCTACGATCGGATGGGAATTCCTTGCGACGGGATTGATCATGTTCATGGCGGATGGGGTGAAGAACGGACATAAGAAGCTGGATGATATCAGCTATACGGATGCCCTTGTGATCGGAAGCTTTCAGGCCGCGGCCATTTTTCCTGCCTTATCACGGTCCGGGCTTACCATAGCAGCGGGACTTTTCCGGAAGCTCGACAGGGAAACGGCTGCTTATTTTTCATTCCTTCTCTCAACACCGGCGATCCTGGGTGGAATTGTCTTTCAGGGCAAGGAAATGATGAGCGGCCATGTGGAGGCGATTTCGTTTTCAAGCCTTGCAGTTGGCACGGTTACAGCGGCTGTCTTCGGGTACCTCGCCATTGTTTCGATGGTTAATTTCTTAAAAAAGCATTCTTTAAAAATCTTTTCTTATTATGTGTGGGCATTGGGGATCTTGATTCTCATTCTGCAATTCTCAGGAGTCATGTAGGAGGTATAGGATGAATCACGAGTGGTTGACTGATATTCTGACAATGTTAACGGATTGGGGATATATAGGAGTCGCACTTGCCCTCATGATCGAAGTCATTCCAAGTGAGCTTGTTTTAAGTTATGCGGGCTTTATGGTCAGTTCGGGGAAATTTTCTTTTATAGGGGCATTTCTGGCAGGGGTGATCGGAGGGACTGTCGCCCAGCTCTTTCTTTACTGGCTTGGGTATTACGGCGGCAGGCCATTTTTCAAGAAATACGGGAAATACTTGTTCATATCTGAAAAACATATCGAATCAGCAGAGTCATGGTTCAGGCGTTATGGCACCATCGTTATTTTCACTGCGAGGTTCATTCCGGTAGTGCGCCATGCAATCAGCATCCCGGCAGGAATAAGCCGTATGTCCCTGCCTGCTTTCACTCTGTATACATTTGCAGCAATGCTTCCATGGACACTGTTATTCATGGTCATTGGAATGGAACTTGGAACCCACTGGGAACATATAGAAGTGATCGGGGTCAGATACATAAAGCCTCTCAGCTTCATTGCCATCGCAGCCACATGTGGGTATCTGTTCTACTCATTTATTCGAAATAAAAAGAATGCCTGACTTCTTTTTTTAGGGAAAATTGATTAAAATAGGAGTAATATACCACTCGGAAAATGAAAGGATTAGCCATGAATTCCATACTATTAATAAACGCGGTCATCTATCCGGTCACTTCCCAGCCGATAGCCAATGGTTCCATATACATTTCAGACGGGAAAATCAAGCAAATCTACAATCAAAAAATCGATGTCCCTCCTAATATTAAAGTGATTGACTGCAGGGGGAAGTATGTATTTCCAGGCTTCATCGATGCTCACACCCATCTGGGGCTATACGATGAAGGAACTGGATGGGCAGGTAACGATGCAAATGAAACAATCGAACCTATGACCCCCCATATCCGTGCTTTCGATGGCGTCTACCCGCTCGACCCAGGATTTACGGATGCACTGAAGTACGGGGTCACTGCCGTGAACGTAATGCCGGGGAGTGCCAATGTAATCGGCGGCACGACCTCCGTCATCAAGACACACGGTTCCTCCATCCGTAAGATGATGCTGAAGGAAACGTCAGGATTGAAATTGGCTTTGGGCGAAAATCCAAAACGAATTCACAGTAACGGGAATAATGATTCGATCACCAGAATGGGGATCATGGGTATGTTGAGAGAAGCTTTCTTTTCAGCTAAATATTGTGACCAGCCTGAAGAGCTGAGAGTGGCCCCCCTCGTTTCCGCATTGAAAAGAGAAATTCCTGTAAGGATTCATGCCCACCGGGCGGACGACATCCTGTCGGCCATCCGCTTTGCAGAAGAATTCAATCTCGACTTGCGGATTGAACATTGTACTGAGGGGCATCTTATCGCTGATGAATTAAAAGGGAAAAAGCTGATGGTCTCGGTCGGTCCGACTTTTACCCGCCGGTCTAAAGTCGAATTGAAAAACAAGAGCTGGATCACGTATCAAAAATTGACCGAAGCTGGTGTTGGGGTCTCCATTACCACCGACCACCCTTATACCCCTATCCAGTATCTGAATATGTGTGCAGCAATCGCTGTTCGTGAAGGTCTGGATGAGCAGAAAGCATTGGAAGGGATAACGATTTCGCCAGCCAGAAACCTCGGGGTCGACGATAGAATCGGCTCTCTTGAGACCGGTAAAGATGCAGATTTGGTCATTTGGAGCCAACATCCTTTCCACTTCATGGCAAAGCCTGTCATGACCTTGGTCAATGGTGAAATTGTTTATCAGAATTTGTAGAAATTTGTTAAAAATTTTTAACGAAATTCATCATTTTCCCTATTCCCTTTTTGAAAAAATTCATATATGATACAGAAGGATATATATTTCCGATTACATTGTTCTTTAGCGCGATCTATTTATAATAGAGCGATTGTAATGGAGGGAAGGCAAAAGGTGCGCCACCAGTTTCTTGACTGGTCTTAGTGGGTTCGATTCCCACCCCGAAATTTTTTAGTTAACTTTTAAAAATTTCGAGGGTGGATTCGTACGTATGAAGACTGCCCTCAAGGAGGGTCTACTATGATCAAGAAACGTGAATTACATGAGTGTCATACTCTTTATGACCTGATGGTGCACCCGGATGTCTTCCCTTTTGTGCGTCAAAAAGCGAATTCCTATGAAGAATTTCTATTCTTGTCAAAACAAACGATAGAAGCTGAAGAACGCGGCGAATTGATTTCGAGGACCATTTTGGATGAATGGGGCAATGCAATCGGCACGATTAATTTATTCGATATCCAGGAAAACGCAGGATTCCTTGGTACATGGATTGGCAAGCCGTATCACGGCAAGGGGTATAATCAGCCTGCAAAAGATGCATTCTTTTCCGAACTTTTCTTTGAACTGGGCATGGAAACGATTTTCATGAGGATCCGAAAGGTGAATACCCGCTCTCAAAAGGCCGCGGAAAAACTCCCTTACGTCGTAAAGGCTAATGATTCGAGGAAATCTCTTTATGATCAATTAAATGCTCAGGAAGAGGTTTATGATTTATATGAAATCCCTAAAGATCTTTACACACTTTATTTATATCAGCTTCAGCAATCTGCCGAGGAAGAGCAGGCGCTTGAAGCGTAAGATGACGAAAGGTTATCACAGAAGGTATTGCCTGATGTGATAACCTTTTTTTCATGTCTGTACTGTCTGTCAAAATGAAGCGTGGATCATAAACAGTACGGTAAACGTAATGGCAAGTATAAGATGCCAGCTTTTATCCTTCCTTTTAAAGCGCTTAAAGCCCATTATCATAAGGAAGAAGAGTATGATGCTTGAAAGGATTCCTGTCGTGTTCGTGAAATCCCAGTGAAAATCTCTGGCTAATGCCAATCCCCCATGCAGCACAACTACTGCTGAAGCGAGCAGTGCAAGTGGGACATGCCATTTCCTCAGCAGTTTCCCAGTAAATTGGATAATGCGCTTAAATTCAATATTTCTCAACCTGATCTCTTTCAAGCCTTTCCACTTCATCAATAAGAAAACAGGAAAGATGCTGAGGACTGCAAAATATACAATTCTTGCAACGGAACCGAATTGTTCGAGCAATTCTTCGTAGGAGTCTTCATCCATCCCCATAAGGAGATCCCTATAAGCTGAAATGAGGAGGATACCTGCACCCGCCAAAAGAATGCTCCCGGTCAGATAAAGGAGTATTGACTTACGTTCCCTTGGGTTTGGAATCGTATTCGCTAAAAAAGAAGTGTGAGTGTTTTGTCTTGATTTCGTTGTCATATGCTTACCTCTGGTTTCGTTAATACAGTTACTATAATCAATTAACATGAAAATTAAATGAAAAAAGGTGAAAAAAGTTTTTCCTAATCAAAACAGGAAACATTATTATAACCAACTGACAAAGTTCCATACGCTTCGAGATAAGGGTTATTCATAAAAAAAGAACTGAACACGGCCTATCTGAAAATTCCAGACAAGCACCTTGCGTTCAGTTCTGTTCTGTTCTAATATTTACTTCTCTTACTTCTTTTTGGCGATTTTCTCAAAATACAAATTCCGGACGACAAACGTTTTATAGTTTTCCAATTTTCTCTTTTCGATTGGATGATGATTGATTCCCATCTTTTTAAGCTCTTGCAGGTACCATCCTTTTGAAAATTGATAAGCCATTTGACTACTCCCCTTCAACCATTTGTATACTATATGCTTGAAGGGCTTGCAGATGACTTTTTAACGGGCCATTGATGAAAGTTCCTCATACATGTCTTGGATGGTATAAGCTTTTTCACCTTTTTCCATGCTGCTGATGATTGTATCCCTGTTTGTTTGTAATTCTTTGACCTTAGTTAAAAAGCTTTCTTCGTTTAACTCTTCTTCTTCCAATGAAAGGGCATAGCCATGTTTTACAAAGCTGTTTGCATTCAGGATTTGATCCCCCCTGCTCGCTTCCCTTGAGAGCGGGATCAGGAGCATTGGTTTTTTCAGTGCCAGAAATTCAAAAATGGAGTTGGACCCTGCACGTGAGATGACATAGTCAGTCATCGCCAGATAATGCGGCAGGTCCGCTTTTATGAATTCATACTGCCTGTAGCCTTTTTGCTTGTATTGCTCTTCGATATTCCCTTTCCCGCAGATATGGATGATCTGGAAGTTTGAAGAAAGTTCTTCGAGATTCGCTCTTACCGCTTCGTTTATTTTTCTTGCCCCTAGACTTCCCCCCATGATCATCAGCACAGGCTTTTCATCATAAAATCCTGAAAGTCTCTTTCCTTCCGATGCGTCCCCTTTGAACAGTTCCTCGCGAATGATGGCACCCGCACATAAAGACTTTTCTGCAGGGAGTGTCTTCACTGTTTCAGGAAAGGTAGTGAAAATCTTTGTAGCGAAAGGAACGGCCAATTTATTTGCCAGACCCGGCGTGACATCTGATTCGTGGATCGCGACCGGCACTTTCGCCATTTTTGCTGCCATTACCACAGGGACCGAGACAAAGCCGCCTTTAGAAAAGATGATATCCGGTTTTGTTTTCTGGATGACGGACAAAGCTTCTATTACCCCCTTCATTACCCTGAAGGGGTCGGTGAAATTCTTCCATGAGAAATAACGGCGAAGTTTACCGCTCGATATACTTTTGTACGGGACGTGGGGGAACTGATCCGTGATGATCTCCTTTTCAATCCCTTCTTCCGAGCCTATGTAGGTAATTCTCCAGCCTTCTTTTTCAAAATGAGGAATCAATGCTGTGTTCACTGTAACGTGGCCGGCAGAACCTCCGCCGGTAAATAAAATATGCTTGTTCATGTATATGTACTCCAATCTCATTATTATCGGTAGCATTTTAAACTATCATTATACACTTTATCAAAAATAAGCAGCGGATAGAACAATGAATCCTTCATTTCCTCTAATACCCTCTAAGAAGTTTATTACACCGGGCACCTTGGAGTTACTTTGGCTGCAGGAATTATGGTACAGTATGATAGTGTATTTACGGATTATCAGAAAAGCACTTCAGCATTCGGAAAGATTATATTGACCAAGGAGACAGTCCATGAAACAGACATACAATATAAAAGGAAAGCTGGGACAGCTTTCCTTCATCCTCGTCCCTATCCTTGTCACTCAACTCGGCATGTTCGCGATGAATTTTTTTGATACGATCATGTCAGGACAATATTCCCCCACTGATCTCGCCGGGGTTGCCATCGGTTCATCCCTGTGGGTACCGGTATTCACTGGCTTAAACGGGATTCTCCTGGCCGTGACCCCGATTGTTGCCCAACTGATTGGCGGAGGCAGGAAGAAGGAAGTCCCATACACCGTCTTTCAAGGTGTGTACGCTGCCATATTCCTGTCCTTGATTGTCCTCATAATCGGTTCGGCCGTCATGGATCCGATTCTTACAGGCATGGATCTTGAAGAGAATGTGCACAGGGTTGCAAGAGAATACTTGATCGCGTTATCATTCGGGATGATTCCCTTATTTGTCTACAATGTTTTAAGATCCTTCATCGATGCACTCGGTCTGACAAGGGTGACGATGTTCATCACATTATTATCACTCCCGATAAATGTTGTATTGAATTATGTTTTGATATTCGGAAAACTCGGGTTCCCGGAACTTGGCGGAGTCGGGGCAGGCTATGCTTCAGCCATCACCTACTGGGTCATCACAATTGTTGCATTCTGGGTGATTCATACGAAAAGTCCTTTCCGGGAGTTCTTCATCTTTAAAGCGATTCAAAAACCCAGCTTCACAAAATGGAAAGAAATCTTCAAGATCGGTGTCCCGATCGGACTTTCGATCTTTTTTGAAGTAAGTATCTTTTCGGCTGTCACGTTGTTGATGAGTGAGTATACAACCTCGGTCATAGCGGCTCATCAGGCAGCCTTGAATTTTGCATCCTTCCTTTACATGATCCCTTTAAGCATCTCCATGGCCCTGACCATTGTCGTGGGCTTTGAAGTTGGGGCGAAAAGACTTAAAGACGCAAAAATCTACAGCTGGATGGGCGTTTTGATCGCTCTTATACTGGCGGTGATGTACGGATTGATTCTCTATGCTTTCCGTACTGAAATATCGTATCTGTATACAGATGACTCCCATGTACTTGAACTCATAGGTCATTTCCTTTTATACGCTGTATTCTTTCAACTTTCCGACGCGGTCCAGGCACCGGTACAGGGGGCTCTCAGGGGATATAAGGATGTCAATATCACGTTTATCATGGCATTGGTTTCTTATTGGGTGATCGGATTGCCACTCGGTTACCTGTTGGCAAATTATACGGAATTCGGCCCTTATGGATACTGGCTTGGCCTTACATCTGGCTTGACTGCAGGTGCATTGACCCTTTCAGGCAGATTGCTTCTTATTCAAAAAAGATTCAAAAGGGAATATATGGACGGAAAAGCTTAAAAAAAGAGATTCGCCCGTAATGGAGCGGATCTCTTTTATTTATGGAATATCTTCCCGAGTACATCTTTTCCCCCGGTGACCGGGATAATTGCACCTGTAATGAAATCAGATTCTTCCCTGCAAAGGAATTCAACGACCCTCGCAAGGTCTTCCCCTGTCCCGGGACGGCCGACGGGAGTAGAGGGATCCCTTTCTTTTTGGGCATGTTCGATTTCATCCTCTTTCCAATCACCGACAATATCACCTGGACAGACCATATTGGCAGTGATCCCATTATGGGCTTCCTCGATTGAAATTGTTTTTGTGAAAGAAGCCAGTCCCGCCTTGGCTGCCGCAAAAGCTGACCTGTATATCCATCCAGGGGAAGTTTCCACACGATCATAACCGAATGTGATGATTCTGCCCCATTTATTTTCCCTCATTTGAGGGATCAACAACCGGGTCAGGTAAAATACGCTGTTCAGATTCCCATTAACTATGTAATTCCATTCATCAGGGGAATATTCATCAAATGTCTTTCGCTCCTTTACATAAGGGCCGGCATTGTGGATCAAGACATCTATACCGCCTGATTCCTGATTGATAAACTCAGTCATGTTCTTGCACTCTTCAGGATCTGAGACGTCACCCTTGACGGGAAAAACTTCATTCCCGTAAGTGTTCATTAATTGCCTTGCAAAATCATTTGCATGACCTTCATCCTGTCGATAATTTATGAATACTTTATAACCGTTCTTCGAAAATTCTATTGCGGTCCGGCTGCCTAATCCTTTGGCGCCTCCCGTTATAAGAACTGATTTATCATTGTACACCAAAATCCACTCCACAAAGTCTTTATATTACCATACTAAGAATCATTAAGATGAAATGCAACTATTAGCTGTCTTCATATTTAAGCTGAGTAGAAACGGTTCATATACCGCTATTGATTTCCGTGCAAGACTTCGCTTTCCGCGGGTAGCCCGGGAGCCTCCTCGTCGCGTCCGCTCCTGCGGGTTAGAAAAGCAGAAGGGCATTGGTGGCCCTGTAGCTGGACAAGTCTCACAGTAGCTACTCATCTCGCAGGAGTCTACGTCTTGCACTCTAAACAATAGCTAGAATAATTAAAAAACTGGAAAAGCGCTTCACAAGACCATCATGCAATCCAGACATTTTTCTTAGACTCGAACATTTCTGACCTGGTCTCTTATTTTGTGGCTGATTTTAAATATTTTCCTCTACATAAGAAAAAGCAGCCCCTTTGTAAGAGGCTGCTCAGGATGTTGATCCTTATTTAGAAATGAATTGTTGTGTCCAGTAATGACCGTTTTCAACGTATCCTACACCAATGTGAGTGTAGTTTGAGTTCATGATGTTTTTACGGTGGCCTTCACTGTTCATCCAAGCTTGTACTACTTCTTCAGGAGTTGGCTGACCCATTGCAATGTTCTCTCCTGCAGATGAATATTCGATGCCGAATTGCTTCATCATATCAAATGGAGAACCATAAGTCGGGCTGTTATGATCAAAGTAGTTGTTTGCCTGCATATCGCGAGACTTTTCTTTTGCTACTTTACTTAGTTCAGCATCTACTTTAAGCGCAGGAAGACCTTGTTTTGCACGTTCCTGGTTAGTCAATTCGACCACTTTTTGTTCATATTCACTCAACTGGCCAGTTTCTGCCGTTGGTTCAGCTTGCTGCTTTTGTTCAGCTTGCGGCTGTGCCTGTTGTTCTTGAGGTGCAGGGGCAGCTGCTTCTGGTGCTTCAGCTTTAGGTGCTTGCTGCTCTGGTGCAGGTGCTTCAGCTTTTGGTGCCTCTTGCGGGGCAGGAGCTTGAGCTTTTTGACCTTGCTGTGGAACCTGACCATTCACACAATCTTGCAGATTGATATTCTGACCTTGCAGATTGATATTTTGACCATCGACTCCATATTTTGATAGGATGTCTTGGATATATTTATTTAAATCTTGTTGATTACCGTTTAATTGAAGAGTCTGTACCTTCGTTTTCACTTGCTCAGGACTTGCTGCATCTGCACTTCCTGCTGCAAGCGGTGATGCTAATAATGTTAATGCTGTTGCTGCTGATAACATTTTCTTCTTATT
Organism: Rossellomorea oryzaecorticis; assembly: GCF_045897515.1. Taxonomy (NCBI): domain Bacteria; kingdom Bacillati; phylum Bacillota; class Bacilli; order Caryophanales; family Bacillaceae; genus Rossellomorea; species Rossellomorea oryzaecorticis. The sequence goes on along the minus strand of NZ_JBJOSA010000006.1, from coordinate 203,533 downwards.
CATAGAGATGAATTCCTCCTTAGTGAATGTGTTGTTTTCTTGCTGCACATTCATCATAACACCCTTTTTGTGTTACATTTACGGGAGGAAATGGTAATTGCGTTTGAATTGTTCAGTTTTGAAAAACAATTTATCCTTCAAACTCGAAATCTATTATAAATAAAGGAATCACTAGATTAACTTACATTTCCGGCATTTGAATATTTTGACTCACACCTCTAAAATTTACCGAAAAATCAATGTTGACACCCTAAAAAAGCAGGTCCTTTTGTAACGGATATTACAATACCGTTTCAAAAAAACAAGGTATTTTATCCCATAGACAAGCTTCCCTTGCATGGTTGTTTCCTTACTGCACTTATATATCCCACTACATTGAATCCTAAACGTTTTAATTGTCTCACACTCACATTGTACTCGACTGAAGAACTGCCGATCACGACAATCGGTCCTTTTGGAATCTCATGATAATAACGTTTTAAGTAGCCGCAAGGGATAGCCAGCGCCTGGTCGCAGTTCGATTTATATGAATCCTGATAATCCCGGACGTCGAGTATAATATGGCAGTCACGCAGTTCCTTATCGCTCATTTCTTTAACACGTACGGGTGCATAACGATAGTACACCATATATATAAGAACGCCGAATATAGCAAGAGTAATAAACAGAAGCATTCTGCATCATCCTTTTTTCAATAATCTATGTTGTATTATATACCTTCAAGGGTATAATGAAAAGAAAAAAGTCTCGAAACGAAATAATCTGAATTTAAAGGATCTGAAGATGATTACCCTTTAAGTTGATCGATCATTTGTATGTGTAAATCAAGCAGTTTCACCTTAGACTCCGATGATAAGCCGGATTCGAGAATGCGTTTGGATGCAGATATATATTTTTCTGATATCGGCTTCCTGACACGCGGGTGGCTGTTTTGGTCAAGGAGCTCTCGTTTGATGGCTTCTTTCAGGATTTGTTCCGGTGACTGATTTTCATCATATAAATTTCTATTTTTCCAAACAGAACTGTACTCTTTAAGTAAAACTTCATAGGCAGCAGTATTCACGTTCGTACTCCTTTACATAAATATTATCCAACTGAACATACTAGAAAAAAACAAAGAAAGGTGATTGGTTATGACTACACCGTATCGTTGTCCGAATTGCCGGACGAACCGCACAAGGTTCAATATCATCCAGCAGGTACCGCAAAGCGTGAAACTGGATCCGCAGTCAGGACAAGTTGTCCAGCAATATGAGGAAGGTCAGCTTGATCCTTTTCATCTCGCCTATAATGGACCTGAATTAAAGGTACAATGTGCCGCATGCGGACTTGTGGAAGATGAAATGACTTTCAAGAAGTTCGGGGAAAGCAATCATTAAGATGAAAGGGGCAGCCACATAACGGCCGGCCCCTTTTATTTATTTAATAATGATCTATTGCTTGCAGTGACTGTAAAATATCTGATTTAGATAATTCTTCACCGATTATGACAAAATTGGTTTTGTATTTCATATCAGCCTGCATAAAGAGGGGCATCCCATATGAATATTGGAACATTGCCGGATATTTTTTTCCTTTGAGCGGGATATATCCTTTCATTCTGTAGATGGTCTCGGGCTGCTTTCTAACCCATTCCTCAAACTCCTCTCCATCTACCTCCCCTTTAAATGTGTAAACCACCGCCTGCAGGGAAAGGTGCCTGCCTATTGATGCCTTTTCATAACCCTCTATTTTTATTTCAGCTGCCTCTGAAAAAATATCTTTCATTGAAACTTTCGCATAGTTAGTCAAATATACTTTAGCCCGATTATTAATTTGTTGTAATTCGTAAATGAATGTTCCCTGCTCCATCTCAGTCAGGAGATCCACTTTATTCGCAATGATATACTGTGCATGCCGGATCTGTTCCCTCATAAGGTGTAAAACTGACGGACTGAATTGAGAACGTTCCTTCCACTGCCTGCCGTCCACTACCGTTATGATCCCTTTGAACTCAAACCTGTCAGCAAATAATGGGGACAGGATGGAATCCACAACTTCGACGGGGTGTGCGGCTCCTGTTGTTTCAATGATCAGCACATCAAATTGTTCGTTGACCAGAAGATCCTGTAACTGTGCTTCCAGTTTATCTGAAATAGTACAGCAGATACATCCGTCCAGAAGTTCTCTCATGGATGTATCTGCCTCCACGGCATCACTGTCAATCGACACACTGCCCAGTTCATTCATCAAAACAGCGGGTTTTTTATTTTCTTCTTTTAACGCTTGAAGTACATGTTTCAATAATGTTGTTTTTCCACTTCCAAGAAACCCGGATAAGATATATACTTCTTTCTTCACCATTGTTCCTCCCCACTTTTACTACAATCTACATCCCTTCATTTTATATAAAACATGACCTAAATACAATGTCATTGAACTGATTGTTCTAACGGCACACTGGAAAGCTATATAATAGTAGAAAGTGAAAAGTCCGGTCTGCATTAATTTCTAATCGAAGGGTGGGGATTTCATTGTTCTATGAAAAAATTGTACCCATAAAGCTGCGGGATTTTCTGAAGAACCCTTCCCATGAAACACTGAAAGACCTGCTGCTCCTCAACACTGGGGAAACTGATTATGTTGATTTCAAATCCGACTGGATCGAAGTCTCCAAGCTTGCAAAACATGTCCTGGCCATTTCCAATTCAGGAGGCGGCTGCATTATCATCGGAGTCATGCAATATGATGATGGTTCATTAGAATTAAAGGGATTATCTGAAGAAGAGTTCCTTGACAAGGCGGATGTTGATAATAAACTTCAGCACCTTCTTCCAAAGTATCTTCGATATAGAACGGAAGATTTTATTTTCACCGGAAATATCCATCCTTTTTTAAATATGAAACGGTTTCAAGTGCTGATCATTGATTACGACCCCAGATACGTCCCTTATACTTCAATTGTAACAAGAGGAGAGCTGCGCTACGGAGCTATTTATGTGCGGCAGGGTACCAAAACAATTGAAGCCACAAATGATAAATTGGTAGATGTCATACTAAGGAAAGTACAATCGGGCGGTTCGGACAGTGAGGAACGCTCCCTCCAGGAACATTTGGAACACTTAAAAATACTTCAATATGAGTATGATCAATCGGAAGATGAAAAATATAAGGGTTATTTAAATCAATTGATCGGACGAAAAATGAAACGCATCGAGAACTTCCTGGATCTCGACTCCGCTGATAACTTCCCTCCCTGATCCACTCCGGCATCAGTAGCTAAACTCTCTCAGTGCCTGGATATTGGTGGTTTCATCCATTTCCAATACATCTCCCGCCCCAGGTTTCGTAATGCTTTGGTAGCTGCCTTCCACCGGGATCCTGAGGGTTTCGACGGAGTCGATCGGATGAAACAGAAAAGATAGTCCGTGCTTCATAACCTGATCAACCGAAAATGTTGTCTCGACGTTTTTAAAACCCTCACGCACCAACTCGATCGCAGTAGGTATACCTTTTCCTGATTTCAACTTGTCCATGATATTTTTTTCAGCAAGTGCAATGATTTCCTGCTGTCTTTCCACCCTCCCGAAATCACTGGATACATCCCCGCGGTAACGAACATATTGAAGTATTTCTCCACCCTTCAGCTTCTGCGTGCCCGGTTGTTTATCCCACTTCCAATGACTGATCATCCCCTCGGTTATGGGGACCTGAACACCTTCCGGGAAAATGATTCCCATCATATTTATAAAATCTTGAAAATTAAGATTCACGGTGTGATTAATTTCAAGATCAAAATTTTGTTTCAGTGATTTCTTTACAAGGTCATTGCCTCCCCACGCATAGGCATGATTTATTTTACTTTTACCGTACCCGGGGATATCCACATAGGTGTCCCTCATAATCGAGATGAGTTTTAGTGTAGGTTGATTGGGGACATATTGAGCGACTATCAGCACGTCTGCCCTCTCTGCTTCATTTTTTCTTTGATCAGACCCGACTACAAGCACATTGATGGGTTTCCCTGCCTCTTCTTTATTTATTGGAAAGATGGTGTTTGTTTTCTCCGTTTCATTTGTGCTTTTTACATCTGCATCCTGCTGGATTTCTGTCATTTCGGAAGGTAGAGTGGATTGGGTGGACGTATTCGTCGCTGCATATATGATGAAGGTTATCAGCAATACGATTGGTATGGCGGTCCATTTTTTAAACATTTCGATCACCTCATACTTTGTTATCATCATTGTTGGTCATTGGGAATTCTTCTATACAAGTAAGTTGAGGGAAATGTCTTTTCTTAATAGGAAAAGAACTCCTAAAAATGTGTAACTGGGTTCTAACGTATTTTTTGTTCAAAGAGGGCGGCGAAAACTAAAAAAAACGGCACATAATTAGGAACTATTTTAGTGTAGGCTCTAATACCGCTAATGATTTCCGTGCAAGACTTCGCTTTCCGCGGGTGAACCGTGAGCCTCGTCTGCTACTTTATTGCAATTACTGTCCAACTACAGGTCTTAGAGGCACATGTCATAAGCCAAACCGACCAAGAAGGCAAAAAAACGCCTTCGTGGCCGTTTCGTCTTATGCCACACGCCTCTGGGCAAAGCCCTTCCGCTTTTTGGTTAGGAGTCTTCGTCTTGCACTCCAATCAACCGCTGGGGAGAGTTAAATTTAAAGATCCGAACAAAAATATGTCTTAAATTTCAGATTAGTTCGGGCTTTACATAGTATAGAACACTTTTTATCCAAGCCGCTTTTTTAAATTCTTTCATTAACACCCCTGTAACTTTAAGTTTAAGATGTCACATTTATAAAAACTATTTTTGATCGTTAATAACTAACATATTGGCTTCATCAAATTCCAATCTTATAATAAGGATATTCCAAATTAAAAAGCACAACTTCTCTACAAATCTAAATAGAGAAATGGGGCTTTTCTGTTACTTCATTTATTTATTGAATTCATTAACTGGAAGAAGTATTGGGGTTTATGAGTCTTATTTAGGCTATACCATGAATGTAATGCATCTGGTGTAAATACATCTATTTTTTTCAGTACCTCCATTGCAAATTCCAGAGGAGCTATTCCTGATGCAGTAACCAAATTCGCATGGGATACCGCAGATCCCAACTCATTGAACTTTTCTCCTTTATAGTACGGACATACCATTTTAGTATATTCTAAGTTATTACTTGTATGCTTTCTAGTATCTAAGTATCCCATATTCGCAAGGGCATCAGTTGCACCACAAATTGCAGCAACAATAGTGCCAAGCTTTAAAGCTTGGCCAATTCTATCCAAGATAGGTTGATGAATTTCTTCACTCCAAGTAGTGCCTCCTGGTAAGATTAAAAGATCTTTACTCTCAATAGTACATTCATCAAGGGAAATATCTGGTTTTATGCTCACTCCTCCCATAGTAGTAATCATTTCTTTATTAGCTCCTACTGTAATTACTTTTAAAGGTGCTAAATCTTTTTTGAAATACCTTCCAGAGTTTAGTTCAGCAATTAAATATCCACATTCCCAGTCTGACATTGTATTAAATACATATAGAAAAACTTTTTTTGTTTGCATCCAATAACACTCCAATCACATTTGATATTGCTATTATAATAAAACTTCCCTGACAGTTAGCGTCAGGGAAGTTATCATTCTTGATAAAATTTTATTAATTCCGACAGAACTTCAATAAGTCTTTTCTTAAGACTTATTGGCTCAATAACTTTAATAGATTTATTGTATGGTAAAAGTAAATAAGGTACATATGTATGCATCATATCTTTTTCAAGAAGAAAAACTGCTTGATTTGAAGTCCGTTCTTGTAAATAATGTCCTAAAAACCAATGCTGGCAAATATCAGCCAATACATTTTTATCCCCATTAATAACCAAAGAAATAATCCCTTCTTTATCTTCTATAGCTGGAAGAAGGCTTTTTATAAAAGAGTCACGTGCTGAAAAATCTTCTGGCCGGTTAAACTTATTTTCTGTTAGCATTAGGCTTTCAATTCGATCTACTCTAAAACTACGGATATCATTTCTAAGATGACAAAATCCAATCACATACCACTTATTATTCCAATAGATCATTCTGTACGGATCGACCAACCTATAATTTAATTGCTTTTCCCCACTTTTATGGTAAAGAATTTTTACTGAGTACACGTCAGCTACGGCCTGCTCCAACTCCTTCAGAAAAGGTTCCATAGTTGAACTTAATCGACTTATTACTTCAAGGCAAGTTAAACGTTGGTTTATCTTTGTTTCCTGCTCTTGATTTGAGTATTTACTTATTTTTGAAATGGCCCTATTTAGTGCTTCACCTCCATAATATCCGGCTTCTTCAGCAAAAACAGCAGCGTGAAATAGTGAAGTTTGCTCTTCAAAATCAAAAAAAAGAGGAGCCTCAATAAAATTATTCAATAAAGTGTATCCACCATTATGTCCTGGTTCTGAAATGATAGGTACGCCACTTGTTGAAATGGTATCAATATAACGATACACAGTCCTTATATTCATCTCTAGCTTTTCTGAAATTTCGTTTGCAGTAATTTTTTCACCTGAACGGAGCATCCATAGAATCGCTAACATATTGTCAATTTTAGGCATATAAATCCACCTCAATATCCCTCTATTAATAATTAATAACTATCTTTCAATACCAATTATTTCAAATATTATAATATTGAGCAATCCCCTTATTCGATTAAATGGCCCGATAATTGAATAGCAGTTTTAAATTATTTATCGCATCTAAATTTAACTTGTTTCTCGATTAACTTCCTTTGTTGTTATTCAACAAAATCAAAAAAAACGCACTGTTGATTTCAATGTGAAATACAGTGCGTTTTTATTTTAGTTGTCCCCCTGAAGTAAACCCGTCAATAAAGGTTCAGGAGGTTGAACAAATTATTGTTTATTTAATACCTCAACTGCTTTTTTGAATTGAGGGTCGTTTTCTTTTAGTTTTTGGCGGAGCTGGTCCATCAGTTTGACGGTTGTTTCGCCTTTTAGTATGCCAGTTGATTCCAGTTTATTTTTTTCCTGGAACTGCTGTACGGCGGCTTTTGTATCTTCATCGTAGTAGCCGTCAACATTTCCCGGGTTGAATTCGAGGGCATTCAACATTTGTTCTGCCGTCTTCACTGTTTCGGACATGTCACTTTCTTTCAGTTCTTTATCCGGATTGATATAAGGAAGCTGTGCGTAATCCGGCATCTTCACTTCGTAATCGGGATTGATTCCTTTTTCATGGATCCAATTCCCTTTCGGCGTGAGCCATTTAGCCGTGGTGAATTTCATGTTCGAACCGTCCTCAAATTCTTCTGCGGTCTGAACGGTCCCTTTACCGAATGTTTTTGTACCGACCAGCGGAATATCATTTGACTCACTTACAGCGGAAGACAGTATTTCCGAAGCACTTGCACTTCCTTCATCTACAAGGACCGCGGTTGGGACTGTCACCTTCTGGCCGCCTTCTGCCACATATTTTTCGACTTTCCCATTATTGTCTTCGACTTGGAAGAGTACTTCCCCTTCAGGTACGAAAAGATTTGAAATTTTGATTGCCTGATCCAGCAGGCCGCCAGGATTTTGTCTCAGATCTAATACGAGCTTTTTCATCCCTTTATCCTGCATTTCATTCAATGCATTCACCAATTCTTTATAGGTATTTTCAGAGAAGCTTGTAATTTGAATTTCAGCGACTCCGTTATCCTTCATTTCTGCATATACCGTTTCAATCGGAATCTCGTCTCTAGTGATTGTCACTTCCATCGATTCTTCCTGACCAGGACGCTGGATTGTCAACGTTACCTTCGTGCCTTTCTCGCCGCGGATTAAAAGTACCGCGTCAGTAACAGACATACCCTGTATACTTTTCCCATCGACTTTCAGAATCTTATCATTGGGCTGCAGTCCCGCTTTTTCAGCAGGCGACCCTTTGATTGGTGAAACGATTGAAACATACCCTTCCTTCTCTTGAATTTCTGCACCGATCCCTTCAAAAGATGAAGATATGCTTTCCTGAAACTTTTTGGCTTCTTCCTCGTTCATATAATCAGAATAAGGATCTCCCACACTCTCGAGCATGCCGTTGATTGCTCCGTTGACTAGCGTTTCATCCTTTAGGTCCTTATAGTAATTTTCATTTAATTTATCATAAGCTTCATAAAGCTTTTTAAATTCGGATCTTTCTGTGACACCTACATTAACCGCCTTTTCATCCCCGAACGCCAATGCGAAGGTTGTGATTCCCGCTGTTGCGAATACTAGGAAAAAGAGAAGCATCACAAATTTGAACTTTTTTATTTTCAAATAACTTGTTTGATTTTCTTCTTGAGTGACTGATTGATCTGTTGATTTATCCTGTTCCAAGGTTTTCACCACTTTCATTGCTATGTATCCAAACCGTAAGTGCGATCATCCAGGCTTGGACAATCAGATAACTTCTCTATTCTATCAGCTTTTATCACTTAGTGAAAGGAATATCCATCACTATCCTTATGATGTGTCAAAATTGTCGTAAAAAAACCTACTGTACTTATTGCGAACAGGGAATACAAAAATGATTCCAGCCCGATGATCGACCATCCGATAAGAAGGACCACACTATCGATTGCAAAAATCAGCTTTCCCACGTTAAACCCTGAACTCTTTCCGATTAATTGGGCGAGTAAGTCCGTACCGCCCGTTGCTGAATCAGCCCTGAGCATCAAACCGATCCCAATGCCGACAAACGCCCCTCCGATAAAAGCGCTTAACAACGGGGGAAGAATGTGAAAGTCTTTCCATCTGTGAAAAAAATCAATCATAAACGAGGACAGCCATAACCCGTGGATACTGTTATAAAATAGCGGCCGGTCCTTAATGAATGCCAAACAATAGAGCGGGATGCTCAAAAGAATGATGGTTAGTCCGGGCTTAAAGCCGAACCAATAGTGGAATATGAGCCCGATGCCGATCATGCCCCCGTCCAGGAAGTGATGCGGCACAAAATAAAGGTTAATCCCTATACCAACGAGCACACTGCCTAACACCAGAATATAAAAACCTTTAAACATCCCTCTTCCCTCCGATCAGGTCCATTTGGACAGACCCCCTTTTTTATTGTTTATGAGAGAAGAGGTTGAAAAAGTCTTTCTATTTCAGCAGGGTTCAAATTTTAGTGCTTCTTTACAAGCTAGCAGCCCCTTTTGAAAATAAAAAAACAGGAAGCGCATAGCTTCCTGCCTTTCACTTATATTTCTTTTACATTTTTAAAGTATTCTTCAAGTGACCAGTCATTTTCATATATGACTTTGGCGGCGTCTTTTCCTACGTATCTGAAATGCCAAGGTTCATACTGGTATTGTGTAATATCGACTTTATCTTCAGGGTAGCGGAGGATAAACCCGTATTTATGTGCATTGGCTGCCAGCCATTTCCCTTCTTTCGTTTGGGCGAATTCAATATTCACCTGGAAATCATTGCTCTGGCTTGAGATATCCATTGCCAGTCCGGACTGATGTTCACTTTGTCCAGGCGGTGCAACGGCCATGACGGCCTTTTCTTTGCCGAACTGCTCGATTTCACGATTCAAGAGCATTTCCTGGTAATCATAAGAACGATAACCTGAAATAGCTGTGAGATAGATTTGTTCAGATTTCGCAGCCGCAAACATTTGCTCCAGGGCCTTTGCAGCTTCCTCACGGAGATGGGCCTTTTCGAGGTCCTCGTTTCCGAAAACGAATGGAACTTTTGGACGCACCAAATCTTCCGGTTTATACTCACCCAGCGCGAATTCCTTATTTACAAGTGCAAGTATATTGGCAGGGTTCTGAATGACCTGCTTTCCATCCACTAGCTTCACTTGATTGAAGAATTGTGATTCCAATTGAAGCTCGGGCGGGACCGTCTCTTCTTCCGCAACTTCACCGCCACCCTCGTCACCTGGAGTTGCATCCGGGGATTCCTTCATCCCTGAGCTGTTGTTTTCTTCTGTGTCCTTTGTTTCTTCGGACTGTTTTTCACCGAATAAATTCTGGGTCCATTCTTGTGCTTGCTGACACCCGGACAAAATGACAAGGGAGCCGGCAATAACCAGGATGACCTTTTTCATACTTTCACCTAGTTTCTCTATATTGTTACAAACTACATATTAACATGGATTGACTGACATGTAATAGGATAATCCTACTGTATTCAGGATTATTGCATAATAAAACTGCTTACCATTTAAGTAAGCAGTTTAAGAAAGCGTTATCTTTCCGGGTTATTCCTTGATTGCTGCTTCGAGAGCCACTTCAATCATTTCATTGAAAGTCGTTTGGCGCTCTTCGGCTGACGTTTCTTCACCTGTCAGGATGTGGTCGCTGACGGTCAATACGGAAAGGGCGTTACGGCCATATTTTGCAGCCAATGTATAAAGAGCCGATGTTTCCATTTCAATTGCAAGGATTCCATATTGAGCCCATTTTTCATGTTCCGCATTATCGTTATAGAACATATCCGCCGTGAATACGTTCCCCACTTTCAGGCTAAGTCCTTTTTCGACTCCGCTGTCGTAAGCGCGTTTCAGCAAATCGAAGTCAGCAGTCGGGGCATAGTCGATCCCATTAAAAGTCAACTTGTTCATTTGCGAATCTGTTGAAGAAGTCATGGCAAGGATTACATCACGTACTTTGACATCCTTCTGGATTGCTCCGCAAGTACCTACGCGGATCAAATTCTGCACATTGTAACTTTGCATCAATTCGTTGATATAAATGGAGATGGACGGAACACCCATTCCTGTGCCCTGTACACTGATTCTTTTTCCTTTATACGTTCCGGTGTACCCGAACATATTGCGAACTTCGTTATAACAAACAGGATTCTCCAAGAATGTCTCTGCTATATATTTAGCCCTTAACGGATCTCCCGGCAGTAAGACCGTTTCTGCAATTTCATTTTCTTTGGCATTAATATGTATGCTCATCTTACAATTCCTCCTATTATAGAACTTACTGAAGTACCATTGTAATCCTTTTCTTAAGCTTATGCAACGCCTTCAGAGTTCACGGATAGGAAGCGTCGGACTGGAAAGACTATAGATGGAAGGAGGTATGGTCATGACGAAGGAAAAAATGAGCAAGAAACTTAAGCAGGCCGTCCAGCATGCGAATGAAACAAACCCTTCCACCCGCTCGGGGACTCAGCCTAACTCTTCAAGAACCGAAAGGCTAAAATCTTAATAACACGGAGGGATCCTTTTGGGTAAAAAGCACCGTAACAGAATCAATTCGCCAAAGAAAAATAATCACATTCCTAAAGAAGCAATCGAGGCCGAACACAATGCCCATGCGAAAGAGCATTCAACGGTAAACAGAAAGAACGGGCCCGGCCACAACCTTTGATGAAATGAAAAAAGGAAAGACTCCATTACGGGTGTCTTTCCTTTATTTTCAATCAATGCAGAAGGATCCGGTTGATCCTTTTCCAGCCGTTTGGCTGCAATCGATAATAGAAATGACCCCTTCTTCCCTCATCTATAAAAATGATATCGCGGGTTGCCATATACCTGCCTTTGTAATCTGCGGGCATGAGGTCGGGTACATTAAAAATCCTGAACGTTTCATATAGTGCCTCTTCATGATTATTCGCATCTATTGATATCCTGTACACCTTCTGGTAGCCCTTGTCTTCCCCGTATTTTGGAGTTTGAAATACAGTGATGTCATAATTTGACCTCAGCATTCTGGGACGTTTGATTTTTTCAAGTAACAGCATGAGCACCCCTCCGGTTAAGTAGTACTATTAGTATTAAACAAAGGGGCTGTCGAATCCTTCATCAAAAAATGAGAACCTTTGTCGAAACGTCTTAAATGAATTTGTCGATGGTTTCTTTCAACTTTGAAGACAGGTGGGGCAGATCGCTTGAACGGATCGTCATCTTTACCATTGATTCGTCCATTTCGAGTGCTTCAGCCAGGAATCCCCCAAGCCCTCTTGCTCTGCGGTCCACTTCAATCAACACATCTGCCTGCTCCTCTGACTGATTAAGAAACATCAGCTCGATTTCATCCAATGAACGCTGATACGCTCCGCTTACAGGAACGAATTCAAACTCCTGAATGAACGGATATCTTCCCCTGAATCGGCGGGGAGCCTGTTCGCATTCGACCTTCCTTATTCTGAAACCAAGATCCTGTACAGATTGGAGAATGCCATTTATTAAGTTATGGGGAACGATTTCAATATAATCTTTATCTTTTGGGTCCACCGAATTTTTTATATCAAGACCCGTTGCCACCCACACCCTTGTATTGCCGTATGTGATTGGCGTTTCAAATGGAAGAGTGAACGAAAACGGGATTTCTCTCTTTTCATTTTCCCCGATTGTGAATGGTTCTGATATTTGAACCTTTTGAATCGGAGCATAGTCAGTATATTTTTTATCATCCGACTCACGGATATACGTTGTATAAAGAGTGAGATAGATCGAATCGATCGTCTGGGAAGTACTCCCCCCTTTGATTTCAACAACACCTTTTGCCGTTTCACCGGCTTGATAGCTTGATTTTTCCAACTTCGTATCTACTGTTGCTGCACCGATTCCAAATGATGCAAACACTTTATTAAAAAACGACATGCCTATTCCTCCCTTATCTTCTGCTTAAATCATATCTTATTTTCATTAGTTCCATATAAGCTTGTTCCGCATTTTCAAAAGAACCGTCATACCTGAGCAGTTTTTGGATCAATCCCCTGGTTGCCGGGCTGATGTCCAGTTCTTCCTCCCAACTCCTTTCTTTACGTTCAACCGGCTCGTAAGATGAATACAGAAGGAACAACAGGAAATGTCCGAGTGCATATAAATCACTTTTTGCAGTCTTTTCCCTCATATATTCCTTATGTAGAAGAGGAACTTCCGAATTATCTCTTTGTATCCTGCACGCCAGGCCGAAGTCGATGATGTTTATGACTCCGTTATCCCACAAGATGTTCGGGATCCTCAGATCCCTGTGTAAATAGCCGCTCTTATGGATAACCATAATCAATTTCACCAATTGAATGCCTAAGTCTAAAGATTCTTCTTCAGAATAGGTTTTTCCTTCCTTAAAAATCAAATCTTCAAACGTCCTGCCATCCATTTTTTCCATGATGAAATAAGGAGTCTGTTTAAACACACCTTTTTCATATATTTCAGGAAACCGGGGATGGTTCAGTTCTTCCAGGACAGCCGTTTCATTATCAATGTATTTCATGGAATCGGTAAACCATTTTTTATAAGGGCGTACCCTTTTCAATACAGCTCTATCCCCGGTATGGACCTGCCTTACATCATAGGCGGTGCCGTAGCTCCCTTTTCCCAAACAGGTCATGACCTGGAATTGATTGATTCTTTCCCCGCTTTTCCATTCTATTTCAAATCCGTCAACCATCCTTCGAAACAGTGATCCGATCATGATGTGTCCTAGCTGCTGAAAAAGCTTGAGAAGAAACTTTTACTCTTATATTTTTTCTTGTAATGATGATGACCATAATGTTTATGCTTTTTATACTTCTTCCAATTATCACTTGAACTGTAGTAGTGCGGCTTAGAATGTGATCCTAATAAACTCTTCAGTATTTTCTTTAGCACCCGGGGTTCCCCCATTCAAATTTATTGTATCTATATATACGGTTATATGTTTCCTTTGGTTTCAAAAATAAAAAAGGTCCGCCCCCCGGCACATATGAATGCGCCAGAGGGACGGGCCTTTTCATTCGAATTTATACGTCCTCTTCCCATTCCTCGTCAATGATGCACTTGGCAATCAGATACTCGAAGGTTATGTCCGCCAGTTCCTCAAGTTCTTCTTCGGAAGGAACATAGCCTCTTTGCACAAGTTCTTTCATGAAGAAGTCGGCAATTTCTTCAGTGTCGATAAAGACTTCTATCTCCCGCATTTGATCGCCCCCTTTGATTCTCAATTTATGATGCTGACAGCTTAGTTATGCCAGCAGAAAAAAAGTTTTCATATGAGGTTCAGGACAAGCATACACTTTACCATTAAGATTAGAGGAGCGATTATATATGTTGACATTGATCAAAAAAGGCCGATCCACACTAAAAGATTTTGAAAGCGGCGAAGGGAAAAGTGCAGCCTGTATGCAATGGGTTCTTCGTGCCATACTGATATCTTTCTTATTGATAAGTGTTCCGCTATTTTTATATATTATGTGGATTATTCCTTCTCTTTGACTGCGGAGTGAGAATTTGCGTGATTTTTCAACTGCTCAAGGACATGCTCCATTTTCTTTTTATACGTGGGATCGCGAAAGAAAAGATGAAGAGCTTTATAGTCATTATAATAATCGAGCAGCTGGTCCACCCAGCTTGTTTTATGTGAAGGGGACTTAAGGAGTTTGGTCTTGGCATCCTTTTTATGAGGAAACACAAAACCATACTTTTTAATGAACGCTTCTGCCTGTTCTTCATCTGCTACAAGAGTGATTTCATCTTCGTCTGCTTCCAGCCATTCCCCGTCGGTTATCCTCATTAATTCGTATATGACGTCTTCCCAGGCATCGTCTTTATAACGCCAGATCTCAGTCCGGAATCCGACCACTTTAAATAAATCCTCTTCATACCCCTTAACGATGACCAGATCTCCAAATAAAAATTTATATTCGATATCGATTTGTTCTTGTTCGAAAATATAACCGTCATAAGATTCCAGGAGCTCCAGTGCTTTTTCTTTGAATAGGCCTTCACTATCGTTTACTTCATAAAGGAATTCCCCATCCAGTTTTTTTATATTCGTTATCTTCCCTACTGTACCGTAGATTGTCACGACTACCGTTTCTCCTACCCTGAATTTAGGCTCTTTTCGATTCTTCATTCTCCCCTCACCCTTAATCGCCTTTTTTATATAATATGCAGTTATCACTGTAACGGGATACAAGAATTCGGTTTTCCGCTTCCCTCATCGAATCTGGACGGATACCCACTATCTCTCTGGTCAATTGAGGAAAAAAAAGACTGACTTCAGTTCAAAGATTCACTTCAGTCAGTCTATTTCTTATCCTTTTTCTTCTATTAGATATAGATCCCATGCCCGGTCAAAGATGATCATGCTCTCAAGGTATGAACCATTCATTTCGAGGTATGAACTGATTTCATCGTAATCCCACGATTGTTTCGGGAAGCTGTGATCATCATATGCTTCGTTGGCAAACCTCGTTATATCATCTTTCGCTGTCGGCTGCCTGTGTTTCATTAAATAATGATAAAATGACTTTCTCATCAAACCACCTGTCCTTATAAAACTGTCTTTTTTAAAAGGATAGCGGATGATGGGGCATCCGTAAAGCATGATGCTAAAAACGGAAATAATTCTTCTTTAGGAATCTTGGAATTTTCAAAAGTTCTTCGTACGTAAGCCGGTCCGTGAGCTTTTTGGTGTCTATCAACATTAATTGATCTTCAATTTCATTGATTACATGCTCCTCCTGATATTCCATCCCGCATTTTTTGCAGTTGAGCACCGGGACTTGTTCTATTGTGATTGCCCTGGTGCCGTCCGGAAGTTCCCAGTATACATTTCCTTTTTCCTTGGCGACTTCTGCTTCACCGCACCACTCGCACCTGATGTTATTTTCCATCGGCACTGTCATCCTTTTTGACGGCTGTATTTTCCATTTTTGCAAGCATGGCTTTATGCTTCTTTTCTTTCAGCTGATCCCGTTTATCCCTGAAGTTCTTCAAGGAATGATGAGATGGGTCATCCTCGTACTGTTTCCTTCTCTCCAGCCTTTTTAATCCATTCGGGGTCAAAGAGGCATGAGTGTCATTCATCAAGCCCGCAATTCCTATGGTTGTATCTTTAATTTCTTCATCATGATAGATTTCTTTAAAATATTCATCCGCTCTTCCGGCTATATATCCCTGCGGTTCGGGATACGTTGAAATCACTCCCTCAAAGTTCCGGACAACGACTTTAGAAGCACTTTGTGAGATGAGATAGTTAGGCTGAAGGGATATTTTCCCTCCGCCTCCCGGAGCATCCAATACGAAAGTAGGCACTGCATATCCAGAAGTATGTCCCCTCAAGCCTTCCATGATTTCCAGTCCCTTGGCCACAGGTGCCCTGAAATGCCCGATGCCTTCTGAAAGATCACATTGATAAATATAATACGGCCGCACGCGTATCTTGACCAAATCATGCATCAGTTTCTTCATGATCGGGGTACTGTCATTGATCCCCGCCAGGATGACCGCCTGGTTCCCTACAGGCACCCCTGCATCGGCAAGCATTTCGCAGGCTTTTTTCGATTCTTCCGTGATTTCGATAGACGTATTGAAATGTGTGTTCAACCAAACAGGATGATATTTTTTCAATATGCTGCAAAGATTCTCTGTGATCCGCTGCGGGAATACCACCGGGGCCCTGGTACCGATCCTGATGATTTCAACATGCGGGATTTCCCGGAGGTTCTTCAGGATATATTCCAGGATTTGATCATTGATCAATAACCCATCCCCTCCCGACAGTAATACGTCCCGCACAGCCGGGGTCTCACGGATATATTCGATTGCGGCATCCAGTTGTTTTTTCGGCACACCCATGCCGATTTGTCCCGAAAAGCGCCTTCTTGTACAATAACGGCAGTACATGGAACACTGATTTGTCACGAGGAAAAGAACCCTGTCCGGATATCGATGTGTCAAACCGGGTACCGGCGAATCCTCATCCTCATGGAGGGGATCCTCCAAATCATATTTTGTCTTATTGATTTCTTTTCCTATTGGAACTGATTGCATTCTTATAGGACATCTGGGATCGTTTTCATTCATCAGCCAGGCATAGTAGGGTGTAATATTCAGGGGAATCGTCTTTGTTGAAATTCTTACCCCCTCTTCTTCCTCGGGAGTCAGATTCACGACTTTTTTTAAGTCATCAAGGGTTCTTATTGTATTTGTCAGCTGCCACAGCCAGTTATTCCATTGTTCCTCTGTTACATCCTTCCACAACTCAATATCCTTCCAGTCCCTCTTTGGTCTATATAGGTTCATCTTCAATTCATCCACCATCTTTCATAAAGTTTCACCATAAGAACCATATGATGGCCGGCCCGCTCTATCAGCCTGGTCTTTTCATCCTTTTCCAGAATGATTCAACGCCCTAGATCTTTTTCCCATATATTCATATCTTCCAGCTTATCGTAAATATAACAATTATTTGCGAGCCTTCCCCCATATTGATAGCCTAATTGATGAAAGGCAGCATTCATCCCAAAGGAAAGGGCCCTGGCAATGGTATAAACACAGAATATCCCCCGCAGCAGCAGCTCTTCCTCAAGCTTCATAATCAGACTCTTCATGTAGCCTCCCTTTCTGTACTGAGGAAGTGTTGCACAATCCGTCACTTCTGCATTATGATGCTGATCATCAATTTCTGCCGATGCAGCGCTGATGATTTGGTTGTTTTCACGTATGCATACAAAAATAGTTCCTTTTCCCATCGCATCCTTGATGTATGCGGGATCTTGCAGGGGTACCGGATAAACCTGGAAAACTTCTTTATACAGGGTGGCTAACTCAGCTGCATCCCCGCTTCCCGCCAGCAAAATGGGATGATCATCGTTCTTTACGAAGGGTTTAACCCCCAAGTTTTGAACGGAGGAAAGAATGGCATCTTCTTCACTCCAATGGTTACTTGACCGTCGTTCTTTCCTTAAAAATCTTGAGAGGAAATGAGCACGGTCCCCGTTGAAATAATGAGAGATCATCCCTTCGTACACAAACCCCTTTTCCAACAGAGTCCTGAATTGATGTTCCCTCGCCTTAAAAATAATTTTTTCACAAGGAAAAGTGGCAGCCTTGTTTTCTACGTATGTCAGAAGAGATGTGAGATCCCCCCTTGCCAGATCGACCCGGATCCTTTTGTTCATCTCATCTAGATATAATGCAGCTGAAAGTTTTGACTGCTCGATTTCTTCATACATCTGCATAAGCAAGCACCCTTTTTTTATCAACATATGAATCGGTCTGAGAGGATATGAAACAAACATCCCCTCAAAAATGAACTGCCTGTCATCCCTAGAGAATGGATATTACTTCGAGTCTCTACATTAAAGGCAGGGCTTCGGTCATTCCTTCCCATTACACCAATCAATAATAAACAGGGATAATACTTCTGCCGCTTGAAAGACTTTTTCCAATTCAATGTATTCATTTGCATCATGTGCAAGTTCTGTTTTCCCCGGACCGAAAACGACAACGGGTATTCCTCCGCCCTGGTAAAGAATCCCTCCATCAGTGCCCCAGGGGGAAGCCTCTATTACCGGTTCTGTACTCATGACTTCATTAAACTTGGCTTTCAGCGAGGTCATGATAGGATGTTCGGGTGATAAGTCGCTTGGCTGCCACCGCCCGCCAAACCATTCAATTTCAACTGGATGATCTTTAAACCAGGGATCAACTTCACTCATTGCAGAAAGGCATTCTTCAAATTCCTTTTCAACGTCATCCATTGTCTCCCAAGGTCCAACTCCGACTCTCCCCTCGATCACAGCTAAATCCGGCACTGAAGATGGCCACTTTCCGCTTTCAATTCTCCCTATGTTAATTGGTAAGGGAATGGGGACCTTTTCATACAATGGATCATGTACCCTCTCGTTTCTTTCCCGCTCAAGATTTTTTAGTGCTGTGATGACACTGAATCCCTTTTCAATTGCATTGACCCCTTCGTACCTGGTGCCTCCGTGGGCAGCCTTCCCTTTAACGGCAAGCCTGAACCACATCGAACCCTGCTGCTTCGGGAAAATCTTCATATTTGTAGGCTCGGGTATCACCGCACCATCCGCTGTATAGCCCCGCAATAATGCTGACAGGGTACCGGTACCACCGCTTTCTTCTTCTATTACGCTTTGAAAGATGATATCTCCTTTTAGTGGAGTTTCAAGTTCTTGTATAATTTCTATCGCCAACAATAGGGAGGCCGTCCCTCCCTTCATATCAGTCGAACCCCTGCCGTATAACTTCCCCTCGATGACAGTCCCGCTGTAAGGATCGACTTTCCAATCCGATCTGTCTCCTTCAGGGACAACATCGATATGACCATTCAAGATCAGGCTCCTGCCGCCGCCGGTCCCTTTCAAAACAGCTGTCAGATTTGGATTCCCCTTAAAATCAGTGCGGTCACACCGGTAAAAAGGATGCTCTTTCAGTTCTTGTTCCTGTACTTCCCAAATATCGAGGTCCAACCCCAACTCCCTGCATTTTTCGATGATGACAGCCTGAGCCCTGTATTCGCTCCCCCTCGTACTTTCCTCCTGAACCATCTTTTGAAGAAGTTCCACGGTACTTTTCTTTTTTTCATCCAATTTATTCTTTATCAGACGGTGTATATCACTCAATTCAGTCCCTCTCCTTCCCGTTTCTAATCGATATAGAGTAAGTCGGGGCTTGTAACAAAATCGGCGTCCGTGCAATCCTTGATTTCTTTTAACGTATAGGGACGGAATATTTCGACCAATATCAACCGACCTTGATTTATCGAGAAAACTCCCCTGTCTGTAATGATCATGGACACACACTGCTTAGCCGTTAAGGGGAGCGTACATTCTTTAACAAGCTTGCTGGTATTATGCTTGTCGAGATGTGTCATTAATACAATCACCCTTTTTGCCTTGGAAGCAAGCTCCGTAGCCCCTCCCATCCCGGGCACTTTTTTACCGGGAATGATCCAGTTTGCCAAATCCCCTTTTTCACTTACCTGCAGAGAACCCAATATCGTCAGATCAATTTTGCCCCGCCTGATCATCGCAAATGAAACAGCGCTGTCTGTATAGCTCCCCCCGTTCACTAAAGAGACCGGAAACCCGCCTGCGTTGCATAAATTTTCATCTTCTTTGCCCTTTGGCGGGGCAGCACCTATCCCGACGATGCCATTTTCCGATTGAAAGACGGCTCCATACCCTGAAGGCAGATGATTGGGTACGAGCGAAGGGATGCCAATTCCCAGATTGACGGTCATTCCTTCCTTTACTTCACGTGCAGCACGTTTCGCAAGTTTATTCTTTATTCCCATATCCATTTCCAGTCGACTCCTTCAGAAGGTACAATATGATCGACGAATACTCCGGAGGTCACGACCTCTTCAGGATCTAACTCTCCGTTTTCCACGATTTCCTCTGCTTCCACAATGGTTATATCTGCAGCCATTGCAACCAAAGGGTTCGTGTTTCTTGCACTTTTGTCATAAATCAGGTTCCCAAATGGATCCGCTTTTTTGGCAAAGACGATGCCGACCTTGGCGGTTAAAGCGGACTCGAACAAATAAGAGGCGCCGTCTAGTTCAATCACAGGTTTTCCTTTGTTCAAGTAGGGATCGTCGATACCGATATCAGTCAAGATCCCTTTCAGCCCCACACCGCCTGCCCTTATTCTTTCAGCCAAAATACCCTGCGGGGAAAACTCCACTTCAAGCGTCCCTTCACTCATCAACCTCCCTGCAATCGGATTCGAACCGATATGTGAGGCAATCACTTTTTTAACTCTGTTATCAGCAATCAGCTGTCCAATCCCTATATGGGGAAAACCGGTGTCATTTCCGATGATTGTAAGGTCTCTTATCCCCCACTCAAGGATGCACTTTATGAGCGTCGGGGGCGATCCCACACCTCCAAACCCGCCGAACATTAAACACATATGATGAAGAAAAAGAGGCCGGATCTCTTCGTAGCTGCGGATTTTATTCAGCTTTTCAGCCATTACGAACTTCCTCCCGAGTTTTTTTCTATCGTTTGCAAGGTTGAACGTAACCGTTTATATATTTCTTCGAGTTCCCGTTTTGAGCTGTTCAAAGGCGGAGCCAGGATAATGGCCGAACCCTTCCTGCCGTCGATTCCAGCTGCAGCCGGGTACAGCAGGATTCCGTTTTCCACTCCCGTAGACACAACCGAAGAAGTAAAAGAACCCCCGTTTGCTTCACCTATCGGCTCAAATTCGATTCCCAGCAATAGACCCTTTCCTCTTATTTCTTCTATGAAAGAAAATTCATTCTTCAATTTAGCCAGTAAATTTATTAAGTACGTACTTTTACTGTCCACACTATCAATGATTTTCTCAGAATCTATCAGCTTCAGGACAGCAAGAGCCGCCGCGGAAGACAGCGGATTCCCGCTGAACGTGTGTCCGCTCATCACAACCCTTGTCCCATTTAAAATCGGATCCATCACACGATCGGATATGAGTGTTGCCGCAATCGGGGAATAACCTGCACTCAATCCTTTTCCCACTGCTGCAATATCTGCCTCTACCCCCCATTGATCAAGGGCCATGAATGTACCGGTCCTTCCGCATCCGGTCATGACTTCATCGGAAATGAACAAAATGTCATTCCTTTCACAGATTTCTTTAATGCGTAAGTAATAATCCTTAGGGGGTGTTATGGCGCCCCCTGCAGCCCCGATGATCGGCTCTGCAATGAAAGCGGCGATATTATCCGCCCCAATTCTTGATATGATGATTTCAAGCTGCTCTGCGCAGGCAAGTCCGCATGAAGGATACGTCTTGCCGAATGGACATCTTGAACAATATGGAGGCTCAATGGCCGGCCAATCCCCTATGACCGAGTCGAAGCGCTCCCTCCGGACTGGATGACCAGAAGCAGATAAGGCCCCAAACGTGATTCCATGATAGCTCAGCCACCTTGAAAGGACTCTGCGTTTAGAAGGCATGCCTTTTTCCTGCCAATGCTGCAGTGCAATCTTAATGGCCGTTTCCACTGCTTCGGAACCGCTGTTTACAAAGAAACTCCATGGATAGCCCGTTTTTTCATGAAGGAATGCTGCAAGATCTTCTGCAGGCTGATTGCTGAACTGCGAACGATAGACAAATGCCACCTTGTTTCCCTGATCTACTATTGATTGGATGATTTCTTCCATCCCATGCCCCAGGTTAGTAGTGACTGCGCCTGAACATGCATCTACATATTCCCGCCCTGACTTGTCGTACAAGTAAATACCCTTCCCAAAATCGATCATCGGATAATGATCACCAATCAAGGGTTTGATTAAATGTGAATGAGGCATATTCTCCCTCCTGAGACTAGAGTGTAAGCTCCTTTATCATTCGGCTGTTCATTAGATGAAAGTTCCCATACTTCATTCATATGTATGGAATCCCGAATCTTTCTTTGCATTTCAAAAAATATGAAACTTGATAGACAATCTTTATCCAGAACAAAAAATAATACTAAAGTCCCTGTTTAACAATTAAAATTCGACATAAAGTTACCTAAATAGACTAGATTAATCTGAATATTATGGGTAGAATAATGGTAAGTTCATCCTTTGATGCTACTTTTTACACGTCCAGGAGGGGGATGCAGTGTTTAATAAAAAAGGTAAAAAACCAACCAAATTGCCTAAAGCAAAGAAAAAGAAAGCGGCAGGGCAAAAGAAAAAGAAAGATCGGGGATTCCTTACATATTTCCGCACGATCCGCGGAAAAGTGGTGCTTTCATTTGGTCTGTTGACCATCGTCTTATTGATTCTTGCTTCAACTTCTTATTACAATATGATGAAGCTGGAGAGTGAAATCAACACACTGATACAATACGACATGAAAGTGGATACGAAAGTGAAGGACTTATCGAAAGTATTGAATGACATTGAAATTGGTGAACAGGGATTTGTCATCACGGGAGCAACCGGATTTTTGGCCCCATATGATAATGGGAAGAGAGAGGTTGAAAACCATTTCAAAGATCTGACAAGCCTGCTGAAGGACGACGAGGAACAACTCGATAAGATGGAGAAAATCACTAAACAATATGAATACTGGATTCAGTTCGTTGACAGGGTCATCGACACGAGGAAAGATGACGGACTTGAAAAAGCGGCAGCGCTGGTGGAGTCTGGGACTGGAAAGAAATACCTCGATGGAATCCGTTCTTATGTAGATATGATTGTCGTCGATCAGGAAAAAGATCTTGGGAAAAGGATAGATTCATTGAATCAGCAGGTCACGATTTCTAAGATTGCGACCATCAGTTTATCCGCGTTCGCTGTACTTTTGGCTGCATTTTTTGGTTTTGTTCTTTCAAAGAATATTAAAACCAATGTTAACAAGATCAGCCGTTCCATTCTGGAAATCGCCAATGCCGGCGGAGACTTGACGAAACGGATAAAGGTCAAGTCAAAGGATGAATTGGCCGGACTCGCTTCAGACACAAACCAGCTCATTGAAGGGATATCCGTCCTGGTCAGACAAGTATCAGAGATGGCTGAAAATGTATCGGCAAGTTCACAGCAATTATTGGCTTCTGCCGAGGAAACATCAAGGACCATCGCGTCCATTGCCGAAACGTCAAGTGAGATTGCTGCAGGGACCGATCAGACAACCTTGAAAATGTCAAACTCATCTGAAAAGATGAACAGCCTCGAAGAAGCAGCGCGTTTTCTGTTCAATCAGGCCGAGTTAGTGAAACAGACTGCAAATGATATGAGGAATGTAGCCGAAAAAGGAGGAAACTCCGTTCAGGCTTCTTCCACTAAAATGCAGAATATCGAAGAAACAATGGCCAACACAAGTCAAACAGTTGAAGCTCTCGGTAAGCGTTCTTCTGAGATTACCACCATCATCGGCACAATCACTGAGATTGCAGAACAAACCAATCTCCTAGCCCTGAATGCAGCGATCGAGGCTGCCCGTGCAGGTGAACACGGACGGGGATTTGCAGTTGTAGCCGACGAAGTACGAAAGCTGGCCGAACAATCACAAAAGGCAGCAAAAGGCGTGACGGAAATCGTACACAGTATTCAAGAAGAAGTAGACGAAATCATTAAACAAAACTCAGAAGGAGTGAAAGAAGTCATCGCCGGGGTGGAGATCACAAATGAAACAAATGCTTCCCTTGAGGATATCCTTAATCAGACGAGTAAAACGACTGTCGTTGTGAATGAAATGGTGGATCATATACAAGCCACACTCAATCTGAGCCAGGAAGTTGCGAATTCATTTGCACAGGTAAATGAAATTGCTGCTGCCACCGCATCCAACACCGAGTCAACCGCAGCGGCATCCGAACAGGGGTCGGCTGCCATGCAGGAAGTCACTGCAAGTGCCTCTGAATTATCACAGCAGGCTGAAAAACTAAAAGAACTTGTATCAAGCTTTAAAATTTAGTTCTCCTGAATAAATAAAAGGTGCCGGAGCAGTCTGCTTCGGCACCTTTTTTTCATCCAATTTAATTACAGTAACATACAGCTCCGATAATAATGAGCAAAATAAACAATACAACAATCAAAGCAAAGCCATTTCCGCAGCCTACTCCGCCAACTGGATATCCATAACCTGGGTAGCATTGTGTATATGCAGGTTCTACAGCACCTTTATACATATCTATCTCTCCTCATTTTTTATTTACAATGACAATGTATGTCAAGTGCCCGGCCACTGTTTGTGTATTTGCCCATTTTGCCCAAAAAAGAAAACGCTCCGCCTGGGGTAATTTTTTTGTCAAGGTTAAAAGAGCGAACATTTTAGAGTGGACTTTAAATACCGCTAATGATTTCCGTGCAAGACTTCGCTTTCCACGGGTAGCCCGTGAGCCTCCTCGCCACCTCGTTCCTGCGGGGTGTCACATGTCCAGCTGCAGGGCTTTTCTAATTAGCTACTCTTCCCGCAGGAGTCTTCGTCTTGCACTCCAATCAACCGCTGGAAAGTGCTTAATAGTAAATTTACTAATAACAAATAATATCCCGAATTCACCAAAGCGGCGTCAAGTTGGTCCGGGTTTATTCAAAACTCCTACTATTTCGTTACTTCAAATTTTATTTGGCGATCAAATATCATTAAACTACTCTTTCCTTTTAAGTAACATACAAACGCAGACACACTTAATTTAGGTGGAATACTAACCAACAGTATGGACATGGTCCTTGCATGCGGTCGCTAAATAATCTCTACACCTTTTCTATATACGATGAGATACTTACAATTCCATGTAGTATTTACTAAACTAATATTTATTTAATATTATGATGGATGCTTTTTAGAGACTATGCCTAGACCAGGTTTTTTTTCCATAAAAAAAAGGTGTGTCCACTTCCGCCCTGGAGCGGTGTGAACACACCTTTTTACGTATCTTACTCTGCAGTTATTTCCAATACTTCTTCTTTTCCTGCCGTTACAGAAACAGCCTCTTTCTTAACCAGCTCACCCATGTTGTCTCCGTTTGTCAGGATGATAGGGGTAATCGTGCTCTTCGCTTTTTCTTTCACCAAGTCAAGATCAAATGTAATAAGGGCATCCCCTTTATTCACTTTTGATCCTTCCGACACATGTGCCTCAAAGCCCTCACCATTCATGGAAACCGTTTCTAGTCCGATATGGATCAGCAGTTCAGCTCCATTTTTTGCTTTGATTCCGACAGCATGCTTAGTAGGGAAGAGCTGCATGATTTCCCCGTCCACTGGGGAAACGACCTTGCCTTCTGATGGATCGATTGCGATTCCATCCCCCATCATCTTCTGGGAGAATACCGGATCCGGAACCTCATCAAGCGATTTGACTGTTCCTGTCAGCGGTGCTGATGCAACGACAGTTTTAGGTGCTTCCTCTTTTTTACCAAATAGTTTTTTTAGCATAAGACTTTCACCTTCCTATATTAAGTATTTACACATATGTATAACTGTATAAACATGCAGATCTCATTTTAGCACATATGTGAAAGTACTCACAACAATACCAGCTTCTTAAAATAACTTCTTATACTTACCGTATCCCTCTTCTTCCAGCTTTTCATATGGGATGAAGCGGAGAGCCGCCGAGTTGATGCAATATCTCAGTTTCGTCGGACCAGGTCCATCATCAAACACATGCCCCAAATGGGAATCAGCTGATTTGCTCCTCACTTCGGTGCGTACCATGAAATGGCTCCGATCCTCTTTTTCTGCAATTTCCGATTGGTCGATCGGTTTTGTGAAGCTTGGCCATCCGCAGCCTGCATCGTATTTATCCTTTGAGCTGAAAAGTGCTTCTCCTGAAACGACGTCAACATAGATTCCTTCTTTGAACTCATTCCAGTATTCATTTCTAAATGGCGGTTCTGTGCCATTATTCTGTGTCACTTCGTACTGGACTGGTGATAGCTTTTTCTTGAGTTCTTCTTTATCTTTCATGATTTCTCCCCCCAATGTTCTTCTATAAAAGCCTTTCTTCCTGAACCATGGCTGTACCGTTCATAATGCCCTGGGTTTTTCTTATAGTAATCCTGATGATATTCCTCGGCAGGATAAAATTCCTTTGCGGGCAGGATGGCTGTTGCGATGGGCTTGTCAAATTTACCTGACACCCCGAGTTCCTGCTTTGATTTCTCAGCTGCCGTCCTTTGTTCATCATTATAATAAAAAATAGCTGTCTTATAGGAATGGCCCCTGTCGAAAAATTGGCCGCCTGGATCTGTTGGATCGATCTGCTGCCAATACACATCAAGTAATTTTTCATAAGGAAACACTTCAGGGTCAAATAAGATTTGTACAGCTTCGTAATGTCCAGTCGTTTCGGAACATACCTCCTGATATGTAGGGTTCCTTGTGCTGCCCCCGGTATACCCCGAGGTGACACTCACGATACCCGGCTGTTCATCGAAGGGTTTCACCATACACCAGAAACATCCTCCGGCAAACGCGGCCTTTTGTAACCTTTGCTCATTTGACATCCTCATCAACCTTTCATAGTGATAATTAGACTTTTCCCTTTTTAAGAAATTTTAACTCATATAAGTGAAAAATTAAAAAGATTGACTCTCTAGAGAATCAATCTTTTATATACGTTATTTGAGCTTGCGCTGTTTCCCGATGTTTTTCCATTTTTTTCGTTCCAGGGATTCCAGCCGCTTGTTCCCTCTTCTTTCTGTATAGGCAATCTCCCTCTGAAGCTTGTGGTAATGATTCAATCTGTTATGATCAAGTTCACCTGCCAGGATTGCTTCCTTGATCCTGCAGCCCGGTTCACCGTCATGGGAGCAGTCATTGAACCTGCATGACAACCCCAGCTCTTCGATGTCACCGAATTGAGCAGACAATCCGTCCTGTCCCTGCCATAATTGTATTTCTCTCATCCCTGGTGTATCGATAAGGGAGGCCCCATTTCCCAATAGGAATAATTCCCTATGTGTCGTCGTATGCCGTCCCTTATCATCACCGCCCCTGACCTCTTTCGTTTTCTGAACATCTGCTTCAATGAGAAGATTTGTCAAAGTCGACTTTCCTACACCTGAAGAACCGACTAACGCCACTGTTTTACCCATTTCTAAATAGGGGTTCAACTGTTCGATTCCTTCTTTGGTGATCGAGCTGATGGTAAGGACCTTCACCCCAAATAATTTGTCTTCCACCGCTTTTCTCTTTTCGGCAGCATTTGTACACGCATCAGCCTTCGTCAATACAACCACTGGATTCGCCCCGCTTTCCCAGCAGAGCAATAAATAACGTTCGATTCTTCCGATATTCAAATCATCATTTAGGGAAGAAAGGATGAAAATTGTATCAATGTTGGCAGCGATGATTTGTTCCTCCGCTTCCAACCCTGCTTTCTTCCTTGAGAATTTGCTGTTTCTCGGAAATACTCTTTCTATGATATTACCTTCTTCATTAAGTGAAACCCAGTCCCCGACTGCAGGCAGGCCTTCCCTGCTGACCGCTTCAAAACGGAATTTCCCGGATATTTTACAAAGCAAGTCATCGGATTGAGTCATGACCCTGTATGCGCCTTTTTGTTCGGTCACTACCCTTCCAAGCCTGGTTAGGCTTAACTGTCCTTCCCCCAACGACTCCAGTTTGTTCTCGAATAATTGTGTTCTGATCGTTTTCATCCATAGTCCTCCCAAAATAAAAAAATCCATTAGCGCTCTGCACGCCAACGGATTCATTCATCAGGGTATAAGAAGACCACTAATTTAAATCACCGGTTAAAGCGGTATGCTGACATGCAGAGACATATTTATGCTGATATGCTTTTTGATTGATCATTTGTCTGCTCATATCTCATCACCCGCTTTCTGTAAGTTAAGTATATTATCGCTTAAAGATTCTGAGGATTCAAGAGAAATTTTTATTTTTTCTGAAGAATATATAAAAATGGGTACTTTCACCATTTTACTTCATATGCATATTCTAAGGTGTTGAGAAAGATTAAAGGGGAGAAAGCGATGAGAAATCAACAAGATTATCTAAATAAGGCTTCTTTATACGATTTACTGGCGGGATATTATAAATACAGTAATCCTTCCATGCATATCCATTATTATCAAAAGCATATAAAATATATGAATCTTGCCCTCCAAGCCCAGCAGAGAGAAATGAATCTTTCCAGCCAGCCAGCTTATGTCAGAGTACTTCACGCCGTCCCCGATGCACCAAGTGTAGATATATATATCAATGCCAACCGTGTCTTAAGGGATGTGGCATTCAAGGATATCAGTGATTATCTTACGCTGCCTGCAGGCAAATACCACATAGATATCTATCCAGCCGGCACCGGCGTCAACACGCTGATCAGCAAAAAAGTTAAAATTGAGCCGGGCAAGGTATATACACTTGCTGCTGTCGGCACTTCCAAAAAACTGCAGCTTCTTCCGTATATAGACGATCCGTCAGTCCCGAACGGGGAAACCAAGATCAAATTCATTCATCTCTCACCTGATGCCCCTGCGGTCGATATAGGTGTAAAAGGGGGAGACACAGTATTTCCGGACATTTCTTTCAAACAGGCAACTGAATATTTAAATCTGACTCCAATGACGGTTAACCTTGAAGCAAGAATCGCTGGTACAAAAAATACAGTGCTGGATATACCTGGCGTAAGTTTAAAAGCCAATCAGCCATATACCATTGTCGCCGTAGGATTCGCAGAGGGTGAACCCGGACTCGAAACTCTATTATTAAAAGGATAAAAAAAGATGACCGTTTTGGTCATCCTTTTTTTATTGAGCCTGATCTACAGGCACTAACAATCTGAACATGATGTTGTCTTTTTCCAGGTCAAATTCCTTTGCACGCACTTTAATATCACTTTTGAGTTTCATATCCTGAAGTGACACGTAAATTAACTCATCACTCGGCTGGATCTTAACCCATTCAGGAAAATTATATGAGTCCCTGATGACCTTCAAAACATACGATACAGGCAAGTTCAGGGCTCCAACTGAAATTGATTTCTGTTTAAGGAGGATATCCCCGTTCTCCAGTGCCTTGGGTTCAAAGGTAAGCTTGAAATCCAGGTCTGACGTAAAAACAGGCACAGATCCGTGCAATTCTACATCATCTTTTAATTTCACATCGTAGTCGACCGGACCTTTCAGGCCCTCTTCTTCAATATAGTGTTCGATGATGAGATTCAGGTCGTGCTTGTTCGATCTGACATCAAACCCTACTTCTTTGTCAGTATTATTTTTGTTTAAGGGTAATTCATCGTTTTCGGCTGGAGCAAAAATCATGATTAACAGTATGACGATTCCTGCAATCAACGCTCCCAATAAGGCAAAAAAACCTGCCTTCCATTTGTTCTTCATAACGGCTTCTCCTCTTCTGGCTATATATCGTTAATCAGTCAGTCTTGCAATTGTTTCCCCTTGTGAAAGAGTCTCAAACATCCGGTCCGCAATCAGTTTATATCCTTCATCATTTGGATGGAAGTAATCTTCATAGAGCAGTGTATCCCCGCTGTCGATAAACAAATCGTCAATTTTTATAAAGAGCGTTTTATCATAGCTGCTCAATACCTGTTCGCTTGCACTGTTCCAATTGGAAATGATTTGATTTACTTCATCTATTTCAGAGAACCAAGTATTAAATGGATTATATAGTCCGACAAGCACGACCCCTGCATCCGGGTTATAGCTTTTGATCGTCTTCATGATTTCAGAAAGCCTTACCTGATACAAGCGTTTTTCTTCTTGAAAAACTTCCAGACTCAAATGAGAAAGATTTTCCCTGAAAATCTTCATGACATCGTTTCCTCCAATGGTGATCATGACGACATCAGATTCTTCGATCGACTTTTTCACTTTGTCTTCTTTCAACCGTTTCAGCAGCTGATCCGTGCGGTTTCCCCTTACCCCGTAATTATGGAACTGTGCATTATTTATACCTTCCATAGACTCAAGGTGATCCTCAAGATAAGGTACATACCCTCCACTTTTCGTGCTGTCGCCTACTCCCTGAGTGAGGGAATCCCCGATTGAGACGATTTTTAAATTTTTCGGTATGAAGTCTTCGTTTGGGGTCTCTTTATCCCATAACGAAACTTCCCTTGTTACATGTTCTGCTGCATCTTCCATGGAACATCCCGATAATAGAAGAACAAAAGCAAGCATGAAGAATGCTATCCTTTTCATCTGCTTCACCTCGCCTACACTTTAATATTATTATATCACGACAGTATATCAGTAAAACCTTTGTTAAGAATACATAAACGAATTGTAAACTGCTTTCTAAGATGAATGTTCATATAATTAGTATATGTTATTAAATGTATATTTGAATCACAAAGGTATTCGGGATTTTTCCCGTAACGTCAAAAACGGCGAAGGACCCTCCGCCGTTTTGCGATTTAATCTGTATAGTACATAAATCCAATAGCCCCGATTCCAGTATGGGTACTGATGACGGGAGTCGTTTCACCTATCTCAAATTCATCAAACCCGGTCTTTTCTTTGATCTTATTTTTTATATTCTGAGCCAGTTTCATTCCATCCGCATGGACCAGGCCGACACCGCGGATTGTTTTCCCCTTGACGTCATCAACGAATTGGGAAGTTAAGTATTTTACAACCTGAGAATGACTTCGGACCTTTGCCACCGGGGTATACTCCCCGCCTGCCAGTGATGCGATCGGTTTGATATTAAGCAAAGAGCCGATCATTGCCCGGCCCTTTCCGATCCTGCCGCCCTTTACAAGGTTTTCTAATGTATCGACGACAACAAACAGATCGGTTTTATTTCGGATTTCTTCGATCGAACGCAGGATTTCTTCAAGCGATTTTCCCGCTTTTGCAAGCTTGGCAGCTTCGATTACTTGAAAAGCAAGGCCCCTTGAAATGAATCGTGAATCTACTACCTTCACCTGTGAAGAAGACATTTCTGCAGCAGATTCTGCCGATCTTACAGTTCCACTCATATTGCCGGTCATATGAATCGAGAGTATGATCGATCCATCTTTTCCTAATTCGTCGTATTTTTCAAGGAAAGCTCCGGCAGGGGGCTGCGAGCTTTTAGGGAGTTCCTTTGAATTCCTCATCTTTTCCAAAAAGCTCGAAGGAGTCAATTCAACCCTATCTAAATATGTTTCCCCATCGATGGTGATGGATAGAGGAACAACATGAATGTCCAAATCATTTATTTCTTTCTCTGTTAAATCTCCTGTTGAATCTGTAACGATTTTTATTTTGTTCAACTTAGCCACATCCTTCTACCATATCCCTTGTATTATAACGTTTACGAGTCAGGAATTAAATAGATTTTATCAATTGATGAAGTTAACGTTCCAGAAAAGAAAAAGGCTGGATCCAGAGTGGAAACTCTCCTGGATGCAGCGCAGGTGGTCATGCATTATTTTTCAGTTCTGAATTGTGGTAAATTTGTTCATAATCGGACCATTTCATTGTTTTCTTCAGATATTCCCTGAAACTGAATGCCGACCTGTTCGTTTCGTCTTTGGAGATTTTCATTATGAAAGCATTTAATTTCAGATTTACTCTGAAGGAGAGCGGGCTGTCTTCCTTTAATACAGGGACTTCTAAGATTTTGACTTTCCTTCCATACTTTGATTTGAACTCAATGGTTTTTGTCAGCAAAGTATCAATCCTCTTTTATACCCGTTTGTATTCTTATTATACCTCAGGATGAAGCGCATATAATGTCTAATTTTGCAAAACTGAAAAAAATTGTGTTCAAGCAGGGGTGATACATTCTTTACTATCGTTTTTGGGCGAATTCACAATCATCGAAACCTCATAGCTCTTCATTTCTTCCCCGGGATACGACCTTAATAAGGGTGAAGCTTCTTCAAAGCGATATTTGTCTGTATCCAGCCATTTTTCAATATCATCATTATTCTTCAGTATGACCGGCATCCTGTCATGGACGGGGTTGACCACTTCATTTGCCTTTGTCGTAAGGATGGTTGATGTGACCCTTCCATCAGTTGTCCTGTCCCATAGTCCGGCAAAAACAAATGGTTCCTCACTCTTAAGAAGGAAACGCACAGGGATTTTGCCACCTTCCCCTTTTTTCCATTCATAAAACCCATCCGAAAAAATGACCATTCTCCTTTTGTGCACCAATGAGCGAAAACTTGGTTTATCCAATAATGTTTCACTGCGCGCATTGATCAATGGTTTCCATTTATTCGTGTTTGCCCAGCCCGGAACAAGGCCCCACAACGTTTCACCTGCCTTTCTTACACCGTTCTTTGAAATAAGCGACAGTACTTTCTGTGACGGGGCCACATTGTATCTCGGTGAAGTTTCTTTGATGAATTCATCAATCAAAAACTGGTTTACTAATTCTTCAAGCGGCGTCGTAAGAGAAAACCTTCCACACATAGATTTGTCACCTCTGCAATATTTGTTGCTCCTTTTAGCGAATTCAACTTCTCTTTTCTTAAAAAGAGAGTAACCTAAACCGCCCGTAAAAACAATATCTCCCGCAAAATGGTTGCAGATTTCGGGAAAGAGGATTACGATAAATACACAACAATTACTGTTCGTCGGAAAGGGTGTTTTCTTTTGACATATGACTTTGATTATTCAAATTGGAAAGAGGAACTTGCCAATGCCATCACCCATGGCATCGGATTTATATTGAGCATCCCGGCATTGGTCATGCTGATCATCATATCCATAGACAGAGGTACGCCATGGCATATAGTCAGCTTTTCCATATTCGGGGCATCGATGATCCTTCTTTATTTATTTTCCACCCTGCTTCACAGCTTTAAACCATCGAAGGCCAAGAACCTGTTCGCCGTTCTTGATCACTCTGCTATTTATATCTTAATTGCAGGGACATATACACCGTTCATGCTTGTGAGTGTAAGGGGAGCTCTTGGCTGGACCCTTTTCGGGATTGTGTGGGGGCTTGCCGTGGCGGGAGTGGTATTCAAATGCTATTTCGTCGACCGGTATCAGGTGGTCTCCACCCTTTTCTATCTTGTTATGGGATGGCTTGTCATCATCGCCGTAAAGCCGCTTTATTTCAGTCTTTCCGGGGCTGGGTTCTCCCTACTGTTAGCCGGGGGCATCCTGTATTCGATCGGTGCCATCTTCTATGTATGGAATAAGCTTCCTTATAACCATGCAATCTGGCATTTATTTGTCCTTGCAGGAAGCGGCTGTATGTATTTCTGTATTTTGCTTTATGTTTAAAACAAAAAGAGGTAGCTCCCAAGGACATGGGTGCTACCTTTTTGATTGCGTTCGTCATTTATTTCCGGTCATATGTCATAAAGAAATAATCATAAGGGTTTTTGTCATCTTTAGGGCCTTTTTCCTTGCTTTTCAGTTTCCATTCCTCTTTATTAAAGGGAGGAAAGAAAGTGTCACCATCGAATTCTTCCTCTATTCTGGTAATGTAAAGACGGTCTGCATAAGGTAGCATTTCATTAAAAATCTCGGCTCCGCCAATCACAAAGATTTCTTCATCCTTACTCTCATCATTTTCAGTTATCTTCTCCAACTCATGTATAATATTACATCCTTCGGCCACATAGTCTTTATCTCTTGTGACCACAATATTCTCTCTTCCAGGGAGAGGCCTGCCGATTGATTCAAAGGTTTTTCTCCCCATGATGATCGGTTTTCCCATTGTCGTTTTTTTAAAGAAAGCCAGATCAGCCGGCAGGTGCCAGGGAAGTTCATTGTTCTTTCCGATTGCTGATTTTGAGTCCATCGCTACGATAAATGAAATCATTATTTATCCCCTTTCAATTCCAATATTAAGATTGGAGCTGTATATGATTAAACAGCAACCGGTGCTTTTATGGATGGGTGAGGGTCGTATCCTTCCAATTCGATGTCTTCCATTTCAAAATCAAACACCGATTTGACATCGCTGTTCAGTGAAAGCTTTGGAAACGCCCTTGGTTCACGGTCAAGCTGAGTGGTGATTTGATCAATATGATTGGTATAGATATGCGCATCCCCAATCGTATGGACAAAGTCCCCGACCGAAAGGCCGCATTCATGTGCAATCAAGTGGGTCAACAGTGCATAGCTTGCAATATTGAAAGGGATTCCGAGGAAGATATCCCCGCTGCGCTGGTAAAGCTGACAGCTCAATTTACCATCCGCGACGTAAAATTGAAACAGGGTATGACAAGGCGGCAGTCCCATCATCGGGACGAACTCCGGCGACCAGCTGGATAAAATCAAACGTCTTGAGTCAGGATTGGTCTTAATCTGTTCGATCAAGTCTTTCAACTGATCAATTGCCCCGCCTGAAGTCGTTTCCCATGCCCTCCATTGCTTGCCGTAAACCGGTCCCAGGTCTCCAAATTTCTTTGCAAACTCATCATCATTAAGGATACGCTCTTTGAACTGTTCCATTTCCCTTTGGTATAGTTTATTGAATTCCTCATCTTCCTGGCTTCTTAATCCAAAATCCTTCATGTCCGGGCCTGAATACTCACTGCTCTCCACCCAGTTCTTAAAAGCCCACTCATTCCAGATATTGTTATTGTACTGCAGCAAATAACGGATATTTGTATCCCCTTTTATGAACCACAGCAATTCACTTGCCACCAGTCGGAAAGGCACCCGTTTGGTAGTCAGAAGCGGAAATCCTTTGGATAAGTCAAACCTCATTTGATAGCCGAAGACTGATAGAGTGCCGGTCCCTGTCCGGTCCTCTTTTCTAAAGCCGTTGTCCAATACATGACGGCACATATCCAGATATGCATGTTCACCGTGTTTCATCATCATTGCCCCTTCGCTGAATAGTAATTTCGTTATGTATAGCAGAAGGATATTCCTTCTGCTTAATTGTGTACTCGATCATCATTGAGAGTCAACCCAATGACTTAAAATATTGATACGTAGATGGAGCTTTTCTTTTCAATAGATTCCTTGAATCATTGCTTAAGTAATATAAAGCAAATGTTTCAGCAAAATACTCTTCCTGGTAATCAATGAAGTAAGATTGACCAGGAAACAAAAGAGGAGCCTCTTTTTTCCATATATGAGTAAACGCCATATCCGAGTAGGGATCGTTGATAACATATCGATCAATGCTGTGGGCAAGTTCATGTAATTCCAGGTTCACCGAATCATGTCCTTTTCCTTTTTCGCTATGTCCGATCTTCACGAGGACGAGCTTGGAACCGCCTATCCCGGGTACATCGTCCCAGGTCGTATCCTTATTTGAATACCCTCTCGGCGTCACTCCTTTTAAGTGACTGGTAGTAGAAAAATCCGTTAAATTCCTTTCGAACAAACGGACTTTTATCTCTTGATTATCGACCGCGCTGAGTAAATGGCTGGGAATATGATCAAGTCTGCGGATGATGCCCCTGGCTTCACTTTTATCAAAATCTGTTTCCGGGAGCAGGACAATATTCTCCAGCTGTTCTTCTGAATTTAAATTCATGGCAGTTTTTATGGATGAATGCTTTAATAGAATACCGCTGTAATTTGCCTGTGTCTGCTTCCAAACGATAAGGGAAGCGACGACCAGGAAGAGAATGATAGCTGCTCGTTTCATGTAAAAGAACCTCCATTGACGACAGTTCTACTTACTATTCTACCATACTATTAAATGATCTTTTACGAAAGAATCCTTCCAATTTACCAGGTATCTCTGTTTTTAGCCATTAAAGAAGGCTGGGACTAAACTAAAAAAAATGACAATATCAGTATAGTTTCTTTATACCGCTAATGATTTCCGTGCAAGACTTCGCTTTCCGCGGGTAGCCCGTGAGCCTCCTCGTCACTGCGTTCCTGCGGGAGTCTTCGTCTTGAACTCCAATCAACCGCTGGAAAGAACTAACTAGCTAAAAGTATATTCTAACAAAAAGCCCGAACTAATCAGCCATTGAATAGGCAAACTAGTTCGGGTTTTACTTAGGCAAAAGTTCTTTTGTCTCAGCCTCTTTATGTACATTCGTTCTATGAAACGCTCATCCACTGAGGTGGAGTGTTTTTATCCCAATAAATGCTTCCTAAATCATGATGGGTCTGGAAATCATCATGAACCGTATGGTAGTGGAAATTGAAATAATAGCCGTCTTTGGGAGGATGATCTTTTCTTACGTGAAAACGGATGACATCTTCTCCCGATCTGTTATCGTAAATATGAAAGATTTTCTCTGTTTTTGCATAATGAGGAACTTCTGAGATGACGAGGAATGATAAATCTTCTTCATACTGTGAAGCGGTCTGCTCGATTGCGCGTTCCATCTTTGGAAGGATGACGCTCTTGAATTCATCTTCAATAGATGGCTTAATCTTAGCTCCGAATTTCAAGTATGAATTTTCCTCTGCCTTCTCCATCATCTGGTCCATAAAATCTTCTCTTGTCAGAACCGTTTCTTCTTGATGGACTTCTTCTTCCGAGCTTTCAACCGAGGATGGTTTTCCGCTGGTTTTGGCAAGTGCATGACCTTCCTCATTCAGGAATGCCTGTGAGGGTGAGACCAGTCCAAATGTAAGGATCGATATTAGAACAAAAAACGACTTTTTGAGCCAAGTTGACATAGATAACGTCCCTTCCTATGTATTGCTTCTATTATTATACTATTTTTTACGTTTAAAAAGTGAAAAAGGTTTCATTTTTTTGTAGGATATAAAAATATTTCTGTGGTAGTATATTAATGAGGATATTTCGTAAGGAGGAGCACTAGAATGGATACTGGAATTATGATTAATATTGGTTATTTATTGTTATTGGGGTATTTTGTGGTTCTTGGGTTCACTGACTGATGTAAAAAAGCAGACAGGCAATGTTGATGCCTGTCTTTTTGTTTGAAATGCTTGCCGACGCAGTTGATTTCCGTGCAAGACTTCGCTTTCCGCGGGTGACATGTGAGCCTCCTCGGCTTTGTGCGGGGTCTCACTTGTCTAGCTGCAGGGCTTAGAGGCTCATGTCATAACCCAAACCGTCCAAGAAAGCAAGGAACGCCTTCCCGGCCGGTTCATCTTATGCCACCCGCCTCTGAACGAAGCCCTTCCGCTTTTCTTATTAGCCACTTCTTCCGCAGGAGTCTTCGTCTTGCACTCCAAACAACTGCTGGAAGCACCTCATACTAAACCATCCCCTGCCCACAGCCTCTCAACCCAGCTCAATGACTCCAAAATGGAATTTGGCTGAGGGTCTTTTGATGACTTGGAATCCGTGTTGGTCGAATAGTGGTGACTGGTAGTGGTTTTTCATGACGATTCTCTTACGGGCAACACGCTTTGCCTCTTCTATCACTTCTGCCGTCAATGGCGTATAGGCGGCCCAGTTTCTGATCGGATTGATGCCTGTTGAATCTGTGAGTGCTTCCTCGAACATGGGATCAAAGTAGACCACATCCATCGATTTGTCCCCGCAGTCAATCAATTTCTCTTCGAAATTGCCATAGCAGACTTCTACCCTTTTCATCGCTTCGTTCAGATCTTCAAGGGGGGATACCCAGTTTTTCAATCCTTCAGAAATGATATAGGCGATATACTCATTTGCCTCTATCCCTTTCACCCTTCCGTCAGTTCCGATTATATGACTTGCGATGATACTGTCTGAAGCAAGCCCAAGTGTACAATCGAGAAAACTCATCCCTTCCTCAAGGCGTGCCGCTTCCACAAGGGGATCCCTTTCACCCCTCATTAATCTCTTGATCCGGAATGATGCAGAGTTAGGATGAAAGAAGAAGGGTTCTCCACTCTTTTCCCTTTCATGAAGCTCCAGGCGCTCTTTACCTGCCACCAAGCAGTCCCTGCCCAGTCTGTCCATATGGTGGCTCAGTGATTTTTTTCCCCGGTCAATATACGGAATCTTCAAATCGGAAGCAATCTGAAGTGCTTTTCCGATGACTTTCTCGTTCGCTCTCCCGCATGTTGTTACAAACAATTCGGTTATCTCCTTTATGATTCATTTTCTATAAATGATAACACAGAAATGGGGAACCCTTTTTGAGTTCCCCAAGTATTCGTCAGCAATATTTGTCAAATGCAGAAGTCAAGTTTGAAATGATGTCTGCGATATCATGATCTTCAATTTCTTCTCTTGGAATGAAATGAACCACTTCTTTCCCTTTCAGCAATGCCATAGATGGGGATGAAGGTTCATATCCTTCGAAGTATTCTCTCATTTTCATTGTTGCTTCCTTATCCTGGCCGGCAAACACTGTTACAAGCTGATCGGGAGCTTTCTCATGATTCAGGACGGACTGTGTGGCCGCGGGTCTTGCAAGTCCCGCTGCACATCCGCAGACTGAATTCACGACTACCAGGGTCGTTCCTTCTGCACTCTCCATAAACTGCTCAACTGCTTCTTCATCGCCAAGCTCCTTGAATCCCGCCTGGACAAGTTCCTGTCTCATTGGTTTCACCAGTTGTCTCATGTATTCTTCATAAGCCATTGACATGTTTAAATTCCCCCCATTATGTTTTCATCCCAGACTTATATCAGTCCTGCATCCGTGCTTCGGTCATTTGTTTCCAAACAGAACCTTTGGCTTCTTCTCCGCCTTCAATGCGTTCAATCGCCATTTTCACTTGCAGCTTCACTTCGAATTCCGGGTCGTTTTCTGCTTCTTTTAAACCTGGAAGTGCTGATTCATCGCCTTCTTCATAAAGAAACATTGCAGCACGCCATCTCACCAATTTGCTCTTATCTTGCAGTGCTCTCACCATCTGCGGCATAGCCTGTTTGAATCCGAGATCAGATAAACAGTCACCTGCAGTACGGCGGACCGAAACTGATTTATCTTCGAGGCCCCTGTATAAATAAGGCAATACCCTCTCGTCCTCGATCATTCCTAAATAGACCACAGCCAAACGCCGGATCGACACCTTCTCATCCTCAAGTGCCTTTTCAAGGACAGGCAGATCTTCAAGTGAAGGATCATCCATCGCTTCAAGCTTTTGATACCTGGTTTGCCAATCAGGCGCTCCCAGGTCCTCCAGTGTGATTTTGTGTTTATTCCGGCGGACAGGCTGTACTTCAGATTTTGATTCGACTGCCTGTTCTGCGAGGCTTTCCAGTCTTGAAGCTGGATATGCAGCCGTCAATTCTTCTATAACATCGCTGCCGATATCGTCCAGTTCGCCATATCTTACACCATGTTCCTTCCACTTCCGAAGCAAAACAACATTGTCCCCGTCCTGCTGGGCATCTGACAGTGCTTTCATAAACTGCTCAGGAAGAGAAAACCGTTTCTCCGTTTCTCCATCTGTTACTTTCACCTGCATGGGAATGCCTTTAAACACCTGCACAGAGACATTCACTTCACCAAAGTGCTCTTCCATCCGGGATTCGGCCGATTCCTCATGAGTCTCTTCACCGAATGCTTTTCTCACCTTCGGAAGGAGCTCCTGCCAATCGAACTTCGCATTTCTCTCAACGGCAAGGAAATCTGCCACATGATAAACTCCTTTGATTCCGTCTATAAGAAGGATGTCTTTAATAATCGAAGGTGCACCTTCAGCCTGATCTTTTTTGTAATTATTACTTTTCCCAGCTTCGAGTTCCCTATCCAAAAGGATCTTCATCGTATTCGGGCTGGGCGTAGGTTCAATCGATACTATTTTCACGATTAACCACCTTTCTGCCATCTCTATTTTATTTCATCATAACATAGTTGATATTCTGTAAAAACCAAAGCGCTTAATCAGCAAATTCAGATAGATAGCTCCATCTTTCAATCAAGTGTTCCAGCTCGTCGTTCAATTGCTGGCTTTCATTCATCAATTCCTGTGCCCGCTCAAAATTGCTGCCTGCACGATCAAGCTCTTCCTGAACGCTTTCCAGTTTCTCCTCAAGGAAAGCAATCTTCCCTTCAATTTCATCCCATTCACGCTTTTCCATATAGGAAAGCCTTTTTTTATCCTTCTCCGGCTGCTGAGTTGTCAGCTTTGGTGCAGGCTCCAGTTTTTTCTCTTCTGCTGCCGACTTTCTCACTTCTGCTTCAGCTTCCTCTAAATACTCTGTATACTCCCCAAAGTAGGTGCCGATGTCTCCTCCCCCGTTAAAGACGAGCAATTGACTGGCCGTTTTGTCCAGGAAATACCGATCATGGGATACAGTCACTACGACACCTGAAAAGTCATTTATATAATCTTCAAGGACTGTCAGTGTTTCTGTATCCAGATCATTGGTAGGTTCATCAAGCAGGAGGACATTCGGCTTTTCCATCAGTAATTTCAGAAGGAACAGCCTCCGCTTCTCCCCGCCCGAAAGCTTGCGGATAAGGGTACCGTGAGTACTCATCGGGAAAAGGAATCGCTCAAGCATGGAGGTTACTGAGATCCTTTCCCCCTTATCCGTGGTGATGAATTCCCCGGCTTCCCGGATATATTCAATCATCCTCATGTTTTCATCCAATTCTTCATGCCCCTGGGTATAGTAAGCTATTTTAACGGTTTGCCCTGTAATCAGCTCTCCGGTATCCAGGTCGTCCGCCCCTGAGAGAATATTAAGAAAAGTGGACTTTCCGCTACCATTCTTACCAACGACCCCGATTCTGTCACCGGGCTTGATTAAGTAATTGAAGTCTTTCAAAATCACCTTGTCATCAAAGGTTTTCGCTGCCTGCTTCAATTCGAATACCTGCTTGCCGAGGCGGTTCCCGCCGATTGCAATTTCCACTTGAGAATTGTCAGGGCCTGACGGCATATTATCCTGCAGATTTTCGAAACGCTGGATTCTTGCTTTCTGCTTTGTTGTCCTTGCTTTAGCACCCCTTCTCATCCATTGCAGTTCACGGCGGTACAGGTTTTGCTGCTTCTCGGAAATAAGGCGTTCGTTTTCCTGCCTTGACGCCTTCGCTTCTATGAAGGAAGCATAATTCCCGGTATAAGAATAAAGTTTGCCTCCGTCCAATTCGAACGTCCGGTTTGTGACACGATCAAGGAAATACCTGTCATGCGTCACAAGCAGTACGGAGCCTTTATATTTTGATAAGTAATCTTCCAGCCATTTAATGGACTGATAGTCAAGATGGTTTGTAGGTTCATCCAGTATGAGGAGGTCAGGGGTCTCGATAAGAACACCCGCAAGTGCAACTCTTTTCTTTTGCCCTCCCGACAGTTCACTCATTTTTTTGGAAAAATCATAAATGCCCAATTTGGTCAGGATGGCTTTTGCATTGGCATTTGCCTCCCATGCATGGAGGATATCCATCCTCTTCTGTGCTTCAAATAATCTCTCCTGCAATGTGCTGCTTTCAGGGTCCTGTTCCATTTCGAGGAGGGCGGTTTCATATTCCCGCATGGCTTTGATTATTTTTGCTTCTCCGCTAAAAACCTGGCCAATGACGCTCAAATCACTGTCTATCTCAGGTTCCTGCGGCAAATAAGCAATATGATAATCTCCGGGTGATGTAATTTCACCAGAATCATATTCTTCAATCCCGGCTATCAACTTGAGGAGACTTGATTTACCTGTGCCGTTGACACCTATCAGGCCGACTCTTTCCTTTTCAATTATAGAAAACGAGATACTGTCAAACAACGTTTTCTCTCCGTATGATTTTGACAGGTTCTCAGCTGTTAACATTCTCATTCTCGACCATTCCATTCTTTGTTGAATTGCTTCAGGAAGTGGAGCATGAAGTCATGACGATCTTCAGCAAGGACCTTCCCGGTTTCCGTGCACATCAAGTTTTTCAATTTCAATAATTTCTCGTGAAAATGATGGATGCCCGAACTTTTTCCCGTCCGGTATTCCTGAAGGGTCATCACTGACCTTTCTTCTATATCTGGGTCATATAATACCTGGCCTTTCTTCCCGCCATATGCAAATGTCCTGGCAATGCCGATTGCTCCTATGGCGTCCAGCCTGTCTGCGTCCCTTACAATCATCGACTTTATGGAAGTCAGCGGTTTTTCATTTCCGCCTTTGTAGGAAATCGAGAAAATGATGTCGTATAGCTCTTCCTTCTCTTCTTCTTTTAAAGAGAGCATGGATACGTACCCATCAAGTTTTCTCTTCCCCTCTTCCTCTGTAGCATTAAGCTTATCATCAGGAACATCGTGAAGCAGGGCGGCCAATTCGATGATATATGTATCTGTTATATTTTCCCTTTCTGCAATAAGCAGGGCATTTTTTCTCACACGTTCAAGATGATGCCAGTCATGACCTGAAGATTCATCTTTGTATTCATGCTTTAATGCTTGGATCAGTTTATCTATTTCGTCCCGGCCCACTTCATCATCCCCTTTCTTTCCTATTGTAACAAAAAACGGAGCGAAACGATTAAAGAGATGATATATAAGCTTTTACACTCATGCATCATCTCCATGTTTTCATTATCGGTTTTTTTCTTCTGACCAGCTGATACCTATTGTGTTGGCTCCTGCGTGGACATCGATGACCGCTCCCAGGGGATACGCCCCGAATTCAACTTGCGGGTGGCTGGCTTTAAGTTCTTTCATCCATTCAAGTGCCTCGTCGTGATTTAAGCCGTGCAGAATGGATACTTTCCTGATGTTCTTATGCTGAGTCGCGTCACCAAGCAGGCCGCTCATCCTATCCAGGCCTTTATTGATATTCCTGACTTTTTCTTTCACTTCCAGTTTCCCATCTGAAATCGCAAGGATGGGTTTGATCTTTAGCATACTTCCAAGGAAGAAGGATAAACCGCTCATCCTTCCACTCTTATGCAGTTGTTCAAGACTTCCCACCATGACATATACTTCCCGGGTCTTAACCTTTTCTTCAATTGATTCCTTGATATCTTCAATTGAAGCCCCTTCGTTATGAAGGGATTGTCCATATTCAAGGAGCTCTGTCAATGGGTATGTCAGCGTCTTTGAATCAATGCACGTAATGGAAGGAACAGTATCTTTCAACAATTCGGCTGCCTGATAAGCAGAAGACATCGTACCGCTGAAGTGAGAAGAAACGTGAATGGAAAAAATATGATCATATCTGCCGGAAAGCTTCTCATATAATTCCTTGAACGTCCCTATGGAAGGCTGTGATGTTTTCACCTCTGCCCCTTCTTCTTTTAATTTCTCAAAAAGGTCTTGTGGAGATAAATCGATCCCATCCTTATATTCTTTCTCACCGATAAGTATATTCATCGGCACAACATACACATCTTGTTCCTCACATTTGGATAGATCTTCAATATAAGCAGTACTATCGGTCACCCAAGCGATTTTCATCGATACAGCCCCCTTAGTTACAGATCTTTTTCTAAATGTCACTTCACTTAAGGATATCAAGCGTCTCAATCGAAAAAGAAACCATGTGGATAACATCATCCACCATTTCTTCTGTTATGACTCTATTAAAGCTGAGAACGCCCTGGACATTTGAAGGGTGGACGGAGGAGTGCATATCAATCCATTCCCACTCTTT
This sequence comes from Rossellomorea oryzaecorticis, assembly GCF_045897515.1. NCBI lineage: Bacteria > Bacillati > Bacillota > Bacilli > Caryophanales > Bacillaceae > Rossellomorea > Rossellomorea oryzaecorticis. The sequence continues at coordinate 160,030 of NZ_JBJOSA010000006.1, read as the reverse complement.
ATCCGGCCCCCATACAGCCTCCAGTTCATCCTTATGGTCATGCAATTCTTCTTTTCCGGAATAAATGAACCGGATAGCCGCTCCGGCCTTATTCTTTGACCGGATGCCATTTCTCTCAGCCAAAAAATGCCCCATATCCGCTTTAAGTTCGAGAATTATGGAACTTGATAAGTCAGGCCGGGAATACTGGATGATATAAGTTCGTTCATAATGAGCAAAATCGAATAGGTCCTTCCGGTCGAGGATGGAAATCTCTCCTGACAGATCAAAGTCGTACACTTCACCTTCAACAACCACCTTTAAGTTATCAAAAGCCGTGGGATCAAACATACCAATCGCCTCCTCCCCAGTACATTTTATCTAATCAGAAAAGCCCCGTGGCTTTTCCGTTCTCATCAACATCCATTTTCAAAGCAGCCGGTTGTTTTGGCAGCCCGGGCATTGTCATGACTTCACCCGTCAAAGCAACGATGAATCCTGCACCGATCTTTGGTTTCAACTCCCTGATCGTTATCGTGAAATCTTCCGGCCGCCCAAGCCTTCTTGGGTCGTCCGATAAGGAATATTGCGTCTTCGCCATGCATACAGGCAGGTTTCCCCAGCCGTTTTTTTCAAATTCTTCAAGCTGCTTTTTTGCTTTCACAGAGAAATCCACTTCTCCGGCTCCGTAAACTTTACCTGCTATACACTCAATCTTATTTTGAAGTGAATCGGTCAATGAATAGAGGGGAGTGAATTCCTTATCATTATGTTCAATAACAGATAATACTTTTTGAGCCAGGTCAAGTCCTCCACTGCCCCCTTCTGCCCATACATCAGTCAGGGATACCGGTACTCCCTCTTTTTCACACCATGTATTCAGTGCCTCAATCTCGCTTGCTGTATCTGAAATGAACCGATTGATCGCTACTACATAAGAAACATTGAACTCATCAAGGGTTTCCATATGTTTTTTCAAGTTGGAAAGCCCCTGGTTCAAGGCTTCCAGATTTTCAGAGTTCAACTCATCCTTACTCTGGCCGCCGTGCATTTTCAAGGCCCGGATTGTAGCCACAAGAACCACTGCATCGGGGGAGATGCCTGCTGCACGTGTCTTAATATTAAGGAATTTCTCGGCACCTAGGTCTGCACCGAACCCTGATTCTGTCACCACATAATCCGAAAGTTTCAAAGCAGTCCTGGTGGCAATGACACTGTTGCATCCATGGGCAATATTTGCAAATGGCCCGCCATGGATAAGTGCAGGAGTATGCTCGATGGTCTGCACCAAGTTAGGTTTCAAGGCATCCTTCAGTAATAATGTCAGTGCTCCCTCCACCTGCAAGTCTTTGACAGTGACTGGCATTTTGTTAACATTATAAGCTACAACCATCCTGCCCAATCTATTTTTCAGTTCATCGAGATCTTTGGAAAGACATAACACTGCCATGATTTCAGAAGCCACTGTGATATCGAATCCATCTTCTCTCGGTACACCCTGTACAGTGCCTCCGAGACCGATTACAATGTTCCTTAAAGCGCGGTCATTCATATCGAGGGCACGCTTCCACACGATTCTCCTAGGATCGATATTCAATTCATTTCCCTGATGTATATGATTATCGATTATTGCCGCAAGGGCATTATTAGCGGTTGTGATACTGTGGATGTCACCTGTAAAATGCAGGTTGATCTCATCCATCGGAAGTACCTGTGCATATCCTCCGCCTGTCGCGCCTCCTTTCATACCCATGACCGGTCCCAAAGAAGGCTCCCTCAAGGCGATCATCGCCTTTTTATCCAACTGATTAAGTGCATCCCCCAGTCCGACCGTAACAGTCGATTTTCCTTCACCGGCAGGGGTCGGGTTGATGGAAGTGACCAATATTAACTTCCCGTCCTTTAGTTTGTTCAGGTTATGTATTGCATCAAAAGAGACTTTACCTTTATACTTCCCGTACATCTCCAGATCTTCGTCACCCAAACCGATTTTCCGTGCGACTTCAAGGATTGGCTGGAGAGCAGAATCCTGTGCGATTTCGATATCTGTTTTCAATTTCTTCGTTGTCAAAGTCATCGTATCCACCTTTTATCTATCATTAGTATTCTTTCCTCTTACGATAAGAAAGCCGGTATGTCCGTTACCTTAGTATGCACTAAAAAAATCACCCAATCATGATGATGAACGTTTAAACATAAACAGCGTCATGAAAGTTAGTGCCTGTCTTAATTCATTCGGAAGTGATGCCGTCAAGTTTGCATCGACACCTTTTTTATATACCCATTCTTCATCGATTTTCTTCCAGCCTTTTTGTTCGGCCAGCCTTTCCAATTCCCAGGGCATCATCGTGTTGCATATCGCTTCTTCGCCGCGGAGGCGGGGGAAGGAATTTTCCCTTGGATGTGCGGTAGGGCCAAGGAGCCCGATGCATATATATCCTTCGTTGTCTGTGACTCTGTCAAGTTCATCTAGTGCAAGAACCGGAGATGCCGTCCATTCAATGGAATTGATGGCCATGACTGCATCAAATTCATTATCCTTGAATGGAAGTGATGTCAGGTCTCCCTGCACAAATTGCAGACCTTCACGTTCAAGCCTTCGTGCAATTTCCACCATGTTTTCAGAAAAATCCATTCCTGTCACCTTATATCCATTCTCATTAAGCAGATGGGAGCCATATCCGTCCCCGCATCCCAGGTCACCGGTTTTCTTTCCTCTATCTACTGATTTAAGGAAGAACGGTATCACACTTTTACGGCTCCCTGTCGTCCAGTTTTCCCTGCTTCGAGAGTGCCAATTACCGGCATTCTCATCCCACCGCGTTCTGGCATTTGAGTGCCATTCAGATTTGTTCATTCTAACACCTCTGTCTGATTATTCTCTTACTCTATTTCTTATTATAAACGGTAAAATCCTTCTTTTTTCCCTATTTATCTTTTCAATTCAGCGCATATTCCTTATGAACTGGAACAGATTTGTCCATACTACTAGTGAAAACGATGGAGGAAGGGGGGCAGAAGATGGAGGAAATCACGAAGGTCCAGCGTAATTACCACGGGGATATCATAAGTTTTCAAACCTCGGGGGGAAGGATCATTTCTTATCAAAAAGCAGTACTGGAAGCTACTGAAGGTATTCTAAAAGGTGTCGAAATTCATGAAAATGAATGGGGAGAGTACGAAATCTACTCTTCGGACACAGCAAACAAAGGATTTGACGAATATCCGACTATATTTTGATATAACATAAATATGTAAAAGGGCTGCTCCTGATTTTTATCGGGCAGCCCTTTTTTATAGTTTTGAATTTTACATTTCGTTATGAAAGTCTTCCGCTTGCCGGCACTTTCTTATTCACTTCGGCTTTGTACGTCTCGCAAGTCTTCAAGTCTTTTCTCTTCTTCTTCGAAAAACTGGACCAGGTCACCGATCCTGTCTATTGAATCCCAGCTGAGATGATGTTCGATTCCTTCTACGTCTTCGTAAATATGTTCTTCCTTAACACCGATTACCCTTAGGAATTGCTCAAGCAGTTCATGCCTGTAAACTAAGCGTTTTCCTATTTTATTACCTTTTGGAGTCAGTACGAGCCCACGATATTTTTCATAAATCAGGTAGTCATCTTTATCTAATTTCTGCACCATTTTCGTCACTGATGAAGGGTGTACGGTTAAGGCTTCTGCAATGTCCGATACTCTTGCATACCCTTTATTTTCGATTAACATATAAATTTGTTCCAAATAGTCTTCCATGCTTGGTGTAGGCATTCTGCACCCTCCAAATTCCCATAAATATCAATAAAAGTTTACTATAAGAAGAGCATGAATACAACCCGGATACTCCATTCAGCAAGCAGTGCTGGATCACCCTATGGGCAATTATAATCAGGTAATGCAGGAGTATAGATCTATTCAATATGGTATTCCTAGCCCATCCAGTTAAGTTTTTTAAAAATTTCTGCAAAATGCATTTCCGAAATGTTGACTCTAAAATCCTCATATTGTATAGTAAAGACATCATTGAAGTGGAACGATTTTTAGTGCTTCAGCAGTGGAAATCAACATTTCATGATAAATATTTTCCATGAGCACCATAAGTGCTTGATTGATTTAGGAGGATTAGAAGAATATGCAAAATGGTAAAGTAAAATGGTTTAACAACGAAAAAGGTTTTGGCTTTATTGAAGTAGAAGGCGGAGACGATGTATTCGTACATTTCTCAGCAATCCAAGGCGAAGGTTTCAAATCTTTAGAAGAAGGTCAAGAAGTTTCTTTCGAAATTGTTGAAGGCAACCGCGGACCTCAAGCTGCTAACGTAGTCAAATTATAATCACACATATATGCTAAAAAAAGCGGACGATTTAAAAATCGTCCGCTTTTCCTTTTCTATCGGTGATTTTTTTCACTGTAACTTTTCCCCGTAATGCTTGATCTGTTCCCCTACTGTACATTCCTTGATACAAAATCGATGTGCACGTGCTTTTCCGGATTCTTTGCGAAAAAATGCTTTTAGCAGGCAGTCTCTGCAATAGGTGTCAATCAGTTCATCCACTTTATCAACTGCTTGTCTGCGGTCCATACCATCACTCCTAGACATTTACCATCTTAACGTTAGTTTTATTTATAGAATATATGTTAGTCAATGAAATTATTCTATCCTTTTATGACTGTGTACCTGCTTATCCAATAAAGCCTGATTGGCAAGTTTATCGGCCTCTTTGTTATCATTCCTGTCTAATACATCGATTGTAACCTTCAAGTTCAGCTTTTCAATCTGCCCTTCTATCCGGTCGAGCCATCTGTTTAATGCCTCGTCAAAGCATGGCCAGTCCCCTTCAAGCTGCTTCAGTACTACCTGCGAATCCCCCTTTATTGTACAGGGGGCATTTTTGACTCCTATCTCTTCAAGAAGCAGAAGGGCATTATGGAGTGCTGCATATTCGGCTTCATTATTATTTTCCAGTTCTTCAAGTTTCCCGTTCTTACGAATCCTGAAACGTTCATCACCTTTTTCATAATAAACGACCATTCCGATCCCCGACAGTGCTGCACTTTTATCAAATCCCCCATCAAAGTAGACGGTGATGTTTTGGGGTTCTTTGTCCAATTCTTGATTTAATTTGATAAACTCTTTTCTTGTCCACGAATTTTCCATTTCATCGATGATTTCCAGGTCGGTGACCCTCCCCGTCTTCATTAAATCATCAACATGGATCATTGTTTCCTTCCTGGGGAACCATGTGGATTCAAACCATATATCAGTGGCTGTTTTACTCGCATATTTGTACTTTAGCTTCATCTTCAACCTGATCACTCTCTTCTGTATTGGTCTGATATTGTTCATCGTTTCTTTTATTTGTATAATGTAGAGTATTGTTTGTAAAAAGGAGGATTTCCATGTTTAATATCTGGTTTGGTCTTTTATTTGTTATTATTACTTTTTCCCTGTTATTAATTATGTATAGAATGTTCGGGCGTACCGGGTTATTTGTCTGGATTGGCCTATCAACAATACTTGCCAATCTTCAAGTCGTTAAAACGATCGAGATATTCGGTCTCACTGCTACTTTGGGTAATGCCATGTACGGTTCAGCTTTCCTGGTGACTGACATTTTAAATGAACGCTATGGAAAAAAAGAAGCACAAAAAGCAGTTTGGCTCGGCTTCTTTACGTTGATCATTATGACTATTATTATGCAGATGGCCCTTATATTTCAACCCCACCCGGAAGATATTGCACAGGGAGCCCTGTCCACCATTTTCGGCCTGATACCGAGAATTGCAGCCGGCAGCCTTGCTGCATACCTGGTGAGCCAATTCACTGATGTATATATCTTCTCCTATTTGAAGAAAAAGTTCCCGGGAGACAGGCAATTTTGGATACGCAATAATGGAAGTACCATGATCAGTCAATTATTGGATACTCTTGTATTTACCAGTATTGCTTTCCTGGGTACGTTCCCGTTCGATATCTGGATGGAGATATTCATAACAACCTATTTATTGAAATGGCTGATTTCCATACTGGACACACCCTTTGGTTATATTGCCAAACGATTCCCGAAAGATATCAACTAATTTCTATTTGAAGGAGTGACCGCCTGTTGTTTGAAGTGAATATCGATGGAGCAAGTGCTGGTAATCCAGGTCCAAGCGGCGCCGGCATCGTCATTAAACAGAATGGACAGGTTCAGCATTTTTCATTTCCTCTCGGGGATATGGATAATCACCTGGCGGAATTCACCGCCTGCAAGAAAGCACTGGAAATCTGCATTGAAAATCAGGCGGACACAGTCTGGGTCCGCAGTGATTCACAGGCATTGGTGCATGCCGTTGAAAAAGAATTTGTCAAAAGCCCATTATACAAATCGATTCTGCTGGATATTTTACGGCTGGCAGATCAGATTCCATTGTTTTTCATCAAATGGGTGCCGAGTAAAGAAAACAAAATGGCTGATGAACTTGCCAGGAAAGCCATTCACTTAAATGGATGATCATTCATCTAATCAAAAAGGAGGCCGCATGGCACTCCTTTTTGTTTTATTTTTCTTATTCAACCCTTGCCATTTTGCTCATGAAAGTCCTTGCTTAATGTTTACGCAAGTTCTTGCTTAATTTGTAAGCAAGTCCTTGTTTAATTCTTAAGCGAGTCCTTGATGGACCATCCATTTAAGGGCTTCTTTCCTGGAAGTTATCTTTTGTGAATGCAGACGTTCCAATATAGACATATAAAAGCTTGAATCAAACTTTTTTTGTGCCTTCAGCGTGATTTCAATTGCACTGTTGACAAGTTCATCCGGTGCATCTGTATATTTTTTACCGAAATAAATAAAACCGATTGCATCTTCCTGGAATTTAAATCCCCTGTTTTCCAAATCAATGAGAAAATCTTCTGTTGTTTTTTTCACTTGTCCCCTCACCCTAATTACAGCGTTGTCTTCTTTCATCTTACAAAAAATCTTTTTCTCTGCCTATCTTTTTTTGACAGCAGAAAACCTAAAGATCCCATCACCAAACCCAGCAGCGCGCCTCCCACAACTTCCTGAGGCTGATGGCCGAGCATTTCTTTCAGGCGCTTGGGCTTCTTTTCTTCAAATTCCACTGATTCTTTTTCGTGCGCTTTTCTGACCAGTTCATCCAGACTGTTCACTTTCAGCGTCAATTCTCCGGTCTGCCGTCTAATGCCCTGGGCATCATACATGACAATCAGTCCAAAGATAAAGGAGAGTGCGAAATCAATCGTTTTCACTCCCTTTTTCAACGCAATGAAAGTGGTCAGCGAAGCGACCCCCGCACTGTGGGAGCTGGGCATACCTCCTGTTTGAAAAAACAATTCCGGTTTCCATTCTTTCCTTTTTATATAATGAAGGGGAATCTTGAAGCCCTGAGCGAGCAAGATGCTCAGTAAGGCTGTCAGTACACCTTTATTCATCGCTATACACCTCCCTTTCCCTTAGTCTGTCCAAAAATTCATGTTTGCATGGGATAATTCAAGGGACAGAACGCAAAATAATCATGTAATCATCACGATTCAGGAGGCGTAGAAATGAGCAAAAACAACAATAAGAATAAAGGAAATACTGCATCCAGTGTAAATCCTCAGGGCAATGCTTCCGATATGGAATTCGCCGGGGAACCAAAAAGCAAATTAGAAAATGCAGCAAAAAAACTGAATAGAAAGTAACAAAGTAAATCAAAGAAAAAAGTCAGGCTGCCTAAAACCTGACTTTTTGATTGTTTAGCTTGTTGCAATCAATGAATCTGCGCTCAATAAGAATCTTCTAAGCACCTTCAGCTCAAGTTCTTCAATATATGACATTGAAGTATGCGGCACGCGGCTCCACACGGCATTTTCTATTGTCAGCGGCAGCGGGACCTCACAATGTATTTCGGCAAGCTTCCTTGAGATATGGAGCATATCCAGATCACTTTCAATTTTCTTGCGCTGGGAAGGTGTCAGTTTATCGAGATTGCTTAAAATTCCTGAAATGTCATCATGCTCCTGAATGAGTTTAATGGCTGTTTTTTCTCCTATGCCTTTCACACCCGGATATCCGTCACTGGAGTCTCCCATCAGCGCTTTGACATCTATGAACTGCTCTGGTGTTATTCCGCGTTCTTCTACAAACAGCTCCTTCGTGTAGGTTTGATAATTTCCAAACCCTTTTTTCAAGAGCATGATTTCGATTCCATCATCAAGCAGTTGAAGCAGATCCTGATCACCGCTCAGTACAGTCACCCTGCGTTCCTTATGGTGTGCCTTTGCAAGTGTCCCGATGCAGTCATCCGCTTCATAACCGGGAACCCCGACGTTAGCAAGGTTGAAGCCTTCCGCCACTTCCTTTGCCAGATCAAATTGTGGGATGAGCTCAACCGGAGGGGCATTTCGATTGGCTTTATAGTCTGTATATACCTCATTGCGGAATGTTTTACTTCCCATGTCCCAGCATACCAGGATATGGCTAGGCTTAACATGGTCTGCTGCCATCAGCAGGTGCTTCATAAATCCCTGTACACCGTTGGTCGGAAGCCCTTTTGAATTCATCATAAACTGGCCGGTCACGGCTGTTGCAAAAAACGAACGGAATAAGAGCGCCATTCCATCAATCAATAATAAGTGTTCATCTCTTTTCATTACATACACTCCTGACTCTATCTATTTTGTCCGCAATCTCACGGTTTCTTAAATATACAATCCATTAAAAGTATAACATATTTCAGCCCTCACCCCACTGGGAATTAGAAAAGCGGAGGGGCTTTGCTCAGAGGCGGGTGGCATAAGACGAACCGGACAGGAAGGCGTTCTTTGCCTTTTTGGCCGGTTTGGCTTATGACATGTGCCTCTAAGCCCCGCAGCTGGACAATCGAAAAGCGGAGGCGGCTCGATCAGGAGCGACAAGCATAAGATGAACTTACAGGAAAGGCGCTCTTTGCCTTTTTGGTAAGTTTAGCTTATGACCTCGAGCTCCTAGCCGCCGGAGCTGGACAATAAGAAAAGCAGAGGGGCTTTGCTCAGAGGCGGGTGGCATAAGACGAACCGGACAGGAAGGCGTTCTTTGCCTTTTTGGCCGATTTGGCTTATGACCTCCAGTCTCTAGCCGCCACAGCTGGACAATAAAAAAACAATCCTGCATTCACAGGCTCGTCCGATTTGTTTCCACTTTATGATGGTCGTAGGAGACCCAATCACTGTAGCTCCCGGCATACAGCTTGACATCGCTGAATCCCGCTTCCAATAACGCGAGGACGTTTGGCGTGGCAGTCACTCCCGACCCGCAATAAACAACGATTGGCGTATTTCTGTCAAGTTTTGCAAATCGCCGGTCATTGGCTTCCTCCAGGAAGTGACCTTTCTTCACTCCCTCTGTCCAGGGTATATTGACTGCTCCCGGAATATGCCCCGGTATCCGGTCAATCGGTTCTTCTTTACCTAAGTAACGCTCCTCACTGCGGGAATCAAGTAAGATTCCTGGAATTTCCCGATTAGATATCCCTTTCACTTCCTCTAGGGAAGCAAGCATTTCTTCGTTGAATGAAGGAGTATAACTTTTCGTTTCATAGTCAGGAACAGATGTCTCTGATTCACATCCCTCTTCCTTCCATGCTTTATATCCACCATTCAATACGAAGATTTCTTCATGGCCAATATAGCGGAACATCCACCAGCACCTGCTGGCAAAAGCCCCTTCTTCCTGATCATAGGCTACGATGACCGTATCGTTATCGATGCCGGCATTTTCTATTTTTCTCAGGAAGTTTTTCATATTTGGCAGTGGATGCCGCCCTCCATGCTCTTTCACATGACCGGATAAGTCTTTTTCAAGATCAAAATAAACCGCACCCGGAATATGCCCTTTCAAATAAGTGGTTTTACCAGCTGACGAGTCCCCTAATGAAAAGCTGCAATCAATCACTCTCACTTTTCGATCGGGCAAGTGTTCCTTCAGCCAATCTACGCTCCGGACATTCATCATCATGATATCCCCCTCTTTTTCATCAGATCCTTTACAGCTTCCTTCGGTTCCCAGCAGGAAAATCGATAGTCCGTCCTGGTCTCATAACCAAGACGGGAGCAAAAATAGGAAGTCTTCCTTGCGTTCAACTGTTTGCTGGCAGTAATATGGATACAGGTGGCACAACAATGAAATGGATTAACTTTCAAGCGGCTTCCCCCTTTTCCTTTTAAATCTTTTTAGGGCTGGACAATCAGCGACTTCCACTCTCTTCTGAGTTTTTCAATATCCTGGGTGGTACTCAACGCTTCGATATTTGAATCGATCTGTTCAAATGTCTGCGATTTTGCTTCCTCTTTTAAATTCTTGAACCTTACATTTATATCCTGCTGACTCCAGGATTTCATCTTTTCTTTTTCATTTTTCAGGTAGTCATCCGCAGGTCCATGAAGCCTCTTCACGAGCTCTTCCTGAATTTCTTTTTTTCCGCCTTTTTCGAGGAATTGTTTAGCATTCCTGAAAGTGGAGAAAGCCCCTTTGAAATGCTCGAGATCGATGTCTTTAAAAGCCTGTTGAAATTCGATGGCTTCACCATTCCTGAATACCGGAGAAGAAAGCAGGATTTCTTTTTCCGATTCAAGTATATTGGACTCTATTTGGTCCCAATGGGAATCAAGCTGCTTACCGATGAATTGTTGAATCCTCAAGGAAGTGGCTCTCAATTCCTGCGATAAATCAAAACCTACACTCGTTATGAACTCCTTTAATCCGTTCTGCAGTGCTTTTGAATCGTTCGTTTCATTCATGAACAAGCCTGAGTGAAACGCCTCCTTAAAGAAGTCGGAAATCCGGAAAAATACCCGCTGTTTTAAATAATAAATCAATTCATCCAATTCCTGGTCTGTTTCCTGCTGGATAGCTGCGGCTGTCATTTTTTCAAGAAGTTCATTTACTTCAGCTTTCGTCTGATGCAATTCCTCGATTTTTTGCTGTTTCAAAGATTGATCACTCGATGCCGTATCGATATAATGCTTGAAACGCTTGATTCCTTTTTCCCATTCACTAATTGCTGAATCCACACTCATGCTGACGAGCTCTTCCTGTATGAAGGAATTGAATGCGTCTTTGAAAAAGGTCATCCCATTGGAAGGGTTCTCTTTATCCTCCAGTGCCTGAAGGGATGAGACTCCAAAAATTCTCGGGAAGCGGATACCATACTGAATGAGCTGCTCCCCGACATAGGATATGACTTCTTCCTTTTCTTCTTCATCCTTGGCGAGGTCGATTGCGTTGACGATAAAGAACATTTTATCGAGTTCGAATGTGTCTTTTACGCGCCCCAACTGAATGAGGAATTCACGGTCTGCACGTGCGAAAGCGTGGTTATAATAGGTCACAAATAGGATGGCATCAGCGTTTTTGATGTATTCAAATGCCACCCCGGTATGACGTGCGTTAATTGAGTCCGCACCAGGGGTATCAACCAATGTGATGCCCTTCCTCGTAATCTCGCAATCATAGTACAGGTCGATCGACTCAACAAAGCAGGATTTGTTTTCATCTGCTACGTATCCTTTATAATCATCTAAATCGACTGTGATTTCCCTGCCTAAGCGGTTCTTGAATTCTTCATATCCATTATAAAACGCCGAAAGGAAAGACAGGTGGATTTTTACTTTCGCGTCTCCTCCCGTTTCATTTAGAAGTCCGGGGATGATTTCCAAGGCATCCTCTAAAGTTTCAATTCGTTTGTCAAAAAAGGATAAGGAATGTGACAGGTCCTGATAGAGTTGAGATTCGGATTTAATTTGCACTACTGCCGTCTCATGAAGATACTGATCCGTTACCGGCTTAATCCGATTGATGGATGCAGTAGTCGGGTTCGGACTGACCGGTAATACTTTTTTGCCGAGGAGCGCATTGGCAAAGGATGACTTCCCTGCACTGAAGGCTCCGAATAAAGCAATCGTAAATGTCTGATTGGCAAGTCTCTCACGCTTGCCCTCCAATATTTCTGCAATCTTACTGAACCCATGCAGGTTGCCGAACACGCGGGTCATTCGGTCCAGCCTGTCGATTGCATCCTCCACAGAAACCTGAGTATTCTTTACTTCTCGGGAGTGCACGTCATTCTGTTCATCATTGCTTAAACTTTCGCTTGCAGGCTCAAGAGGGTTTTCTTCCAGTTCGTCTGCTTCTATGAACTCTTCTTCTTTTGCTTTCCAGTCATTCACCCAGCCCAGAATCTTGCCATCTTGTTTATCGGAATCCGAAATCCCTTCCAGCTTTTCTATCTGCTGGAACTTCTCCTCTTCCAAGAGGGCCCATTTATGCACATATACTGTTTTTTGACGGATTGCCTGCAGCTCATCTTGCAGGCTTCTTTGTTTGCTTTCCGAATCTTCTTTCAAGTGTTTCAGGAAGCCTTCAAGCCAATCATTCGTTCTTTTTCTCGCATCCCTCTTTAATTCTTCTGAGAGATTATCGCAATACTGAAGGACGTAATCCCCTGTCACCTTTGCCCCCGGTTTGATCAACGCATTTAAATATTGCTCATCCACTTTGAGGGACAGCGTCTCCCAGCCATCCAAAAGGGAAGTTGAAACAACATTTTTCTTCTTCATGAACGATTTTCCGAGTGTCTTCAAATGCCACTCCAACTGGGTTTCGATCCTGCTGTTCACTTCTTCTTTAAAGATTTTGGCCCTGCGTTCCTTTTCATCTTCTGTTTTTTGTCTGCTGAACAGGAATCCGACTTTAAAGTCCGGCTGCCGGCTTTCAAGGAATTCTTTCGCAAGGTCCCTTGTTTCAAAAGGCATAAGGTATGCATTCTTAAGGACTGTGCTTCTTTCTTCTTCGAAAGACTGTCTCAATTCGCTGACGTCGTTATCTGATAGTTCGTCCAGAAGCTTTGCTTCTTCCATTAAAAGCGCGTCTTTGTCTGCCCACTCTTCATCTGTGACATGTTTTTTCCCCTCTTCTTCAACCTGGGTCTGCTGATCTTCATACCATCCGATATGTTCATGTACAAGTTGTGAGAGGGCTGACTGGGCGGATTCTTCGATCAGTGACTCTTTATCCACGACCTGTTTATTGATGAACTCCCGCAGTTCTGCTATTTGATTATGTTCATGGTCAGATTTCTTAAGACTGGTATAGAAGATGCCGTCCGGATTGACCCCCCAGCTGGCAAAGGAATCCCTGACAGCCTCTTTGAACTTCTGGAAAGGCAGTTCTTCCTCCTGATGTTTATCAATCTGATTGACCACCAGATATAAATTCACTCCATGACGCTTTAATTCTTTAGTGAATTGGAAGTTCACCTGCGATTGGACATGATTATAATCCATGACATAAAATACCGCATCCGCTAAATGGACGGCAGATTCGGTGGACAGCCTGTGGGCGTCATCCGTACTGTCCACGCCCGGGGTATCAAGGACTGAGACCCCCTCAGGGAGGGTCGTTTTCTTTCTGCCTATTTCAACCGAGTATACATCTTCCCCGTTCCTGCAGAATTCTTTGATTTTCGAGTATTCGTATGGCGCCTTAAATAAGACTGGTTTGCCTGTATGATAGTGAATCTTTGCATAGTCTTCATTAGATTGATGAACTTTCACCAGATTGGCACTGGTGGGGATGGGACTCGAAGGGAGTATTTCATCACCCATCAGATAGTTGATCATAGTTGATTTTCCGGCAGAGAAATGCCCGCAAAAAGCAAGTATGAATTCCTGCCTGTGAATTTTTTCCGCCAGTCTTTCTACCTTCTGGGAACGTTCCTCATCCCCTTTACTGCGGAATATTTCATCATATCCTGCCAGCTTATGCAGGATTGTATGTAAATTGGTGCTTTGCTGATCAGTGCGGCTCATGTGTAAGGTCCTTTCTATTTCAAAAGATGATAACGCTTTTATTTTATCGTATTTACCCCGATTTCTCTATGGTTTGCTTTTCGTTTATTGAAGAGACCTAAGAAACTTATTAATATCCTATTCAGGGATTCTCTATTTGGAGAAAATAAAAAGCCTCCTTCGATTGAAGGAGACTTATCTTGTTGATTGTGTCGGTATAAGATTTGGTGATGCGAAGGGTCGGGTTTTGGTTTGTTCAGATGCAGGTTTTTGAACAGGCTGTCGATCCTTCATCACATTAGACAAGACAAATTTCATTAGGAATCCATATGTAACCACTGTCATCATTATTAGAAACCATACCATTTCATTCGCCACCTTATTTTTAGTTTCGGGACATGCAACTGAGAATAATTTTCATCTTCATTTACATCCTATCAAAAACGATAATCATTTTCAATAAGAAATTTTATTTTTCTTTCTTTTCTGTGCCTATCCATCCAGGAGTCGATAAATGGACATGTTTGTAATTCGTTTGCCGGGTCAGTGCCTCTTCCTCCACCGGTATCCTCGTTAGGAGGATCAGCTGATTGAGGACGGCAAAAATGATCAGTGTCCAATATGCATTGAATAAAAGGGGGATGATGGCCAACTCAACCGTTACAATAAGATAATTGGGATGCCTGAAAAACTTATATGGCCCTGTCGCCACCACCTCGGTATCGGGGAGGACGATTATTTTCGTATTCCAATATCTCCCCAGCGATGAAATGACCCATATCCTCCCTGCCTGGGTGAGTATGAACCCTGCAAGCAGGTATTTCCACTGAGGGTGAATCCCTGAATGAAAGATACCCGCTTCAATTAAAAGGGATACAAAGAAAGCTGTATGGATCATCACCATGCCCCTGTAATGATTTTGTCCGTACTCCTTCGCTCCCCTTTTTTTCATCCATTTTTCATTTTTACGGGCAATGATCAATTCCACCACCCGCTGCACAGCCAGAACTAGAAAGAAAAGGATAAAAAATATCATCAATCCCACCTCATCAATACTAATTCCGAGCTGAAGCCCGGTCCTAATGCTGTTCCAAGGCCGATATCGCCTCTCTTGCAATCATCTTGCAAAAATTCCTTCAGGACATAATAGATCGTCACCGAGGACATATTGCCGTACTTCTTTAGTATTTTCAGCGCATGGCGGGTCATGTGATCATCGAATCCCAATGCTTCCTGATACGCCTCGATCACTTTCTTTCCCCCGGGGTGAGCCACAAAGTGTTTGATTTCTTCCATTTTGATCCCCTGTGAATGAATGAATTCTTCCACATTCGGTCTCAGCCAGTTTGTGACCAGTGTTGGGATATCTTTTGAAAACACGACATAAAGACCCTCATTTTTAATATTCCAGCCCATGACATCGAGTGAATTCTTCAACGTGGTTGATTGTGTGGCAAATATTGAAGGCAGCGGGCGTACTATTTCATTCAGCGCAGTGCTTTCATCTCCGCAAACGAGGGTACACGCCACCCCATCTGCAAATAATGAAGTCCCGACTAAATTACTTTTGGAACGGTCACCATGCTGAAACGTTAATGAGCATAATTCAATGGAAAGCACCAACACATTCGCCTTTGGAAAAGCAAGGCAGTATTCATATGCCCGTGACAGGCCAGCCGCTCCTCCAGCGCACCCCAATCCCCAGATCGGTATGCGTTTGACATGGGATGGAAAGGGCAGGACGTTCATGATCCTTGCTTCTATACTCGGTGTGGCAAGACCGGTTGTGCATATCGTGAATATGGCATCGATTTCTTCATAGTTGACCTCATTATTAATGATGCATTTTTCAATTGCCCTGCTTCCCATCTCCACAGCAAAACGGATAAACAAATCATTCTTTTCCTGAAAGGAATGAGATTTGGAAAACCAATCAAGGTCACCGACAAAATACCTGCTTTCTATCTCGCCATTTTCAAAGATAGGCAGCAGGCGGTCTATATCCTTAAAGCTTCCTGAAAATAAATTCCGGGCAAAATCCGCTGCTTCGGATTGAGTAATTTTATAAGGCGGGATTTCTGTTTCAACACTCACTATTTTAGGCATTACAACCATTCTCCTTATCACATTTCCATGTAAGGATAGCATTACCAAAACGTGAAAGAACATGTATAGTTATTCTTTTTCAGTCCGAAGGAGAAGTTTACGACACCTGAAAGTTTTTAAGTCTTTTATACTAGGTAATATGATATAATAATTCTGACAAATTTCCGGAGGTTTCGACATGAAGCTAACCAGCAGCATTACCGATCTATTGCATCATTTCATGACTGCCCTAAAAGGTGTGGTCCCATTAAGCGTAACCCATGATGAACCGACCTTGCTAAAAGAGCCGTATGACCACCAGCATTTCAGCGTTTCGATAGGAATGACCGGAGATGTCCAGGGAAGATTCGTCATTGACGGGAATGAAAAAAACTTTCAATCCCTGGCAGCCTCTATGTTCGGAATGCCGCTGACTGGTGAAATGCTGGAGTCGTTTGCGGGAGAATTAGGAAATATGATTGTGGGGAATCTCGCGACCTCGATTGCACACAGCGGTCATAATGTGGATATTACAACACCGACTGTCATGACAGGAAAAGCAGGTATAATAGGGAATAACCCGGTCATACAGCTGCCTTTGACTGTTAAGGATGCAGGTCGTTTCCATGTTCTTTTGGTGACGGTTCCATAAGGAAAGGGGAAAAAGCGGACATGAGCAGACCGCTTTTTTTTGGCCGGAGTACAGCAGAATTTGGAGCAGTT
This sequence comes from Rossellomorea oryzaecorticis, assembly GCF_045897515.1. Lineage (NCBI taxonomy): Bacteria > Bacillati > Bacillota > Bacilli > Caryophanales > Bacillaceae > Rossellomorea > Rossellomorea oryzaecorticis. Next base: position 143,437 of record NZ_JBJOSA010000006.1, on the reverse strand, counting down.
GTTACTCAATTGCACGGGGCTACAGCAGGGGGCTGCAGAAAGTTATACACCAGCGGGTTTAAAGGAGGTCGATCAGACGTTTTTGATAATATAATGTGATTTTTTGATAATATATTATCATTTTTGATAATAAACTGTCCGTTTTTGATAATAAAAATAATTCCTAGCCAAGATATACCCTCAATGACAGGCTGACGGCCTCTTCACAGTATAAGAACCCCGATTTCCTTTATCGAAATATACCCGTATAGAGTGAAATCCTTGTTAAATTCAAGATATTTCCCACAAAAAAGCGGGTCGCGGTGCCTGTCCCCGCGACCCGGCTGCCATCAACCAATCACCCTCTTAAAAACCCTGAATGGTCATTCCCCCGTCAACAAACAGTGTTTGTCCTGTTATGTAATTACCTGCGTCCGAGGACAAGAACACAGCAGGTCCGACCAATTCCTGAAGTTCGCCTACCCTATTCAATGGCGTCACGGCTAGGATGTCGTCTATATATTCCTTATTTTTAAGGAGTTCCTCGGTCAAAGGCGTTTTAAAATACCAGGGGCCGATACTGTTGACATTAATGTTATGTTTGCCCCATTCAAATGCCAGAACTTTTGTCATCTGAATCATCGCAGCTTTGGTAGAAGCATACACAACCCCGGTCCGCAGGGCCACATGACCTGCCACGGAAGAGATGTTAATGATCTTCCCCTTTCCGTTTTCTTTCATATGAGACCCGATTTCCTGACTCATCATAAAGGCAGATTTCAAATTGGTATCCATGATCATTTTCCATTCATCATCCGTCACCTCAAAAGCATTGGACCTGATATTCATCCCAGCGTTATTGATTAAAATATCAATCTTCAACCCTTGATCTTCTATGTATTGCACAGCCCTCTTGATTTCTTCCCGGGATGTCACATCCACAGGGATGACATAAGCTTCGCGTCCCGCTGCCTGAACCATTGATGCTGTCTCTTCCAAATCAGTCCTCGTTCTCGATAAAAGGACCACATCCGCTCCGGCTTCCGCAAGACCGATGCTCAATGCCCTTCCTATCCCCCGGCCTGCGCCGGTGATGACTGCAGTTTTATTATTAAGCGAAAAAGATGGCAAATACATTCCCCACACTCCTGTCAATTTTTAATCTTCTCTATTTTAACACAATTTCTCAATCATCCGGACGGGCCCCTTTTTCTTTGTTTCCCTGACAGTGCACATTAATATGAATCTTTGTTTCTGCCATCGAACCACAAACTGAACACAGTTGTTTGCAGGTATACAATTGACAGCATCTATTACAATAATACTTCTCCATTTTTTCCTTCCCCCTAAAAAATCATGATAGTTCAGTTTATGCAGAGCTTTTTTAACTGGAACAGGAGAATATTCCCTTTTTAGCTTAATGGCTGAAATGACATGTGACGAACTTCACATTTATTTCACAATTATCCCTGATTGGTGTGATATTTATCACAGATGGACGTGATGCGCAGGGATTATGATTGAGTTAATTCAGAACATCACCTCTAAAGGTGAAAGGAGTGAACATGATGCCAAATCCTGAATTGAACAGGAAAACAAAAACCAAAGTGGAAGATTCGTCAAGCCTTAAAGGGACCCTGACTTCTGTCCTGCTGCTTGGAGGGTTCCTTTTGCTTTCATGGATCGGTGTATTCTTACTATTCATTAATCGTTTTTAAAGAAGAAGGAGTGATTGAACATGCATATGCATCGATATGAAAAATGGTGGTTGACCCTCGGAACCGGCTCTCTTATTATCTTTTTAATCATTTTGGGGATCAGCGCTTTTCACCAGGGGCATCAGCCTCCGAGTGCCAAGGCCTATATCAACCCTGAACAAGTGGACGTGATTGCACCTTTCGATAAACCCGGATTAAAGAAAGTCGAAGGGAAAGAGTGGGATTACGAACTGGTCCTTGTGGCCTCCACTTTCTTATACAACCCCGGGGAAGTAGAAGTGCCCAAAGGGTCCAGATTGAAAATCATTGCAACAACCAAAGACGTCATCCATGGGTTTGAAGTTGCGGGCACAAATATTAACATGATGCTTGAACCTGGATACATCAGTGAATATACAACAACATTGGATAAGACCGGCGAATTTTTAGTCGTTTGCAACGAGTACTGCGGCGTTGGTCATCATACAATGAAATCCATGATTAAGGTGGTGGACTGAAATGTCAGATCGTTTTATAAGAATTGACCGCAGAGATGGAAAACTTGCGATGGCACATATATATGTAGGTTTCATTGCACTTGCACTCGGTGGACTGGCTGGTCTGTTACAAGTACTGGTCCGTTCCGGAACCTTCACCCTGCCTGCAGGAATCGGCTATTATCAGGTCCTTACCGTACACGGCGTATTGCTCGGCCTGGTATTGACCACGTTCTTTATCCTTGGATTTCAGCATGCTGCCATTTCAAGGACTTCCGGAACTTATTCAAACACGTCACGTCTGTTCGGCTGGCTCGGTTTCTGGGTGATGCTGATCGGGACAGTGATGTCGGCAGTGATGATCCTTTTAAACGAAGCAACTGTCCTTTATACGTTTTATGCTCCGCTAAAAGCTCATTGGATATTTTATCTCGGTTTGACATTTGTCGTGGTCGGAAGTTGGTTAGGCGGCACCGGAATGATCATGAAGTATGTACAGTGGAGAAAAGAGCATAAAGGCGAGCCGAGTCCGCTGCTTACTTTCATGGCCGTTATCAATATGGTCCTTTGGATAGTAGCTACTTTAGGTGTCGCAGGCACTGTTTTATTTCAGCTGCTGCCGTGGTCACTCGGTCTTGTGGATAGAGTCGATGTACTGATCAGCAGGACGTTATTCTGGTACTTCGGCCATCCTCTCGTGTATTTCTGGTTACTGCCCGCCTATATGGCATGGTACGTCATCATCCCGAAAATCATAGGGGGGAAAATCTTCTCCGATGCACTGGCCAGACTTTCTTTTGTGCTATTTCTACTATTCTCGATACCTGTCGGCTTTCACCACCAGCTGGTAGAACCGGGTATTGACGCATTCTGGAAATTCCTTCAGGTCGTTCTCACGTTCATGGTTGTCATCCCTTCATTGATGACTGCTTTCTCACTATTTGCAACGTTTGAGATGTATGGACGTTCAAAGGGCGGGTCAGGGCTGTTCGGCTGGTTTAAGAAGCTTCCTTGGGGAGATGCACGATTTACAGTCCCTTTCATCGGCATGGTCGCTTTCATCCCTGCAGGTGCAGGTGGATTGATCAACGCTTCCAACCAGATGAACCAGGTTGTCCATAATACGATCTGGGTAACAGGGCATTTTCATTTGACACTCGCCACTTCAGTGGTGCTGACATTCTTCGGGATTTCTTACTGGCTGGTCCCTCACTTGACTGGACGTGTATTGACTAAAGCAATGAATAAAATGGCCATTGTGCAGGCTGTCGTATGGTCGACGGGTATGAGCATCATGTCCGGTGCCATGCACGCAGTCGGTTTATTGGGGGCACCAAGACGATCTTCTTTCTCTACCTATGGAGATGCCCCGCAGGCACTTGACTGGATTCCCTATCAGGTTGCCCAGGCTGTCGGAGGAACGATTCTCTTCATCGGAATCATTCTTGTGTTATACATCTTCATTAACCTGGCTTTCTTTGCACCAAAGGGAGAAGAAGAATTCCCTATTGGGGAAGTGGCAGGTACTGCTGAAAAAACACCGATGGTCCTCGAGAATTGGAAAATCTGGCTCACGGTGCTGGCAGCTCTCATTCTGATTGCTTATACAGTACCTTTCATGGATATGTTCCAGAATGGACCGCCGCCTTCAAAAGGGTTCAGGGTTTGGTAAAAGATGGTAACAAAACGACCACTTCCGTATTTGGAAAGCGGTCGTTTTTGTTTTTTATTAAAGTGAATAAACTTTTGTATACTTATCTATCAGATAATCTGCCAGATAAGAAGCATTCAATCCTTCGCCAGTCACCTCTTCAAGGATTTCAAGCGGCTTTCTCATTTTCCCCCACTGATGAACATGATCGGTCAGCCACTCTTTGATAAGTGACAGATCGCCTTTTTCGAGCATTTCATCAAAGTCGGGAATGTCTTTCTCCATTGCTTTTTTAAATTGGGCCGCATACATATATCCCAATGCATATGAAGGGAAGTATCCGAAGCTGCCGCCTGCCCAGTGAACATCCTGGAGCACGCCTTCACCATTATGTGCAGGCTTGATTCCAAGGTATTCTTCGTACTTCTGGTTCCAGATTTCAGGCAGATCTTTCACTTCAATTTCGTCGTTGAACAAGCCTTTTTCGATTTCGTAGCGGATGATGATATGCAGAGCATATGTCAGTTCGTCTGCTTCGATCCTAATCAATGAAGGCTTTGATTCATTGATCGCTTGATAAAACTGGTCAAGATCCACTGAATCGAATTGTCCATCGGCATATTGTTTTAGCAAATCATAATTCTGTTTCCAGAACGAATAATTTCTCCCCACGAAATTTTCATAAAATAATGACTGTGATTCATGTATCCCCATCGACGTACCGGAGCATAATGGCGTCCCGGTCAAATCTCCAGATATATTCTGTTCGTAAAGGGCATGTCCCCCTTCGTGAATCGTCCCAAATACAGCCGTACGCCAGTCTTTTTCGTCGTATTTTGTTGTAACCCTTACGTCCCCGGGATTCAAACCGATCGCGAATGGATGAACGGTTTCATCAAGCCTTCCGGAATTGAAGTCATACCCCATTTGAGCAAGTATCTTCAAACTGAAATCCTTTTGCTTTTCCTTTGGGAAGTGCTCAAATAAGAAATCCGTTTTCGGTTTATTTTCTGATTCTGATATTCTATGTACCAGTGGAACGATTTTGTCCCTCAATTCCCCGAACACCCTGTCAAGGATTTCCACAGTGACACCGGGTTCATACATATCAAGGAGGGTATCATATTTATTATTCTCATACCCCCAATAGGTGATGAACCTCTTCGTGTAAGATACGAGTTTCTCTAAATATGGCTGTAACATGTCGAAGTCCGCTTTGGATTTTGCGTCTTCCCAAATATTTTCTGCTTTTGACTGAAGAACAACATATTCTTTGTATTCAGACGCCGGGATTTTTTTATTCCGGTCATATTCTTTCTGGCACTCCTCTAGCAGTTTTTGTGTCATTTCATCAAGCTCATCCTTGTTTGGAGACAGCTTGGCGAGATAAGCAGCCATATCATTCGAAGTGGACATGGCAAATAATTCAGATGACAGCATCCCGATGACTTCTGAACGCTGCTCCACTCCATTTTTGGGAGCACCTGTCCTTAAATCCCAGAACAAAAGGCCGAGTGCTTCGTTATACGCAGTCATTTTTTTGACATAGTCGAGAAAGCTGTCTTTCATTTCTACTAGTTCTTCTCTCATCTTAAATCCCCCTTAATAAACATCCTCTCTATTTTATCATATTTTTCTGACAAATACTTCTAAAAGAAATCAAATAAGATGCTGTGAAAAATCAAAAAACACTTTCTTAATATGAACAAATAGTTCACACTCTTTTACTATTGACAATATACCTATAGGGGTATAAAATGAGCTTATACTTACTGGAAGAGGTGTCTTTATGGAGTTTATTGGTTTGTTAATAATGGCAGCATTGATCCTTTTATATGTAATGCAGATGAAATCAGGGAAAAACACCAGGCAGCTCACTACTTCTGAGCTGAAAAAACAACTGGGGGATCCTTCAAAGCAATTTATAGATGTGAGGACTCCTGCTGAATTTAAGGGAAGACATATAAAAGGCTTTAAAAATATTCCTATTAATACCCTGCAAAGGAATTTGAACAAGCTCCCGAAGGATAAGGAAATAATCGTCATCTGTCAAAGCGGGATGAGAAGCACGAAAGCATGCAAGATCTTATCTTCAGCAGGGTTTCATTCGGTAACAAACGTCAGAGGCGGAATGAGTGCATGGTCCGAATAAAATTGTGCAGAAAGGAAAATGACAATGAAAAGTATCTCAACGGATGAATTGCAAAAGAAAATCGAAAATAGTGAAACAGCACATATTATTGATGTAAGAGAGGCAGCCGAGCTCAGGGCAGGGAAAATACCCGATGTTATGAATATCCCCCTTGGACTTTTGGAATTCAGGATGAATGAATTGGATAAGAAAAAACAATACTTTATCATCTGCCAATCGGGCGGGAGGAGCAGCCAAGCATATCGCTTTCTTGAATATCAGGGTTTTGATGTAGTGAACGTTGAAGGCGGAATGCATGCCTGGAATGGTAAGGTACAATAGAAATCATCCTTTTTGTTTTCTCCATGATGAAAGAAGGGAATGATAAGAGGAAACTTTAGTTAGCAGAAACGAGATGATGCAGGTTGAAAGAAACGAATGAGTCAAAATACATTCAGCAGCATTTAGCGAATGAGCGTACGTATCTGGCATGGATCCGAACATCTATAGCCATTCTGGGGATTGGCTTTTTAACAACAAGCCTTCACAGCTCTTCAAGCGGTGAAAATGACTTCCAAGAGCTCATAACCGTTCTTATCAGCGGTATAAGCATTATAGTGGGCTTGTTCCTGATTGTCGGATCAACCATTAATTATTATCGGGTGAGAAAACATATTAATACACAAACATTCACCTCTGCTCATGTTGTGATCATCTTTATGTCCATCGTTGCTTTGATCATATTAGTCTTCGTATGTATGTATCTCTATTCATTAAACAGATAAAATAAAGATACCGGGACAAAAAACCCGAACTGATTTGCCTTTCTGCCTGCAAATCAGTTCGGGTTTTATTTTTAATTAAATACTTTGATCCAACGTTCATATACGTTAGACTTTCATTTTTTCTGCTTCCACAGGAAGAATCGTTTGAAGGACTTGTTTGAAGGCTGTATCTTCCTCATTTAATAAAATATGAACCTTTCCCCTGTCTTCATTTGTACGGATGAGGCGGCCGATTCCTTGTCTCGTGCGAAGGAGCATATACGGGATGTCAACTTCCCCGGCAGGGTCCCCGGCATGATTTCGTTTGGCATCAAATACAGGGTCTTTCGGCGGGAAAGGCAGTGAAACGATCACGACCTGTGACAGGGCATCCCCCGGTACATCAAGGCCCTCCCAAAGATGATACGAACAAAGGACAGAAGAGTGGTCATGCTGGAATTCCTCTACAGTATGGCTTATCTCTTTATCTCCTTCAAAAATGACCTTCCATTCCTGATCGGATTCTTTGTTTAAATAAGACCTGAAAGAATCCATTTCTTCTTTTGAAGAGAATAACAGAAGCGACTTCCCTTCGTTTTCTGCAATCTGATCAATCGCATATTGAAATTTCGCTTCATCCCCTGGAAGATGATCAGCTATGAACATTTTCATCATCTCCCCGTAATCATAAGGGGAATCAACTGAGAATTTTTCAAATTCCCTGATGCCCAGCGACTTAGCAACATATGAAAAATCACTATTATACGATAATGTGGCTGATGAGAAGATGAACGGGATATTTTGAGAGAACACTTTCGTACTGAGTATTTCTTCCACCAGTCGCGGCATTACGACAAATGTATGCTCTTCCTCCGTCGCCTCCAGCCAATAAATTCCTTTTTCGTCTTCCAGGAATAACTTTAATGAGTATTGAATCTGTTCCAGATATTCCTCTACAACCTTCAATAAGTACTCATCCATCACATACATTTCAGATTCGAATACCAATTCATTCAGAAGGCTTTCGATACTTTCTGTTAATTGCCTTCCCTGCTTTAAAATATCAGCCGATCGAGTGATATATTGTCTTGCGGTACCACTCTCAGCCCATGCTTCCTGCTCTAATAATGTAAACCATCTTTCATTCGCCATCATGATATCTTCTATCTGGTAAAGGGTAGACTCCCTCATGTCGGACGCAGATAATTTTTCCAGCAGGCTTTCCAAAGTCTCCATCCTCATCCTGTAGGTCATCGCCTTCTGAGAAGCAAATTCCAACAGGTGCCCTTCGTCAAAGACAACCGAGCTTGCCTCAGGGAGCAGCGGCAGCTGCCCTTCCCTTTTACGGGAATCCTTTGTCCAGATATGTTCCATATAGAAGTCATGGGAACATACGATCAGGTCGGCCGATTTGCGATAATGCTCTCTGTGAAGGGTCTGTCCGCAGCGGTGGCGGTATACGCATGACATGCAATCCTGAAGAGAATCCCATCCGATTTCATTCCATTCCTCATCAGGCAGGTGGGCATACTCTTTACGGTCTCCATAATGAGTGAATTTGTTCATTGAGTTATTCTCATGCACAAATTCAGGGAGACCTTCCCAGATGTCATGGAAACCTTCATTAAAGGAGAGCTTTTCCTCCAGTTTTTTTATACAGAGATATTGCTCCCTTGATTTGGCCAGTCTGACATCTATATTCAATTCAAGCGCCTTTTCCAGCTTTTCAATGTCACCGTCTTTTTTTACAAGCTGTTCAATCAGGGTTTCATCCGCACACGCAATGATGGCAGGCTTGCCTGTATATCTCGCATAGGACAAAGCGTACAGCAAATATACCAATGTCTTGCCTGTTCCGACGCCTGCCTCCGCAAACATGACTTGTTTTTCTTTATATGCCTTATTTAGTTGAAATGCCATAAACACTTGTTCATCTCGGAGATCGAATCCTTTATCAGGCAGGATGTCGTAGAATACATCACCGATCCAATCTGAGAGTGCTTCGTAAAAGGATTGTTCTTTTGATAATTCGAAAGGTAGTTTTCTTTTCATTATGTCCTCCTGCATCCCGCTTTACTGCTAATCTATTATTTTGATTTATCTTGTTTGTTGATTTACCGTGCAATGGAATTGAAGTGTATGACATGATCCCATTTCCCTGATCACCCAAAAAAAGGACGTTCCATACAAAGGGGAAATTGCCATTTGTATGGAGCGTCCCTGTTTTAATCGTATATTCTGTTTTGTCTAAGCAGTTCGTATTGAAAAGCTCTGTTTAAATTCATCTTTGCGTTCATCAGGGTCTCTTGTAAACTTTCTGTCCCCTCTTGTTCATAAACAATGGATGACAAAGAACCCTCAAGTGCCTGATAAATCTTGTGATAATCCGTCAGAGAATGTTCCATCCTCTTTTCACTCCCCTAAAAATGATAGCACTAGTATACGCAGGAAGAGCCGGATTTATTCATATTCATTTATTCAGGATTTTCTTTTCTTGGCGGACGCGGTCCCCAATACTGATAGTAATCGGTCCGGATGAATCCATTGAAGAGTTTGCGTTTCTTAGTGGCAGGCTTGCCGTAGAACCGTTCGAAATCTTCATGGGAAGTGAGCATATAGACAGACCAGGTATCAAGTTTTTCGAATGCCTCTCCCATTTCTTTGTACATCTTTTCAACCTCAGGTCTTTCGCCAAGTCTTTCACCATATGGAGGGTTTCCGACTGCCACACCATACTCAAGATCGGTTGTGAAATCCCTGACTTGCATCTGTTTGAACTTCACCAAATCCCCGAGTCCGGCCTCCATGGCATTTTCTTTGGAAACATTGACCATCCTGTGGTCGATATCCGTTCCGATTATTTCAAGCGGCTGGTCATAATTGGCGAGATCCTCCGCTTCCATACGGACCTTATCCCATATGTCAGCCGGTATGAAAGACCATTTCTCTGATAAAAACTCCCTATTGAACCCGGGCGCGATATTCTGTCCGATAAGGGCCGCTTCGATGGGAATTGTACCGGATCCGCAAAACGGATCAAGGAAAGGACGGTCAGGGTTCCATGTTGTCAATTTAATCAGGGCAGCGGCAAGGGTTTCCTTAAGGGGAGCCTCCCCCTGTCCGATTCTGTACCCTCTTTTGTGAAGGCCTTGGCCGCTTGTATCCAGCGTAATGCTGGCTTTGTCTTTATGGATCGCCACTTCGATCTTATACAGCGGTCCTGTTTCATCCAGCCAGGATGTGCGTTTATATGCTTTTCTTAGTCTTTCGACGATGGCTTTCTTCACAATCGCCTGACAATCGGGAACACTGTAAAGCTTGGATTTGACAGACTTCCCCTGCACAGGGAATTCCGCGTCTTCCGGCAAGTATTTCTCCCAGGAAAGGCTTTTGGTATTCTCGAAAAGTTCATCGAATGAATATGCCTTGAACTCCCCCACCAGGATCTTGATCCGGTCTGCAGTTCGAAGCCACATATTGGCTCTCGCTATCGCTGTTTCGTCCCCTTTGAAAAGGACCTTTCCATTCTCTACTTGGCAATCATATCCCAAGTCCTTCACTTCTCTTGCCACAATTGCTTCCAGTCCCATGGCCGCAGTGGCAATCAATGTATATGTACCCATTCAATACACCTCGTCCGTCTCAATTCAATTACTTAGTATGTTCCAATTATTCTATTTATAGTCTGCTATTCAGCCATTTAAATACAGGCTAAAAAACAAAAAGGACTGATGCCAAAGGTATTGTATACCTGAATGGATCAGTCACTTGGGTTTGTAGTAGTCAAAAAATTGTCTTCTCCTGAAACAGCGCTCTGTAAGCCATGTTTTGTTCCTTTGTACTGCAAGCGACTTGTCATCTCGTACTAAGGTGGTAATCATCTATCTACAAAGGACTTGCCTTTGTCCCTTTCTTCGTTCGTTTCCTCCAAAAGGGTTCCCCTACCAAATTTGGGTTTCTCGCTCGTGGGGTTTACCTCGTTCCACTCCTGCCATTTCTAACAGGACTTCGTCACTGTGGCACTTTCAAGGTAGTCATACCATATCCGAAAAGGACGTAGGTATTTTCCCTGCCGTCAACTCAGAAACCTGAGCTGCCCTAGCTTATGAATTGGCTAGGCACGAACACTACGGGCATCTCAGCACCGTGCGAGCATGGACTTTCCTCTACAGCAGTAAGCTGCAGCGATTACCCAAACGCTATTAAGGATCAGTACTAACTAATTATAAAGTATTATCTTGACTATTTCAACAGTCAATAAATGTCATTCGATCAATCGTAAAGCTTATTCCCGAACACATGCTTCTCAAGATTGGATAACCGCTTGAGAATATCGAAGTTAGTAGTGCCGGATGCTTGAGGCTGAGCCGCAGGACGCTTATTTGCACCTTCTACTTGCTTCTTCAGACGCAGATTTTCCTGTTGAAGTTCTTCTATTTCCTGATGAAAGGTTTCATAGTCTTTTATAATCAAATCAAGGAACTTATCCACGTCCTCGGGCTTATACCCCCGCATACCGCTTTTAAATTCTTTTTCCAGAATATCTTTAGCCGTTAACTTTACTTTATCTGAGATCATCATATTCACCTCTATATTAATCTTTTTCATTTTTTCAAATTACCTTCATTTTGTCAATCATTTTAAGAAAGCAGGGTCCTGCTGTGGCTATCAATAGTCACTTAATCGGTTTTCCACTGCTCTTCTTCCACTACCCATTGTAAATCCTGAAATGAGATGGTCCTGATTTCGAATGCAGGATTACTTTCCTTATGCCGCAGGGCTTCTTCATAAAAATATTTAGGTGAGCCCTCTTTTTCTTCGTCGAATAGTATAATCAAAGCCTGGGTCTTATTCAAGAACAAAAGATTGCGGTTTCTGAATTGCTGCGGACTTTTATATGGTTCTTTGGATACTGAATCAACGAAATCCGCCTGACTGAGTATCATTTCATAATATTCCTTATTGTTTTCATTCCAGTTTTCTTCCTGATTCAAGAATGGTGTCAGTACGGCCAGTTTCAAGTCAGGGTATTCATCCTGAAGGTCGAAAACGACTTCGGCACCCCATAATTCCACACCCAGCTGACCGCTGATCGTCACCCATTCAAGTCCCTCGTCAAGAAGGGAAAGTAATTCTTTTTTTAGTGCCTGTTTTATGTAGTGAACTGCTTTATCGTCTTGCTTGAATATTCCCAGCTCAAAGGATTTATAACCTGTCAGGCATGCGACTTTGCTCAAGAAGCAAAACTCCTTTTAGCAGGCACACTATCGGGATCTATAATAGTCTGCCCCAATCTTTACAGTCTATTGTATCATATTATCTGAATGTAATCCTTTTTTATCTCATCTGAAAATAAGAACGGCGACTTCAACACATTCCCATATCAAACAAGAATCGTTGAAGTCACCTGAATCAATTGCATTGCTTATTGAATTACCATTTCATCAGTATGGTCCGAACGGCGGACGCGGGCGCGGTCCAAATCCTGGTCCTCCAGGTCCACCTGGGCCAAATCCTGGTCCTCCTTGCCCTCCTCCGCAATTGAATTGCTGATTGGTCACACTGTCCACTGCGGATTGGGTTTGAGGGAAGTAATGTTTGTGCTGATATTGGATATTGTTTACTGTAGTTGTATGCTGCGGATGGATATGCGGCACCTCATAAGTGGTGAACGTTTGGTTTACGCAGTTTTTTGTTGGGTGCACAACTGCAGGAAGCACGTTGCAGGGTCTAGGTCTTGGTCTACAAAACATAGTCATGTTCTCCTTTCATCATGTTTTCGATACATTAATAGCCTATGAAAGGGGTGGAGAACATGTACTAATGAAAATACCTATTTTTAAATATTTGGGAATACGCTCATTTAGCAAAGAATGTGATCCTTTGTTTCCCGTTACATGAAGCTGTATAAAGTCTCGGAGTAGTTCGAAAAGAAAAATGCAGTTAAACCTATGACGACAAAGAATAAAACTAATATTGCACGGTACATTTTCATCATCCTATCTAAACATAAATAATTTCCACACAATTATTCATTTTACATCTACTTGTGAAAATTCTCAATATATAAATAAGAAGAATGAACCATATTTTTTCGATATTTTACTAGTTTAATGAAAGAGTTACAAGTCAAGATAAATTCTTCCTGTCAGCCTTTAAAGTAATGCGGTTTATCCTGGTATAAAGCTTTTGCAGCCTTTTTTCCTTTACCCCTTCGTCCTTGCAAAATTCATTTAAAACCGTTTCAAGTTCCCGGCACTTCTTTAGGGCCGACACATAGTCCCTGTGTTTATGTTCATAGATTTTTGCCAATTCTTCAAGCACGACTGCTTTCATCCTGAGCGGACACTTCCTTACTATTCCTTCCCATAATGATGCCGCCTTATCAAAATCCTTTTCTTTTTTATAGTGGAACGCAAGATGATGAATGGAATCATGGTGTGTTTCTTCTCTGTCGTTCACGATATGTTCGAACCGCTCTTTCGCCATATCCGCATTTCCTGTATATTCAAGCCATCTTCCTGCCTCGAAGGTTTCCTGCTCCGTGGAATCCTCTGATACCTCGAGCAGCTGAAAAGTCAAATGGGTGTATAAGCTGATCAACGAGAGAATGTCGAGTTCATTATGTTCCATGACTCTCAAGATACCTTGTGGATCCTTTCTTTCAATAAAGTCAAAATAAATCATCGGTGCAAGGTATCCGGGTACATCATCCACTCTTTCAAACCCCAGTACTTTTCTTTCCACATTAATCAGTTTTACCGACTCCATTTTATGCTTAAAAAGCCTTCTGGAGCCGTGATATAGATCGAAGTGTCCGAATGACGGGAGTTTAGGCACATGCTCTTTGATCAGCGTGTGCCTGGTCCTGACCTGCGGCCAATCAAAGGCCTTGCCGTTATAGGTGACAAGAGCATTATAATCCACTGTCTTCAAGAAGCTGTGATAAAGTGGGATTTCGCTGCCTGGACGTGGAAGGAAGTGCTGGGTGACAACCACTTCATCCCCTTCTACCCTGCCATGTCCGAGAAGGAAAATCGTATTGCCGACTCCCCCTCCCAAACCGGTCGTTTCTGTATCAAAGAAAAACAGGTCCCCGGGAGAAAGTCCTTTACATGATAATGGATGAGTGCCGCTGAAATTCTGCCATGCGTCAACTGCCTTTAAAAGATCTTGGAACTTATATTTTCCGTGCTGATATTGAAGAGGGTATCTTTTTTCCCTGACTAGGCAAAAGTCATCGTCCACAAAGTACATTGTGGTACCATGTTCTTTCCATATTTCTTTAAAGGGCAGATCTGTACTGGTGATATCACTTTTAAATGCGGTGTCCTTCCCTTTTTCCGGTTCTTCCCTGACAATATGTTTTTTCATTCTGTTAAGTTTATTTTTAAGAGACACTTAATCCCTCTCCCTGTTTTCACCATGGAATAAAGCAAGAAGCTTCAATGTATCTGCTTTTGCCGTTTTCATGGAATGTTCCGTCCCTATGCAGGACGGGCAGCCCGTTTGACACGGACAGTTTTCGATCAGTCTTTTTGCTTCTGAAAGAATCTGCTCAATTTGTTCGTATACTTTTTCACTTAAGCCGATTCCCCCTGGATAGCGATCATAGATGAAGACCGTCGGTTTGTCATTATGCGCGGCTTTCACCTGCGGCACCACAAAAATATCGCTCGGATCACACATGACGTAAAGCGGAATGATGGACTTTAAACTCTGAGCTGCACCGATCAATCCTTCCTCAAGACGTTCCTGTGTAAATGAAGAACTGTCATTCAGCGATATCCAGCTCGAATTGGTGTGTAGTTCTTCCTCAGGCAGATGGATTGGCCCGGAACCTATATTTTCGTGAGTATCGAACTTGATCTTCTTGAAAATGGTCGCCATGGCCTGGACTGTCACATCACCATATGCCGTTTCGCAAGCCCCCGTGTTCCTTTCCTTATCTGTTTCCAATACCCTGAGCTGCACGGCTAAGTTGGCATCGGTAAAGTAGTCGACGTCCACTTCCCGTACAAATGCCTTCTTTTCCTCCCAATCCAGTTTTTCCACCTGATATTGAATTCCCTGGTGCAGATAGATGGCCTCATCATGAAGAAGCGTCATGGCAGAAAACCGGTCCATTTCCCCGATGACTTTGACCGCTGCAATATCGGTTTGATCAATGATGATGACATTTTCCTGAGAAGCAGATCGAAGGCTGATATTATGGGCTGGGAAAACATCGTTCATCCAATACCATTTATCCCCATTCTTATGCAGCAGCTTCTCTTCCGCCAGAAATTCAAGAATATCCTCCACATCATGCGGGCCGAATTGTTCCCCTTCTTTAAAGGGAAGTTCATAGGCTGCACATTTAAGATGATCGATCAGGATGATCAAGTTATCAGGGTTGATTCTGGCTGTTTCGGGTGTTTGCTTAAAGAAGTAGTCCGGATGATCAATGATGAACTGATCGAGCGGGCTCGAGCTTGCAACCATGATCACGAGTGATTCGCCGTGTCTCCTGCCGGCTCTCCCCGCCTGCTGCCACGCACTGGCAATCGTGCCGGGATAACCCGTCATGATACACACTTGAAGCTGGCCGATGTCAACACCCAACTCAAGAGCATTGGTACTGACAACTCCATAAATATCCCCCGACCTAAGGCCTTTTTCTATTTCCCTCCTCTGAGTGGGAAGATAACCCCCTCTGTATCCGCGAATCGATTTTGCACCTAACTGGCTCTTCACCAACTCCTGCAAATAGGTAAGGATGATTTCCACCCGTACCCGGCTGCGGGCGAAAACAATGGTCTGAATCTTATTCCTTAACAGTTCACCTGCAATCCTCCTCACCTCAAGAGTGGCACTTCGTCTGATATTCAACGGCTTATTTACAATCGGCGGGTTATAAAAGACAAAATGCTTTTTTGCACTTGGTGCACCATTATTATCAATCAGCTCCATTTCAGATCCCGTCAGATGCTCGGACAATTCTTTAGGATTAGCAATCGTTGCAGAAGTGCAGATGAATATAGGGGAAGCGCCATAAAACCGGCAGATTCTCTTCAGCCTTCTGATTACATTGCTCACGTGAGATCCGAATACCCCCCTGTAGATATGGAGTTCATCAATTATTACATATTTAAGGTTTTCAAATAGTGAGACCCATTTTGTATGATGAGGAAGGATTGCGGAATGCAGCATGTCTGGGTTCGTGATGACGATATGACCGGCTTTTCTTACTTTTTGCCTAATATTTGCCGCTGTGTCCCCGTCGTATGTATAACTATTGATGGAGGCACCGGATTCAGAGATGATTTCATTCAGCTCGCTTTTCTGATCCTGAGCAAGGGCTTTCGTCGGAAAAATATAGAGCGCCCTGGCATTCGGGTCGTCCATGATCGTTTGCAGGACGGGCAGGTTATAGCAAAGGGTCTTACCTGAAGCGGTCGGCGTTACGGCTGTAAAGCTTTTCCCTTCCATCGCCAGCCGGAATGCATCACGCTGATGGCTGTACAGCTTTTCGATCCCTCTCCCTTTCAGGGCTGTCTTTATCCTTTCATCGATCATACCAGGGATTTCTGTATACTTTGCAGGTTTTTCATCTATTGTATGCCAATGTATGATTTGTTTGTTGAATTGGTCGTCTTTTTTGAATTTCTCTATTAGTTCCTGAAGGTTGTTTTTCTTAAACATCTTCTTCACCTCTAAAGACCATTTTAGCGAATCTATGTTCGAATGTAAAAATAAAAAATGACGAATCTCTTCGCCCTTATCATTTTCACCCTATATAACGCCGCAGTTGATTTCCGTGCAAGACTACGCTTTCCGCGGGTGACCCGTGAGTCTCCGAGAAGAAAAGCGGAGGGGCTTTGAAGAGAGGCGGGTGGCATAAGACGAATTGACCACGAAGGCGTTCTTTGCCTTCTTGGGCGAGTTGGCTTATGACATGTGCCTCTAAGCCCTGCAGCTGGACATGTCTCACATTGGCCACATCTCCCGCAGGAGTCTTCGTCTTGCACTCCAATCAACTGCTGGAACAAATTAGTCTTTATTGGGAATTAACAATAAATTCTTTTAAGATATACGTAAGTTTTTCCGGTTCTTCGAAGAGGCCCATGTGGCCTGAGCCGGGAAGCGTTTCAGTCTGAATATGCGGTGCTTCCTGGATGAATACTTTTTCTTTCGGTATGACCCCGTCATGTTCTCCCGCTATAAGAAGGATAGGGAGATCGCTGTTTTTCACAACGTCCGATCGATCTGTTCTGTTCCTCATTGCTTTAAGGGTTTGAATGGCACCTATCGGGCTGGTTTCATATCCTATCTCTTTAGCAGTCTGTATTTTTTCTTTTAATTCCACTTGTCTTTCAGGGTTGAAAAGATTCGGGACGAGATCATCCACAAATGAATGCATCCCCTCTTTTTTGATCTTTTCGATGGAGGACAGCCTATTTTTCTTTGCTGCCTCACTGTCGGCAAGAGCGGTGGAATGGATGAGCCCGTATCCTTTTAATTTTTCCTTATATAACTCTGCAAAGGCGAGCGTGATATAACCGCCAAGCGAATGACCGAATAAATAGACATTTTCCAATTGCTTTTGATCCATGAAATAATGGATGTCTTTCGCCATATCTTCAATAGTGAATGCTGAGTCGCTTATACCTGATTGGCCGTGTCCTCTGAGATCGACTGTTATTACCCGGCAGGAGTCAAGTAAAGGAACCACTTCCTCCCAATATGAAGAACTTCCGCAGAATCCATGAAGCAGGATCACTGTCTCCTTCCCTTCACCCCGGTCTTGATAAGCCAGGTCGAACCCTCCAATGTGCTGCTTTTGCATACCATTTCCCCCTTTGTGGAATTTCTTATTACTTTTCCTCGGGTGACAGGTTTTTAAACAAGGGTGAGATAGGCACAAATGCACGATCAGTTCATACATTAATATGAAAAGATCTGACCGAAAGGAGATACCTTCCATGCACAGCCATTTTTCAAACGACCCTTCCAAGAAAAAAGGGTTTGGAGATCTGATGCAGTCAATGAATGAATTCTTTCATGAAAAACCCATGAGGGGCATGCTGCAGAGTATTGATGACTTCTTCACCTCTGCCTCGAACCCTTTTAATTCCTTTCCTGTTGATTTTAAAGAAAATGATGACTATTACCTGATTACGGCAGAATTGCCTGGAGTTAAAAAAGAACAAATAAACCTGGAGGTATTCCCTAACTTTGTGACCATCACTGTAATGAATATGGAGCTATATTCTGAGGAGAATACAAAAAGCCAAGTAATTAAAAGAAAACAAACGATGAACAGAAGCAGCCGCACCATCCCGTTTCCATCAGTCGTAAATGAAAAAAATGTTAAAGCTTCTTACAAGGACGGATTACTGCAAATAAAAGTGGAGAAGCAATCCGGGAAAAGAATCAGCATTGATTAAATTAAATGACTGAAGAAATAAAGAGCAGCCTGGTTCAGCTGCTCTTTTTGTTATATTTTTATATCTTGAATATACCGCCAAGTCCTTTCACAAGTGAAGAGACTTGGTTTACTGCGCCCATCATCTGTCCTGCAGTATTCATCGCTTTGTTAAAATCGAATGAGCCATCCTGGGACTTGAAAGAGTTCATGATGCTGCCCACTCCGGATTTGGAAGGTTTCGCCATAAAGGAAGCCTTTGGATATGGATTAGCGTATCCCTGCTGCTGCATCGCTTTCATCTGATAGGGATTATATTCTTCATGCTGAAGAGGATTTTCAAAATATGGATTCGTATAACCTGTCTGGTACATTTGAGCGTTCGGACGCACAGATTCCGGTGAATATTGAACTGGCGAAGTATAGTACTGACCTTCTCCCTGGATTGGCAAGTTTGGTAAAGGCACCATATATTGATTGGCCGCCTGATGTGGATTTGGATAAGGAAAATACGGTGTCTGATAACGAGGTTGATATCGATATGAATTCATACTTAGCCCCCTCCCATTTTTTCGGTTACTACACAATATGAAAGTCTGGGTCATACGGTGAAAAAACAAGTCAATTTCTTTCGACAAGGCTGTTTTCTAAAAGATTGTTGCTTTTCGGAAATTGGCTAGTAGCCTGAATGTTGCTTGTGGACGTGCTCTTTTCGAATTCAAGTTTATACGACAGGTGTACAGACATCAGAAAATACCCAAGTTCCGGTATTTTCTTGTGTGTAAAGCAACAAAGTATGCGAAAAGAGCTTTCGACAAAGACCACAAAAAATGTCGGAAGTTACATTATTCTAATAACTTAAAGAAAACGTTTTCTATGTTAGGATAATGAATGAAGAGTGATAATAACTTGAAATTATCGGGAGGAATTCATATGAACTTTAGTGAATTGTTAAAACAGTTTGAGAGTCAAAAACAGCAGCAGTCAGCCGATGGCATGGAGCTCCTCATGTTAACAAAAAAACTATACATTTCAAACGAAATTTCTC
Organism: Rossellomorea oryzaecorticis; assembly: GCF_045897515.1. NCBI lineage: Bacteria > Bacillati > Bacillota > Bacilli > Caryophanales > Bacillaceae > Rossellomorea > Rossellomorea oryzaecorticis. The sequence goes on along the minus strand of NZ_JBJOSA010000006.1, from coordinate 124,263 downwards.
TGCAAAACTATAAAGAACTCGTAAGGGAAATCAATCTGAGCTATGGTCACGCCATTCCCTCATTATAAGTTATTATTGATTGGTCCTGAGACTGAGGTAAATGTATTCCTATCTAATAAAAGCCAAACGTATTCTTCCTCGATCTGATGAATACGTTTGGCTTTTTTTATTTGCATTTTTATTTTCTTTTTTTAATTTTTCCAGCGATTGATTGGAATGCAAGACGAAGACTCGTGCGGGAAGAGTAGCTGATGTGAGACTTGTCTAGCTGCGGGGCTTTTCTTCCCGCAGGCTTGCCGAGGAGGCTCACGGGCTACCCGCGGAAAGCGAAGTCTTGCACGGAAATCATTAGCGGTGTAGAAAATCCAACCTTTTATTCATCAACCAGATTATCCAGAATGGTTTGAAGTACATAACGAACGGATTGATGATGGCTGACAAATCTGTTATAACTCGACTCAGGAAAGAAACAATGCACAGACAGCATTTCAATATTGTCATAAGTATTGGAGACCTGAGGCGGGTGTAGATACTTCGGCCGCTCCGTTTCGATCCAGCTGAGAGAAAGTTCCTTCCACCTGTCATTCCGGTCTTTGACTTCATCTGCAAAAGGCTTGACTTCCTTATAGAAGTCACCCTTCTCCCCTGTTTCCCGGCGACTTTTGTATTCATCCATCATCTTTTCGACTAAAGCAATCAAATCTTCAGTCACAGAAATTAACTCTTTCATAGTAAACCTCCAGGCAGGTAAGACAAAAATAAAAGTAGCAATTAAATGCTACTTATAATAGTAAGTTTATGATGTCTTATACGATAATTCAAGCTTTCTGGTCATAAACGAATGTTCTCTCCTATTAAGGAAGGTTTCCGCCCTGCTCTCCGCGGCTGCCATCCGCCCCTCGAGCTCTTCAATTTTTTCAGCCAGCTTCGATTTTTCGGCCTGCTCTTCCATTGATACCCGGTCATACACGCTCTGTTCGAGCTGATTCAGGCTTTCCTCAATTTCAGCTAACTTTAACATAATATCTTCTTTTGGAAGCATATTTCTTCCCCCCGGCATTTTGGATTTAGGTAAAGTATTCTCCTTTTTTAAATCATTCCCTTCACCCCTGACAAAACTAGAAGCGTTTCGTCAAAGAAAGTGCATTTAGGACAACCGCATGATTATTTTTCGACAGCCTCTGAATAAAACTGATGAGAGCTCAAATAATATAAGCGGAGGTGTTCATAATGAAAACTCAAAACAACAAAAACACAAAACAGCCGACTGAATCCAATCAGCATCAAACCAAAGCATCAAAAGGAAACCCAAAACTAGAAGGCGAAAACAGGCCTTCTACTTAACAAAAGCGGAGGCGGCTCGCTCAGCCCCGACAAGCATAAGATGAATGGGCTGTGAAGGCGTTCTTTGCCTTCTTGGACGGTTTGCCTTATGACCTGTGCCTCTAAGCTCCGGAGCTGGATGATACAAAAGCGCAGGCGGAACGTACAGCCTCTCATAAGAAAAAACTGCCGGATCAATCATTGCCGGCAGTTTTTTTCTTTTTCTTAAACAATGATTTCAGACGCGCTACCCTCTTCATTTGTCCTTGCTTCCGGAAAAACCATTTAGTCAACAGGGGTTCCTCAGGCATTTCAGGCTCACTATACCAAGACTTCCTCAACTTAGCGGCGCTCGACCAGTCTTCCTGGATGCCCCAATGGTGAGTGACTTTATCATACACCTCCGGGAGCGAGGGGGTATTTGTCCTCGCCAGGTAAGGTGCGCAAAAAACTTCATAATCCCTTCTCGATCCCGTTGGCGTTACATTGATGGCAAAATCATAAAATGCTGGATGATATTTTTCATGAAACAATATTCGATAAAGGATGTTCCCCAACTTGATCCGGTCATCCACATTCCTGAAATCATGCACACTTGCCCCGAAGAGATCGCCGTTTCTGTTCGGGAACACGACAGAGCAAAAATGGAGATGGTCCTCAATAAAGAAAAGACCTGAGCGGAACACCTTCTCTTTATAAACAGGATGAGCGATCACCGGCTTCTGTATAAGGTTTTGCTCATTAATAATTTGAGATTGGACAAGCTTCGTCCCATCCCTGCGCTCCCAAAAATGTTCCCATTCTCCCTGGATAAATTCAGACACATGAAATTCTTTTAAAAGATGAAACATTTTCTCTTCATTTAACGTCGAATAATGATAGATAAGAAGTTGGGGGAATGCATCCTGAAAAATGGCCCAATTCGCTCGTTCATATGTCATAAAGAGAGTCTTCCTGGTTTCGGGATTCAGCAGCGCCTTAAATGTCCTTCCTTCTAAATCGGTCATATTCCACCCTGCGTTTCTTGAGACCATCGATGCGAGAAAAGCCCATTTGATTTCGGGATGGAGGAGGAAAAAGTTTTGATAAGCGATGGTTCTTGTAATATTATCTTGATTGTAATAATCGACTAACCCTTGTAAAAAATCAATCCAGTCCCGGTCACGTTTAAATTCTGAAATATAGGGTAAAAAGCGATAGGTATTAGTGAATTCATCCATTTTCTTTATTCTCCTTTAGTCATATCTTAAGGAATTTGTAATCAATTATTCACACAAAATGGAGTGGTTTCTGTTATGATATAGTTTAGTCTGCGAGGTGTATTCCCATGAAATTCCATTATCCCAATGGAAAAAAATATACTGATTCGAAATCATCTGCTAAAAAACCGAAAATCAAACAGGTTTCCTACAGTAACCGCGGGATGACACTGGAAGAAGATATCAATGAAACCAACGAATATTATCTGGTCCACAGATCAGCTGTCATCCATAAAAAACCCACTCCGGTCCAAATAGTGGATGTCCATTATCCGGCAAGGAGTGCAGCCGTCATCAAGGAAGCTTATTTCAAACAGCCGTCAACCACTGATTACAACGGGGTCTATAAAGGCAGATATATTGATTTTGAAGCGAAGCAAACGAAAAATAAAACTTCCTTCCCCCTTCAAAATTTTCATGAACACCAAATCACTCACATGGACAGTGTTCATGAGCAGGACGGCATCACCTTCGTATTGCTGAGGTTTTCACTGTCGGAAGAAGTATTTTTCCTCCCTTTTCAGCCATTGAAGGTTTATTGGGACCGGATGAAAGACGGTGGCAGGAAATCAATCAGGAAAGAAGAAATCGAAGAAAGCGGGTTCAGGATCCCATTGGGACTGCATCCCCGGGTTGATTATTTAAAAATAGTCCATCAGTTATATTTTTAGATAGACCATTATGAGATAATCTATAGTTTATCTCATAATGGGTAGTAGAAATAAAAACTTAGACAATACTAAAAAGACAGAAGATTGAAAGCGAGGAAACAAAATGGCTGGTCAATACAAGTCAAGAGAAGAGAAGCGTCTAGCCCAGCAGAAGTCTAAACCGAATAAAACCAAAAAAGGCTCTATGGTGAAACGTGTAATCATTTCATTATTTATTATAGGCATCATCGGTATGTTGGCTGGTGCAGGATTATTTGCATATTACGCATCCAGTGCCCCAAAGCTGGATGAAAAATTGCTTAAAGACCCGGTTGCATCAGAAATCTATGATATGAACGGCGAGTTGATCACGACTGTCGGGAAGGAAAACAGGGAATATGCCAACTTTGATGAAATTCCGCAGGTTATGCAGGATGCAGTCCTTGCAACAGAGGATAACCGCTTCTATAAGCATAACGGGATAGACCTGATCCGGCTTGGAGGTGCCGTCATCGCCAATGTCACCGGCGGATTCGGTTCGGAAGGTGCCTCTACGATAACCCAGCAGGTGATCAAAGGTTCATTCCTGAGCCCTGATAAGACACTGAAAAGAAAAGCCCAGGAAGCATGGCTCGCCCTCAAACTCGAGCAGGAATACACCAAGGAAGAAATTTTCGAGATGTATTTCAACAAGGTCTACATGTCCGGAGGGATCCACGGCATGGCGACTGCAGCAGACTATTACTATGGCAAGGAAATTAATGACATCAAGCTCCATGAAGCAGCCCTGATTGCCGGACTGCCTCAGAGTCCCAACAATTACAACCCATTCAAACATCCTGAAAAAGCTGAAAAAAGAAGGAATATTGTGCTGTCCCTCATGGCCCAGCATGGAAAGATCAGTGAAAAAGAAAAAGAGGAAGCCCAAAAAATCCCGATTACAGAAGGATTGGTTTCCGAAGAGGAATTGGCAGCTGAAAACGGAAATAAATACCCTGCTTACGTCGATGCAGTCATCGATGAGGTCGAAAAAATGGGAGACTTCAACCTATTCTCTGATGGATTGAAGATCTATACTACCCTGGATACCAATGCACAAAAGCGTGTCGAGCAGATCCTTGCGGGTGAAGCAATCGACTTTGCCTACCCTGACAAAGAGGACGCCCTCATGCAGGCAGGGATTACACTGATGGATACCCAATCCGGTGAGATCCGCGCAATCGGCGGCGGCCGGAACACTGAAGAATCCGTCCAGAGGGGCTTCAATTATGCCATCGATACAAAACGACAGCCCGGCTCGACGATCAAGCCTCTGCTTGATTACGGCCCTGCAGTCGAAAACCTGAAATGGTCGACATATCACATCTTGAAGGATGAACCTTATAAATACTCAAATGGGGCTGAAATCAACAACTACGACATGCAGCATAAAGGTCCCATAACGATAAGAGAAGCGTTATGGGATTCACGAAACGTAACGGCCCTCAAAGCATTCCAGGAAGTCGGTGAAGAAAAAGCCGAGGAATTCGTAAACGGACTTGGACTTGATTTCGACCATTACTATGAATCCGCATCAATCGGTGCCGTTTCACCAGGTATGAATTCTGTACAGATGGCCGGTGCATATGCAGCATTCGGAAATGAGGGTGTGTATAACAAGCCTCATGCAGTTAAAAAAGTCGTCCTCCGGGACGGAGAAACAGAAATTAAGCATGATGATAAACCGAAACCTGCAATGAAGGAATATACAGCCTATATGATTTCAGATATGCTGAAGAGCGTAATCGATCATCCAAGGGGAACAGGGGCGTATGCAAAAGTCCCTGGACTTCCGATGGCAGGAAAATCCGGTACAACCAACTATGATCAAAAGACGCGTGAAGCTAACAATATTCCGAAATCACACGCTCCGGATTCATGGTTTGTCGGTTATACAACCAATTATACGGCAGCAGTGTGGACAGGATTTGATCAGCAGAATAAAAATTCATTAAGTCCGGCAGACCGCCACATTGCACAATTTATCGTCAAAGATTTGATGGGGTATGTTCATGAAGGTGTAGACACAGCCGACTTCAAGAAACCTGACAGTGTTGTGGAAGTTCAGGTCGAAGAAGGAAGCAATCCGGCAAGACTGCCTAGTGACTACACGCCTGATGATAAGATCATCACGGAGCTATTCGTAAAAGGAACCGAGCCGACAAAGGTTTCAAAAGAATACGATAAACTTGATGCTCCGACAGGCCTGAAAGGCAAATACAATAAAAAAGACAAGACGATCACCCTTGCATGGGATTATGATAAGAAGAAAAAAGACGGCGTTACATTTGAAGTTTCCGTATTGATAAATGGAGCTGACAAACAAACGCTTACGACCACAGATAAAAACGGCCTGAACGTGGAAAACATCACATCCTCCGGTACCTTTACTTTCGAAGTGGTTGCCATTAAAGGCGACGAGCGAAGTGACCCTGCAACCGTGGATGTAAACGTAAAAGGGGAAAAAGAAGATAAAAAAGATGATAAAAAAGAGAATGAAAACGGCCAGGGAAATGAAGATGGCCAAGAAAACGAAAATGGTCCGGGCAATGGTCAAGATGACAACGGAACTGGAAATGACCAAGGCGGTGACGGTACTGGTGGAGATGGTACCGGCGGCGGTGACGGCGGAACCGGTGAAGGAGATGGCACAGGTGGTACCGGCGGCGGTGACGGCGGTACTGGTGAAGGAGACGGCACAGGTGGTACCGGCGGCGGTGACGGCGGTACTGGTGAAGGAGACGGAACCGGCGGAACTGGAAATGACGGCGGTACTTCTACCGAATCGTCCCCTGGTTTATTCAATCAATAGAAATAAAGGAAAGGCAGCCGGGAGATTCCCGGCTGCCTTATTTTTTGTACTTATTTAAATGGCGCATCGCCCTGTCCTTCTCAAACTGTTTATGTTGTTCCTGAAATAAACTTGCCAGCTGCACATAGGAATGATAAAGGTGAGGGTTTTCCTTGATGAATGACAGTCTCTCTTCAATATTTACCGGTTTAAGAGAGAGATCCTTTATTTGCAACTTCCATCCATTTAATACTACAGGATGGGAGTTACCCCAAAACAGAATCATATAAAATAAAGCAATGCCTTTTTTCATGGCAATCTGTGCAGTGGCATCACGTGATTTGAAGCGTTCCTTCAGCATCCCCTGCACTTCATTCCAGGCGGCCAAAACTTCACTTACTGAATGTTCCTCATGATCCCAGGGAAAATCATTCCGCTCTTCCCCACTGTAAAATAGTATTTCCTGAGCAAAAAAATTCCCTTCTTCCAAATATCGGTCAGGATTTAATACCACTTCATTTTTCTCAAAGAAAAAGTGATCAGACAATTTCACAGGGAGAATCATGCGTACGGCTGTCATATCTTCTCCTTTTTCTTCATGCGCTTCTGTCCCTCACGGCATAAGTCTAGGAGTGGACATACATCACACTGAGGCGATTGTGCCTTGCAATGGTATCTTCCGAAGAAAATTAAGCGATGGTGGGTTTCAGACCATTCATCTCTGGGGATCTTTCCCATCAACGTCTTCTCTACTTCAAGTACACTGTCCTTCCATCTGCAGATACCCAGCCTCTTACTAACCCTCTCTACATGAGTATCGACTGCAAGCGCAGGTTCCCCGAAGGCTACAGACACGACAACATTGGCTGTCTTCCTCCCTACCCCCGGCAGTTTGACCAGTTCTGAATGTTCTTTTGGTACTTCCCCGCCATATTCCTTTAAAAGAATTTCACACAATTTCTGTATGTTCTTCGCTTTATTTCGGTAAAGTCCGATGGAGCGAATGTCCTGCTGCAGTTCTTCAAGCGTGACTTCAAGGTAATCATGTGGTGTCTTGTATTTTTCAAAAAGCCCTTTCGTTACTTTATTCACTAACGCATCTGTACATTGAGCGGAAAGCAGTACGGCAATCACTAACTCGAAGGGGTTTTCATGGCGCAGTTCGCAATGCGCGTCGGGAAACATTTTTCTCATTTCATCCAGGCAAATATGTATCTGTTTTTTATTCAGCACTTTTATCTTCTCCTCACTCTCATACTATGCACTATCATTCAGTATACACGATTAAAGGGACTGTCCCCAGTTTGGGTGCAGTCCCTTTGTACGTATACATTATTGTTCCAGCCAATTATAAAAAGGTACTGACTTCCTCTTAGGCGCCGCAGCGTCATTTTGAGTCTGTGGTTTCTGATGCGGCCTGAACTTTTGACTTTGACTGCGTGCATCTTCTATCGTTTTGACACCGTTCTTTTTCCACTCAAATAGAATCCTGTCGATGTATCTGAAATTCAGCTTTCCGGAAATGACCGCTTCCCGGAGTGCAGCCTTGATGATCGTGGAATTATGTTCATCCTGGTCAAGCCACATACTGAGTGTCTCACATTCAAGCGGTGAAAGCGGACGGCCGAATTCCTGTTCGAAAATAGAATAGATGTCAGCTTCTTCTTCCATTGATTTTTGCATCTGTTTCATCTTCGAAGTTTGGATGACAAAGTCAGCAAGCTTCTCCCATAAAGGGGCAAGCGAGTATTTTTCGAAAAGGATCCCGTCAGGTGAAGATCCTTCATCAATCGTCAGGAATTGCTGCTGTATCAGTTTTCTCAAGATGGAGGAACAGTATTCTGCAGAAATGCTCATATGTTCCGAAAGATCCTCCGGTGTCGGAAAGCTGTTCCCTTTTTCAATTTGTCCGTAGATATGAAGAAGCAGGACAAATTCGGATTCATTTAATCCGAGGGTATGATAATTTGTCAGTAATAATTGCGGGATATTCAGTGTCCCTTCTTCGATCCAGGACACCATTAGTTGTTTATAATCCATATACGGCACACCTCACCTTTAAGTATATCATGCTTATTATCTATGTCGATATGGATGTGTTCAGAAGAATTATTTAACACTTAAGGTACATTGAATACCGCTTTTGATTTCCGTGCAGGACTCCGCTTTCCGCGGGTAGCCCGTGAGCCTCCTCGTCACTTCGTTCCTGCGGGGTCTCACATTAGCTACTTTTCCCGCAGGAGTCTGCGTCCTGCACTCCAATCAAAAGCTGGATACAAATCAAATCCATGCTAAATATTCGTCATTCATGAATAAAAAGCAAAAGAGAAAAAGCTGACTATGATTTGCATTACTGCAAATAGAGTCAGCTTTGTTTTTAGTTCTTATGGGTACAGACGGTTTAGGAGGCGTGGGAATGGGATTGTTTCTCTTACGTGTTCCACTCCGCTGATCCATGCTACTGTGCGTTCAAGTCCAAGACCGAATCCTGAGTGAGGGACAGAACCGTATTCCCTCAGCTCCAGATACCACTTATATGCATCTGACGCCAATTCATGTTCTTCGATGCGCTTTTTCATTAGTTCTGCATCGTGGATCCGTTCAGAACCTCCGATGATTTCCCCGTAGCCTTCAGGAGCGATAAGGTCTGCACAAAGCACTACATCATCACGATCCGGGTCGGGCTGCATGTAAAACGGCTTCAAGGATGTCGGGTAATGAGTGATGAATACAGGTTTATCATAGGTTTCAGCAATCGCTGTCTCATGCGGTGCCCCGAAATCATCTCCCCATTCGATATCGTCGAATCCTTTTTCGTGCAGTAACTTGACCGCGTCATCATAAGTGATTCTTGGGAATGGTGCTTTGATTTGTTCCAATTTGGACGTATCTCTTCCCAAACGGTCCAACTCAAGCTTACAGTTTTCAAGGACAGATTGGACGATATAAGAAACATATTGTTCCTGAACTTCCAGATTGTCTTTAAAATCGTAGAAAGCCATTTCAGGTTCAATCATCCAGAACTCGATAAGATGACGGCGCGTTTTGGATTTTTCAGCCCTGAATGTCGGCCCGAAAGAAAATACTTTTCCAAGAGCCATGGCAGCTGCTTCCATATATAGTTGTCCACTTTGAGAAAGATAGGCATCTTCGTCAAAGTACTTTGTTGCAAACAATTCCGTCGTTCCTTCAGGAGCACTGCCTGTAAGGATTGGCGGGTCGACTTTGACAAACCCTTCTTGATTGAAGAATTCATACGTAGCCCTGATGATTTCATTACGGATTTTCATCACTGCATGCTGCTTGCGGGAACGAAGCCATAAATGACGGTGGTCCATAAGGAATTCAGTACCATGCTCTTTTGGTGTGATTGGATAATCCACCGCTTCATGGATGACCTCCACTGATTTCACCTGTAATTCATAACCAAAAGGTGAACGGGAATCTTCAGATACAACTCCTGTCACATATAAAGACGTTTCTTGAGTCAGAGATTTTGCTTTTTGAAAAATTTCTTCTTCGACTTCGCTTTTAACTACAACTCCCTGAATGAATCCAGTTCCATCACGGAGCTGAAGGAATGCAATTTTACCACTTGAACGTTTGTTGGCAAGCCAGGCACCTATCGTAACCTCTTCACCAACAAACTTACTTACTTGAGAAATTGTTGTTTTCACGATTTTTTCCCTCCAAAAAAAACTAACACGCTATATGTATCGTACTATATTATACAGTTCGAGATACATTGTCGCAATAGATAGGCTGAATCAGACTTATACCAATGCAAAGGGCAGAACGTGAAATACGACCTGCCCCAGTTGTGTTATTGACTTTTCTTTACAACGAATTCATGTATTCTTTCAATTGCCTGCTCCATGGATTCAAGGCTGGTTGCATAGGATAAGCGGATATTATCCTCAGAACCAAAGCCCGAACCAGGGATGACGGCAACTTTTGCATCTTCTAACAGCGCTTGAACAAAAAGATCAACACTATCATAACCAGTGATGCGTGCTGCTTCCTTTACGTTCGGAAACAGATAAAAAGCACCTTGAGGCTTGATGCAGTCAAACCCAGGTATATTGTTCAGCTTTTCGAAGACGATATTCAATCGCTCCTCAAATGATTTTCTCATGTCCTCCACGGGTTGTTGATCTCCCATGTACGCTGCTACGGCACCATATTGGGAAGTGGTCGTCGGGTTCGATGTTGAATGGCTTGCCAGATTCGTCATTGCCTTGATGACTGTTTCATTCCCCGCAGCATAACCGATTCTCCAGCCTGTCATCGAATGTGATTTTGAAACACCGTTTATGACGATTGTCTGCTCCTTGAGTTCTTCGGAAATCTCTGCAATGGAAGTATGAGTATTTCCGTCATAAACGAGCTTTTCATAAATTTCATCAGAAACAATGAGGATATTTTTTTCTAAACAGATTTGACCGATCGCCTTCAACTCTTCAGCAGAGTAAATCATGCCGGTTGGATTGCTTGGGGAATTGATGATGACCGCTTTTGTTCTTTCCGTAATCGACTCTGACAATTGCTCAGGTGTGATTTTATAAGAGTTTTCCTGTTTTCCTTCCACAATGACAGGGTTTCCTCCCGCAAGCTTAACTTGTTCAGGGTAACTTACCCAATAAGGAGTTGGAATGATTACTTCATCCCCATCGTCCAGCAATACTTGAAATAAAGTATAAAGTGCATGCTTCGCACCGCTTGTCACGATGATTTCTGCAGGTTTGTAAGTCAGGTTCTGATCTTGCTTGAATTTGCTGATTACAGCTTCTTTCAGCTGGGCAGTACCACCTGAAGGCGTATATTTTGTATGTCCTTCTATCAGTGAATCATATGCAGCCTGGATGATATGCTTCGGTGTATTAAAGTCAGGTTCACCTGCTCCCAAACCGATTACATCGATACCCTGGGCTTTCATTTCCTTCGCTTTCGCTGTGATCGCCAAGGTAGTAGAAGGTGTTAGTGCACTCACTCTTTTCGCTAAAGATACTTTCATCGATGGGTTCCTCCTAATAACTTATAGGTTTTCTATCTTTTTCCACCATTCCCCGTTAGAGAATAGAAGATAAAAATAGTTTAAATTCTTCTGTTTATCCAAGTATGTGATCTCCCATACAGGGCCTACGGATTCATGACCTAATCGTACGGATAATATTTCTTCAGGCTGCTTTTCATCTTTTAGTTTATTAATTGCCTGTTCTTTCGTAATACCATCAGCCCATTTTCTTACGATTATTTCCCCTTTTTTCTTAGGAACGAATGCAACCGTTTTTTCATCATTTTTATCTTCTCCGGTGACCACGGTGTAAGATTTTGCTCCGTGATATATCGTTGTTTTCTCGATTTTTTCCATTGCTGTCTCATTCAGCACCCGTGTGGACGCTTCATCAAATTCTTTCTTTACCGGCCCTCGGGCACTGTGATAGAGAAGAATGGACGAAATACCAATAAGAATGACCGCTGCAGTGATAATAATTGTAATCCACTTTTTCATTTACAACCCTCTTTATGTACGATAAATGGTCAGTACAGCCTGACTTTGATCTTCGGGATCCAGGGCCAGACCAAACATGTAATCATCTTTTTTCAATGTCCTGTTCAAGGCATCCACTACTTTATATAAATCGTCTGTGTACGAAATCTTAACTGTGGAAAGAATTTCAATTTTGCTCTCCAATGCATTACCCTCCTTCTACACATCAGCCGCTTCCCAAGATGTTGTGCATAGCCGTCATGATCTCTTCTCCTTACTAAACACTACAGACATTATAACAACATTCCCGCCGGATATGGTAGACAGAAACACAAAAAACTTTATCCCTATAGTTTTTCATCGAAAGCTGACCCTGGGATCAGCTTTCATTGGGTTTTTCTTTGAATGCACCGTCATCTTGTTCAAAGGTAAGTACTTCATAATTACTTTTGTTGAATTTTATCGTGATCAAGCCGTGCTGGCCGGTAAGGTAGAGGTCGATCCACGCTTCATTGATTGCCTCAAGGAGGTCACCATTCAGCAATTTCTCTTTCGAACGATACAGAAGTGCAGTCTGGGGATCGATATGCTTGATGAGCGGGTCTGAAATGCATTCTGTCTTTGAGTGGAGCGGTATCTTGACAATGTTCACATTTTTTAAAGGCTTGGTCATGAATACCCCTTCTGCATGCTTGGACTGTGAACTCAGCCAAAGGAAGCGGTGATTGAAGAAAGTAAGCGAGAAATCAAGTCCTTCCTGTTTTTCATTGCCGTCATGGATCACTTCTAGATCCAGTTCCGGAGACAACCGATAACGATCCCCTTCTTTCAAACTTTTCAATCCGGCCATTTCAGCTTCCATAAGCGGTTCAGAAAAGGAGGCTCCTGCCATGATTTCAGCAATTGAATATTTCTTCCTGAGTTTCAAAAGTGTATCCTCATAGATTTCAGCTTGCTCTGTGATGATGACCGCTTTTATTTCATTAATGTTGATTTGATCCAGATAGTAGTAAAGTTCTCTCACTTGGCTGCGGGGACCGGTGTTAATCAAATAATTGTCACCTGCAGCTAAATGAAGGACGGCCACCTCTCCGCTTTTTAAAGGAAGAAAGCTGATCGCGTATTCATTTTCTGCCAGGTTAAGGTCCAATTCCGGTACTTTTATTCCGTGAACGGGCGGTGAAAATAAAAGAAACAGCAGTAGTGCGGATATTACCCCTTTCATAATTCATGCCTCCAGTTTTCATCTATCCTCTATTTTGCGTTAAAGGATGGAATTTAACCAGAACGGAGGGACCGGAAGAATAAAAGCATTCTACAATAAGACGAACCCGCTCCTGAAATAGGGGCAGGTTCGTCTCCAATTTTTTTACAACCAATCTTCTATCAGCTCAATCAAATCGTATAGATCTCCTTCTTTTACATTCATGGAAGGAATTGATTCGATGAAAGCATTGCCGTAGCGGGTCGTCTTAATTCGGCGGTCATACACGATGATGACACCTCTGTCGCTGCTTCTTCTTATCAATCTTCCCACACCCTGCTTGAAGCGGATAATTGCTTCAGGCAGTGAATGAGCTGAAAAAGGATTTTTCCCCTGTGCTTTCAGAAGTTCAGATTTAGCCTGGATCACAGGTTCGTCCGGCGGTGAAAATGGAAGTCTCACCAGTGCAAGGCATGAAAGATCTTCCCCGGGGATATCCACCCCTTCCCAGAAAGAACTGGTGCCGAACAGGATCGCTTTATCGAACCGCTGGAAATTTTTCGTCAGCCTTGTCCTGCTCCCCGAAGTGATTCCCTGGGCCATAAGGATATAATCTTCAAGCAAGCCGCTTTCCTTCATTAGTTCGTACGTTTTTCTCAGCATATCATAAGAAGTGAAAAGAATGAGCATCCTGCCTTTAGTGGCCTCGGCCACTCCAATTAAATGAGAACTGATGGATTCGATATACTCTTCATTTGAAACTTGCTGAATCTCAGGTACATCATTCGGTATGAATAAAGTGGCTGACCCGGCATAATCAAAGGGGGAAGATAGCTTAAGCTGTTTAATTTCCTCCGTGTTCAGCCCTACTTCATTCAGGAAGTAATGGAACGATTCACTGACAGTCAATGTCGCAGAGGTCAATACAATACTCTTCTTTTTTGTAAAAAGCTCTTCCTTTAAGTTCCGCGCCACTGTGACCGGCTGGGCCTGAATGATCAGACTGTTCGGGAGCGAGCGGGTATCACCGTCGAGCCACAATACATAATCCGTCATTTCTTTAAGGAACACCGTGCGGAAATGTTGATGAAGATCATCCCATTCGACTAAAAAGCTGTAGAACTCTTCAACCAACGCTTTTTCACTGTCTTTTAGTTTTATCTTTTTCTTTTTTATTGAATCGAGGATATCCTGAAATTCCCTTTCTATCGTCTTCATCCCTGAAATGACCCGTTCCATCGCCATATGGACAGGCTGCCAGTTCCTGCTTTTTTTCATCTCATCTGAAATTCTAAGCTGTATTTTCTGGGCACCAGTTCTTTTCTTGGCATGCTTGACGAATACATTCGCAAGGACAGACATAGCTTCTTCAAGGTCCTGATAAAATTGATGCACTAAAGCATCAATTTCAAATAAATGACGATTGCCTTCTATTTTGTATGCATTCATAAGACTGGATAGTCTTTCGAATAATTGATTCTGTTCAAGAGTCCCGAGCTGTGAAGTCGTGAATTTAATAGAGAGATAATCCAACACGATTCCCAAATGCTGTCTGGCCGATTTTTCCAAATGATGTGCTTCATCGATGACTAAATAATCAAAGGCGGGTATCAGATTCCCGTGATTGATGATATCCGAAAGCAGCATCGAATGGTTTGTGATGATGATATCTGCCGTCTGGGCACGTTTTCTCGCATTCAGATAAAAGTCTTTCGTGACCCAGGGATCTTTACTGTGAGGAAGATGCCACCCGTCATGCCGCAGCCTGTTCCAAAATAACTGCCCGCCTGAGGTAAGGTTCAGTTCATCGACATCACCGGTTTCAGTCCCCGTCAGCCATACCAGGATCTGCATCTTCGTCAATATGACGTCATATTGGGGATCCTCTTCCCTGAGTGATTGTTCAAATTTGAATAAGTTTATGTAGTGATTCTTCCCTTTCAACAATACTGTCTGAAACGTGAATGGACTGATTGTTTCGAGAAGCTTAATTTCCTTTTGCAGCAATTGTTCCTGCAGCTGGGTGGTAAAAGTGCTGATCACCACTCTTTCACCAGACTGTTTGGCAAAATGCAGTGATGGCCATAAATATCCCAGTGACTTCCCGACACCCGTACCTGCTTCGATCACGAGGTGCTTACCTTCAGCGAATGATTCCTTTACTTCATTCATCATCTGAATTTGTACATTTCTTTTCTCATATGAAGAAACATGCTTTTCCATGCTTTTCGTAATATCAAATTCAATTTCATGAAAGCTATCGGAACATGATCCAGGATCACTTTTTGTTCGAAGGGCAATACCCCTGTATACCTCAAGTCCAAACTCGAGATCCTCGACATGCCTTTGCTTTTGAGAAACGATTTCATCAAAGAGTAAAGACAAGTCACTTTTGAGGTGCACTGAAAGCGTCCTAAGCTTCTCAAGGGTAACAAGCGGGAGACCATGGAGTTCTTGAATGAAATGAAGCAGAATCTCAGCCGTAACATAGGCATCGCTGTCAGCCTGATGCGGTCTGACATGGCTCAATGAGAGTGTATTTGAAAGCTCTGTAAGCTTGAAGCTGTCAGCTGAAGGCATAGCAATTTTGGCCAGTTCAACTGTATCAAAAGCAGGGCCTGCAAAAGGGTTATAGCCCGCCTCTTCAAGTTCTGCCTGTAAAAAAGAAAGGTCGAATGTTACATTGTGAGCGACAAACACACCGTTATCTAATATTTCCAGGATTTTGGGTGCAATCTCATCAAACATAGGTGCACCGCTGACCATTTCGTCATTAATTCCCGTAAGCTCCTCTATGAATGGAGGAATGGACTTGCCGGGGGAAACGAATGAGGTGAATTGATCGGTGATATTCCCATTTTCGATGATCACTGCCGATATCTGTATGATTTTCTCTCCTTTGCGGGGAGAGTTCCCTGTAGTTTCAAGATCCACTACAACTAATTTGAATGGGTACATGTTATTTCACTGCCTTTATATTTCCATCTTCGATAATAATCTATGATTTCTAGATAAGTGTACCACAATTTATTTCAGAAGGCTCATGATCTCATGATGGGTTAATCATTTAACAAATGAGTCCTGGATATAATAAATAAATCTGCTCCCTCAAGAGGTTGATTCCAAGAGATATTGGTTAAATTTTATGACAACCCTACATAGAGAAGCGATTTTGACTTATCAACTTACTTGATTTCCTTATCACCGCTATTGATTTCCGTGAAACGCTGCAAACGGTTTTATATAAGGATAAGTTTATTCAATTTCATTCTAAAAAAATGGGTTGTAACTTAATTTATTCGGTCTTGAGCCTCTCTTTTCTTAATAGGAACAGAAGATTAGAATTCGACAAGAAGTTAATAATCTTTACTGTGAATTGGCACGCTGATATTGGTGATTTTTTTCTTTTATCTATCTGCCTCTGAGTAAAAATCTCAGGTCTTTTACTTCAACCTACACCTAAAACCAAAAGAGAAACAACGCTATTCTTCTAGACTAAGTTTTCGTCCTTAACCGCTGGAATCGGCGCCTTACTGAATGTAAATTGGATCAAATAAAAACGAACTAACTTGAAGTCTTAAATTCAAGTTAGTTCGTTTTTATTGAAGCTCAAACACTTTTGTCCGGACACTTCCAAGTTATGAATATACCGTTGCTTCGGGTTCGGTGCCGATCATTTCAACGATTTGGTTGTTTTCGTTCATGATCGCCACTTTAGGGACATGGCTTTTCACCTGTTCTTCTGCTATCAGTTTATAGGAAATGATGATGACGACATCCCCTTTTTGGACAAGCCTGGCCGCTGCTCCGTTCAGGCATATGACGCCGCTTCCCCTTTCCCCCGGTATGATATAAGTCTCAAGTCTTGCACCATTGTTGTTGTTGACGATCTGGACTTTTTCATTTGCCATCATATCCACTTTATCAAGGATATCTTGATCGATTGTGATGCTGCCTACATAATCCAGGTTTGCTTCTGTCACACGTGCTCTGTGAATTTTACCATTCATCATTGTTCTAAACATGCTGATTTCCCCTCTTCATTCAATAAAATGATGATGTTATCAATTAACCTTGCTTTCTCGAATTGTACTGCAACTGCTATGATCACTTCGCCTGTCAAATCGTCTACAGGGGAGAGCTGTGGAAAAGAATAAGCTTCCACATATTCGACTTTTCCTGAGGTCTCATTTTGAAGGATGTCCCTCACCTTTAAAACGACAGCGTCCACACTCATTTTCCCGGACTCGATCATCTGCGCCGCTTCTTTAAGACTCTTATAAAGGACCGGTGCTTCCTTTCGTTCACTTTCAGACAGATAGACATTACGTGAGCTCTTTGCAAGACCGTCCTCTTCCCTCACTGTAGGGACCCTCACGATTTCCACAGGGAAGAAGTAATCTTCAACCATACCTTCCACTACAGCAATCTGCTGTGCATCCTTCAGGCCGAAATAGGCTCTTGACGGCTGTACTAAATGAAACAGCTTCGCCAAAATGGTGACGACTCCGTCAAAGTGACCCTCCCGTTTCTTTCCGCAAAGCACATCAATGCGCTTATGCACTGTCATGGTGACGGATAATTCATCAGGATACATTTCTTTAGCGTCCGGAATGAATAAGATGTCTACGCCTGCATTTTCTGCGAGTTCCCGGTCACGGTCAATATCCCTCGGATACCGATCGAAATCTTCGTCCGGACCGAACTGCAATGGATTCACAAAAATGCTCAAGACCACAACCTCATTTTGTTTTCTTGCCTCATCTGCGAGGGTGAGGTGGCCTTCGTGGAGGAATCCCATCGTTGGTACAAAACCGATGGAGCCGACTGAATCTTTATGCTTTTGAATTTCTTGGCGCAGTATATTCATGCTTGTAATGATCTTCACTTTTTACTACCCCCGTAAAGCATTTGCAATTCCTCTTCCTTCATTGTGAAAGAATGCTGTTCTTCAGGGAAGGATCCTTCCTTTACATCTTCTATATAGTTAACGATGCTGGCATTGATCGTTTCAGCGACGTTGCTGTATTGTTTGACGAACTTCGGAACCCTGCCGACACCATACGTGATGAGATCATGAAAGACCAGGACCTGGCCGTCCGTGCCGCTGCCTGCACCGATCCCGATGACAGGGATGCCGACTGCATCTGTTACCTCTTTTGCCAGCTGTCTGGGTACGCATTCAAGGACAATGGAGAATGCCCCGGCTTCTTCGCACTTTTTCGCATCTTCAAGCAGCATCTGAGCTGTATGGGCAGTCTTGCCCTGTACTTTGTATCCTCCCAGGACACCTACAGATTGAGGAGTCAATCCTAAGTGTGCCATCACAGGAATTCCGGCCTCCGTCATCGCTTTGATCCGATCGATCACGACCCCGGCACCTTCTACCTTGACGGCATTCGCACCGCTATCTTGGAGGATTCGCGCCGCAGTACGCAATGTTTCCTCCCTGGAAAGGTGATAAGTCATAAAAGGCATATCCGTGACGATGAACGTGCTGGGCGCCCCTCTTCTCACAGCTTTCGTATGATGGATCATATCCTCCACGGTGACAGGAATTGTTGAATCATAACCTAAAACCACCATCCCGAGGGAGTCACCGACCAAAAGCAAATCAATGCCTGCTTCTTCAGCCAGCTTCGCACTTGGATAATCATAAGCCGTCAGCATCGTGAGTTTCTCGTTTTCCCGTTTCATTTTTGAAAAATCAGTTGTCTGTTTCATTTTCTTCCTCCTTCTTTGCAGTCAGAGGTGACGAAACAAATATGAAAGCACTTTCATAAACACTAAGGCCTGTTTCAGCCTAATAAAAAAACCTTCTGAAAATGACAGAAGGATCCCAAGTGTCTATATTTGTTGTTTCGACCCTCTGTCCCAGTCCAATTTGGATCAAGGCAGATATTATTCAGTATTATGTTTCTTGCTTTTGTAAGGGTGCAGTTCTTTCGATACTGCCCATTCAAAATTATAACATAAAAAAACGGGATGGTATGAAGATATTTCTTCACTCATCCCGTATGATGACCTTTAAATATTCACTTCGATATCCGCTGAATAGATTCTATGAATAGTCCCTTCGCCATCTTCTATTTTCAGTACGCCTTCTTCAGTGATTCCTAAAGCAGTTCCCTCAATTGTACCATTGATCGTGCGCGCCCTGATTCTCTTTCCAATCGAGACGGCGTAGCTTTCCCACAGAAGTTTGATCGGTATGAAACCTTCCTTCATATAGAGTGAATACAATGATTCCATTTTTTCGAGTACGGTCTGCACCAGTTTAGCCCTGGACAGCCGCGCCCCTTTTTCAATTGCGAGCGATGTGGCAATCTGGCGGATTTCATCAGGAAAATGATCAATCGAATGATTCACATTCATCCCGATCCCGATGATGATGGAGTTTATTTTATCTGACTCTGCCTGCAGCTCAGTCAGTATCCCGGTAACTTTCTTCCCATCTATCAGGATATCATTCGGCCACTTGATTTGAGGATGCATGCCCGTTACTTCTTCAATCGCCTGCACTACTGCCACAGCGGTAATCAATGTGAATTGCGGCGCTTTTTGCGGCGGGAGATGAGGTTTCATGATCAGACTCATCCAGATGCCGTTTCCGGATGAAGAATGCCATTCACGCATGAGCCTCCCCCTTCCGGCAGTTTGTTCATCAGCGATGACAAGCGTACCTTCCACCGCCCCGCTGCCTGCTAAATCGTGTGCAATCTTTTGGGTACTGGGCACCGATTCCTCGTAATGGATGGCTTGTCCCAAAGTCTTGGTGTTAAGGCCCAGGCGGATCTTGTTTTCAGTGACACTGTCCGGGGTATCAATGATCCGATAACCTTTTTTCCTGACAGCCTCCAATTTAAATCCTTCTTTTCTCAACTCTTCGATGTGTTTCCATATTGCGGTTCGGGAACATCCTGCAATTTCAGCCAGAGCCTGTCCTGATAGAAATTCACCATTGGATTCTGAAAATGCCTGAATCAGTTTTTTTCTGATGGATTGCATGTTTCCAGCCACCTCCTTATCGTGTCATGATCATTTGGTATTTCTTCATTCAGTATTGCCTTTTCGATACCCTCGAGAGTTTCCTTGACCCAGGGACCACCGGCTTTTTCGGACCAATTCATAAGATCATTTCCTGTGACTTTCAGTTCCTTGCGATCCTTTATAGGAAGTGCTTTATATTTTTCCTGTAATGATTCAGTGGATGAATTCAAAGAATGGATGCAGTTGTATACTTTTTCAACATTGACCGCTCTCTCCAAACCTGAACGGAAGAGCAGCTCCCTCGTCCAGCCTTCTTTTATTCTTCTGGATAAAATATCCTTCTCCTTATTGCGTTCCTTGACCACCTTGGAAGGAAGCCTCCACATTTTCAAGAAGACAGAAGGATCAATATCCATACCAGCTGTTAAAAGCAGCCACATTTGATCGGTACTCAATCTTTTCACCAATGGAAGACCGGCTATTTTACGGATGGCTTCAGATTCTTCAGAAAGACCCGGCAGTTGTTTATATAGAGCAGACTCGATAAGAATCTCCAGCGCTTTATCCCTGTAATCCCCGCTGAGGGTCTTTTCAAATTCTATCGTTTTCCGCTCGATGGCGATATGGGACAGCAGATTCGAGTATGCCGTCAATGCCTTCCGGGTGCCGGTTTCAAGCTCAAAACCGAGTTGGCTCACAAAACGCACACCCCTCAGCATCCGTAAGGCATCTTCGGAGAACCTTTCTGCAGGCTCTCCCACTGTCCTGATTAATTTCTGTTTGATATCGTCCCGGCCATCAAATGGGTCATAAATGACACCATCCGCATCCATAGCCATGCTGTTCATGGTAAAATCCCTCCGCATGAGATCAGCTTCAAGCGACCGGATGAATTTGACTCGATCAGGGCGCCTGAAATCGCCATACCCTGATTCAGTCCTGAATGTGGTGATTTCGTATTCATTTTCCTTCTCGATGACCAAAATTGTCCCGTGCTCGATACCGATATCTGCTGTTCGCGGGAAGATTGATTTTATTTCATCGGGAAATGCCGATGTTGCAATGTCCACATCATTGATCGGCCTGCCAAGAAGGTAATCCCTTACGGACCCTCCTACGAAAAAGGCCTGATAGCCCGCCTGTTCAATTTTCTTTAAAAGGGGGATTGCATCCTGAAATATCTTCGGCAGCATGTTAACACCTTCTTCTCTCTAAAAACGTGATTGAAATATCTATACTAATTCCCTGTATATCTGCTCATATTGCCCCAGGATTTTCTTGGAATGGAATTTTGTCCTTGCTGTCTCAAGCGCATTATCAGAAAGAGTACGATGCAGTTCTCCATTACTCAGCAGGCCGATCGCTTTCGATGAAATTTCTTCTACATCACCCACTTTGCAGATATAACCGTTGAAACCTTCTTCAATCACTTCCGGGATGCCCCCGGTTTCCGTACCGATCGCAGGAACACCGCACGCCATGGCTTCAAGGGCGACGAGACCGAAACTCTCTTTCTCGGAAAGCAGCAGCTTCAGGTGGCTTATCGAGTAAAGTTCTTCGAGATTATCCTGTTTCCCCAGGAACAACACCCGGTCATTCAGACCTAATTCTTTCACTTGCCTGCATACGACGGTCATTTCCGGGCCGTCGCCTACCAGGAGCAGTTTTGCCGGAATTTCTTTCTGGATAAGGTTGAATGAGGCTACAACATCTCCTACCCTTTTGACTCCCCTGAAGTTAGAGACGTGGATGATGACCTTCTCACCTTGGGCTATACCGTATTCTTTACGCAATTCACTTGAATCAACTGGCCTGTACACCCGTTCATCGATGAAATTATAAACCGTTTTAATCTCCTTATCAGGATGGATCAAATCATGTGTCTGGTCGACGAGTGCGTTCGAGACAGCCGTAACGACATCCGATTTCTCAATACCGAACCGAATGGCCCCTGTCAGTGACGGATCATAGCCGAGTACGGTTATGTCCGTCCCGTGGAGTGTCGTGACAATTTTCACGTCCCTGTCAGCCATCTGTTTCCCCAATATGGCACACACTGCATGAGGAATCGCATAATGTACATGCAGGATATCAAGATTTTCACGCTTAATGATTTCAGCCATCTTATTGGCAAGCGCTATATCATATGGAGGGTATTGAAAGACTGAATACTGATTGACCTCAACCTGGTGAAAATATATATTATGGTACATTTTGTTGATTCTGAAAGGGATGCTGGAAGTGATGAAATGAATTTCATGGCCTTTTTCCGCGAGCAGCTTTCCAAGTTCCGTAGCCACTACTCCAGATCCCCCAACCGTAGGGTAACATGTGATTCCAATTCTTAATTTCATACTTAATCTCCTATCAAGTCTTGATGCAGCAGAAGGGTATTATAGGAGAAGAATCCTTCAGCATAACGGACTCCGGCGTCTTTTCCCATCATTCTCTCCCTTGCTTCCACCGCTTCTATGTAATCATCTGTCAGGGGGGTGGCAACACCGTCTTTCCCCTTTGTGAATTGACTCTCATAAGCTCGGAGGCTTTGCAGCTTCGCTTCTATATGTTTCTCGATATCAATGACAAAATGAGGTTTATGAAAACCATTGATCATATAAAAGTAAAGCTTGGCAGGTTTATGAACCGGAGAAGATGGATTGTATTTTCGTATACCCGAAGAAAAATAAGCCTCCCTTACAAGCCTGGAAGCATTTCCATGATCGGGATGCCGGTCTTCCTCAAAAGGAGCAAATACCGCTTTCGGTTTATATTTCCTTATGACCTCAACGACTTTTGATATATGTATATCGGTAAGCAGGATGCCCCTGTCCGGTATATCCAGTGTCACTCTCTCCATTACACCAAGATGGCCGGCCGCAGCCAGTGCTTCCTTTTTCCTTATTGAAACTGAACCGTTTGAAGAAAGCTCCGCTTCAGTCAAATCACATATGACGATTCTTTTACCGGCTTCTGCATATTTAGCCAGTGTTCCGCCCATCCCTATTTCCACGTCATCGGCATGGGCGCCAAAGGCAAGGATATCTACTCGTTCGTCTGCCACTCTAATCCTCCCTTTCCTTTTTGACGCCTCTCCATTCAATATCCCCTCTTTCAAGCCCTTTAACCAATACTTCAGCTGTTCCCATATTCGTCGCCAATGGAACAGAATATACGTCGCATAGTCTTATAAGAGCTGAAACATCAGGTTCATGAGGCTGCGCTGTCAATGGATCCCGGAAAAACAGGATGAGATCCATTTTGTCATTCGCTATATAAGCTCCTATCTCCTGATCTCCACCCAGAGGACCTGAGCGGAAACGATGGACGGATAATCCGGTTTCTTCTGATATTCTCTTTCCTGTCGTACCTGTAGCAAACAATGAGTGTTTCTCTATAATCGGCTTGTATGCTAAAACGAAGCGGATCAAGTCATCCTTTTTTTTATCATGAGCAATCAAAGCGATATTCATTTGCTTCACCCTTTACTCCAGAATATTTTCCAACCCATACACGAGTGTATCCAGCTTCATGACAGTTTCGACAGATACCTTCACCCCCGACATGAAGCTTGCTCTGTTATATGAATCATGCCGTATGGTGAGGGTCTGCCCCTCCGCTCCAAACATGACCTGCTGATGGGCAATCAAGCCGGGAAGTCTGACACTATGGATATGCATTCCGTCAATATCCGCTCCCCTAGCACCTTTTAGGGTTTCCTTTTCGTCGGGATGGCCCTGCACTTTCGCTTCACGTACTTCTTTGATCATCTCCGCAGTCTTCACGGCTGTACCTGACGGCGCGTCAAGTTTTTGATCATGATGAAGTTCGATGATTTCAATATCCTCAAAGTACTTAGCTGCCATCTGGGAAAACTTCATCATCAAGACGGCCCCGATGGCAAAATTCGGAGCGATGATGCATCCGAGTTCCTTTGATTCCGCTAACTGCCTCAACTCGATTAATTCTTCCTGGGTGAAGCCTGTGGTTCCGACAACCGGTCTGACCCCATATTCAAGTGCGGTCTTCGTATGATGATAGCCGACTTCAGGTGTCGTTAAGTCAATTAAGACATGGGGGATCGATGACTCAAAACATTCCTTTATGTCTTTAAAGACAGGAACGTCAACATTTGCTTCCCCTTTATGATCTATAACGCTCATCAATGCAAATTGAGGTGTATCTTGAACCAATTCAACTGCCTCTTTTCCCATTCTGCCCCTTGGACCGGCAATAACCACATTAATTTGTTCCATTTTCGCCACCGCCTTCCTTTCTTGTCCAGCGATCTTTATCGCGGGTGTTAAACTTATTCATGACCCGATCATGAGCTTCCTCCAAGGAGATATCCAAAGAATTAGCCAGACAGATGAGGACAAATAATACATCACCGAGCTCTTCTTCAACCGTTTTTTCTTTTTCTGTATGTTTCTTGGGCTTTTCACCATAATAATGGTTAATTTCGCGCGCAAGTTCGCCCATCTCTTCTGTTAATCTGGCCATCATAGCCAGGGGGCTGAAATAACCTTCTTTGAACTGACTTATGTATTGATCAACTTCTTTTTGAAGCTGTATCATTGATTTTTCATTTGCCATATTAAAAGACACACTCCTTCATCATCTTTTATCATGTTAGCTAAATCTTATCACATTTACAAATTATTCGTTTAAAGGATTGCCACAATAATCCCCATCCTATATAATGTCTCTGTTATGAGACACTTCCCATCGAAGGAGGGACAACAAGGATGCTTGGTTTACGCTTTAAAAATGTATTTTTCATACTTTTAGGTGCAGCGATCTTCGCGTTCGGACTGGTTCATTTCAATATGCAGAATGAACTTGCTGAAGGAGGATTCACCGGGATTACTTTGATTCTTTATTTCTTATTTCATATCGATCCTTCTTATTCTAACCTTGCACTTAATATTCCCCTGTTCTTTTTAGGCTGGAAGCTGCTTGGAAGAAAGGCCTTTTATTATACGGTTATAGGAACGGTAAGCTTATCTGTATTCTTATGGATTTTTCAGCGGTATCAGATGGAAATTCATCTTGAGGATGACTTATTTCTTGTCGCTCTGTTTGCCGGTGTCTTCATTGGCATAGGCTTGGGGATCATTTTCAGATATGGCGGCACAACGGGCGGGGTTGATATAATCGCCAGAGTGGTTCATAAATATGTTGGATGGAGCATGGGGAAAACGATGTTCATTTTTGATGCAGTGGTCATCATTGCTTCCCTCATCACGTATTTGGATTACAGGCAGGCAATGTATACACTTGTTGCAGTATTTGTCGCTGCGAAGGTGATTGATTTTATGCAGGAAGGTGCATACTCAGCACGCGGGGCGATGATCATCTCCGACCACCATGAAGCAATCGCTGCTGTGATCAATGAAAAGATGGACCGCGGCGTCACTGTATTAAGGGGACACGGCTCATTCACAAAACAAGACAGAGAGGTCCTTTATTGTGTCGTGGGGAAAAATGAAATCGTCCGGTTGAAGAATATCATTACGTCCGTGGATCCTCATGCTTTTGTATCCGTTACGGTTGTTCATGACGTACTCGGTGAAGGATTTACGCTGGATGCTGACAAAAATCCTCTCCATGATTGATAAGAAGCATCAAAAAAGCCAGGCATCCAGCCTGGCTTTCTTTATGTGAGTGATTAATCCTCACCTTGCATCCCAGTGAAAATCAATACGAGCCTTAACAATTCAATTACCGCTACAGCAGCTGCCGCTACATATGTCATTGCCGCTGCATTCAATACTTTCTTGGCATGACGTTCCTCTTCATTGCGGATCAGTCCCAAAGAAACAATTTGATTCATCGCACGGGAAGATGCATTGAATTCAACTGGCAGGGTGATTAATTGAAAGACCACACCTGCTGCCATCAGGATGATACCCAGAAGGAACATCCCGGTCATTTGAGTGAACATACCGATCAGCAGGAAAATCCATGACATGTTAGATCCGATATTGGCAACCGGCACCAAAGCATGACGGAAACGAAGGAACGCATAACTTTCAGCGTCCTGGATGGCGTGGCCCACTTCGTGAGCTGCAACAGCTGCACCTGCAACTGAATGCCCATGGTAATTATCGGGTGATAGTGCGACCGTTTTAGTCACAGGATTATAGTGATCGCTGAGGAAGCCCCTGCCTTCCACTACTTTCACATCAAACAGACCATTTTCATCAAGTATCTTTCTCGCCATTTCCCTTCCTGTCATACCCGATGTCGTAGCAACTCTCGAGTATTTTTTAAATGTACTTTTCACACGCATTTGCGCCCAGATCGGAATGAGGGCAATGAGTAAGAAGTATACAAGAAAACCCATTACGAAAACCTCCAGATGTTCAGATAACTAGATTTTATATTGCGATATTAGCTATGTCAATTTTTTTGACGTTCTGATTCACGTGATTCCCTTTGACCTTTATATTTTCTCCAACCTACATAAGATAATGTAGAGACAATGATACTTCCTGTTGAAATAATCACCCACCACAGAGAAGGATCGGCTTCATCTTCTTTTTTGTTTTCAAACAGGTGTTCAAGGTCCGTCTGAAGGTTCGTCAATTCTGCAGTCGCTTCCGTGCTTTCAAGGATTTTCTGCCGGTATTGGTCGATGTACGTAATTCTCGCATCCAGTGCCTGTGCCTGCTCGACAGGTATGTCAAGCTTAATGCTTGGCTGGATGATATTATATTTGGCGAGGAACATATTCAGTTCTGAATGATATTGCTCGCTGTTACCATTTTCTGCAGCTGTCTTCACGCCTTTGAAGGCTTCCATGATCGGATCCTCCATTTCCACCCATAATGGCTGATAATGGCTGGATAACGCATCCATGACCAGTCTGAACTTCGTTACCGCGTTTACTTTTTGTTCGATCCCAGCATCTGCCTGGTTGATGGCCTCTAATGCAAGGTTATGTGAAATCGTCAAGATCCTTAATTCATCCATTGAAAACGATTGATGCATGCTCGCGGCAGCAAATTCTTCTGAGAAATAGTTCAGAAGATGCTTTGCTTCCTCATATTTCCCTGCCTTCGTCAATTGAAGTGCCTGGTCGGCAATATCATCAAGTTCATTCACCGGAGACGGAGCGTGATCTGCTAGAGATGGCTGTGGTATTGAGAAGAATAAAAATATGATAAATATTGCTTTCATGTATTTCATACTTGTCCCCCCTAAAACTACTAATAAAGTCTATGAACGGGTGGACAAGAGTAGACCAAAAAACGATTAAATATCAGAGAGTGATGCTGGAACGCGGCGTCTTTTGGGTAAAATACCAGGCAAGCAGGATTGAACATATACTCAACCAGAAAGTGAAGTATCCGATGTCTTGGATATAAAGGAACAATTTGGAGTAAACAGGGAATTGCATGTATACATAATCAATAATATCATTATGTAAAGTCCATAAAGCCCCGAGCGCTATATGCCATGCTTTCACGCGGTAAAATGATGAATACAGGATTCCCTGTACCGCCATGGCTCCATGTGAAGCCATCAGCATGTATCCTTCCCAGGGAAGCTCACCGCTTAGCCAAAGTGTAAGCAGATTCATCACAACCGCCCAGACTCCATACTTAAATAATGTGATTATGGCAAGAACTTCGAAGATCGGCCAGTTTTTCTTCATTAAAAATGCTGCAAGTACAAAGCAAAAAAAGAGGCTTGCCGTAGGGCTGTCAGGTACAAAGATCATAAACTGCCCGGGTGTGTTCTTTAACTGCGGGATGTACCATATGTACCCGTATATGGTACCAAGCAGATTGACGATGAAAAGCATCCATAAAAATGTTTTGTCCCGCAATATGGGATAAAGCCAGGAAATCATATTGCTGCTCCTTTCTCGGTACATTTCTACGTAGAAAAAAAGAGCCAACGACTGCTGGCTCTTTTTTAATACTATTCTGCTTTCAGACCGGAAATGAATTCAGCCAGTTTATCCAGCTCTTCATCCGTTCCTTTGAATAAACCTGCCGGCATGCCGGGCGGTTTACCGTTTTTGGCGATGTCTTTGATTTCATCCGGTGATAACCCGGTGCCAACCAAAGAAGGTGCCGCAGCCCCTCCTGTCATGTTCTCTCCATGACAAGTGATACAGCTGTTTTTCTCATCTGAGAAGATTTTGTAACCTTCGGATTCTTTATCGATCTCAGCTTCTGCCACAATCTTACCTTGTTCTTTTGCTGCTTCCCAGTCATGGGTAGCGACAGATTCCCAAGTCAGGAAATACGTAGCGGCAAGAGCCAATAACATAAATCCGGTAGCAAATGGACGCTTCACAGGACGGCGTTCAGGTCCTCTGTCAATGAATGGTGCAAGAAGAAGCGCACCAAAAGCAATACCAGGAATTACGAACGCTCCGATTACGTTATAAGGTCCGGATGCATACGTATATTTAAGTAATTGGTATAAGAATAAGAAATACCAGTCAGGTAATGGAATATACCCAGTATCAGTCGGATCGGCAATACGTTCCAGCGGTGACGGATGCGCGATCGTCAAGCATAGGTAACCGATCAGGAAAACTGCCCCTACAAGCCATTCTTTAAGTAAGAAGTTCGGCCAGAAAGCTTCTGTTTTCCCAGGGAACTCCGAATAATCTTTAGGAATATTCGGTTTCTTGTTTACAGGTACACGAGAATCACCTACAAACTTCATCCCTTTTCCTCGATGCATAGTGTCCCCCTCCTTTAAATAGGTTTTTCAGGTTTTTTATTCAATCGAATCTTATAGCGGTCCAGAAATACCTTGCTTACGGATCATCAGGAAGTGGGCTCCCATCAATCCAAGTAGAGCAGCAGGCAGGAAGAAAACGTGAATGGCGAAGAAACGAGTCAATGTCTGTGCACCGACAATATGAGCATCTCCAGCCAGGAGCATTTTCACCTGATCTCCGATAAACGGTGTTGCACCGGCTATCTCAAGACCTACCTTTGTCGCAAATAGCGCTTTCATATCCCACGGTAATAAATAACCCGTGAAACCAAGGCCCAGCATGACAAAGAAGATAAGTACTCCAACAACCCAGTTTAATTCACGAGGTTTCTTGTATGCACCTTGGAAGAATACTCGCAGTGTATGTAAGAACATCATTACGATTACCAAGCTTGCTCCCCAGTGGTGCATCCCGCGGACAATTTGTCCGAAGGCTACTTCATTTTGCAGATAATATACAGATTCCCAAGCGTTTTTGATATCAGGTACATAGTACATTGTCAGGAACATACCTGAAAGGATTTGAATCACGGTTACGAAGAATGTCAGACCGCCAAAACAGTAAACAAACGCAGAAAAATGGTGCGCAGGGTTTACGTGTTCGGGAACTTCGTGATCCGCGATATCCCGCCACAAAGGCGTAATGTCCAAACGCTCGTCAACCCAGTCATAGATTTTGTTCAGCACAGATTACGCCCCCTTACTTAACATATTTATTTGGTTCAGGTTGTCCAAGGTATAAAATACCGTCTTTTTCTTTTGTCGGATATGTATCCAACGGTGCTGTCGGCGGTGTACCGGGAATATTCTTACCATTCTTTTCATACATCCCGCCATGGCAAGGGCAATAGAACTTTTCTGGATTATTCTTGTCTCCACCCCAGTTGACCGTACATCCAAGATGCTTACATACCGGTGAAAGAGCAACAATTTTCCCTTCCTTGTTCTTATAGACCCAAGCAGTCTGAGTTACTTCTGATGTGTACCACGCATCTTTCTGTTCATAAGAATAATCGACACGAACAGGCTCATTTGTTAATTCTGAAACTTTTTGTTTCGTCGCTATGAAGTCTCCGGCTGCTTCTGTCTTCAGTACTGGATCGACAGCGAATCGAACCATCGGCATTAGCATTCCGGCAGCCATGAAACCGCCTACACCCGTAAGTGTATAGTTAAGGAATTGACGTCTAGATACACGTTGCTTGCTCATCCTTTTCCCCCCTCTATCGCGTAAGGTAAGTCCATCGGACATATTTCGCACAAATATAAAACTAGGACATAACTATGATATATTAAACTTATTACAAGGTCAATAACTCAATAAACTAAAAGATGGATACAATGTGAAGTTTTTATGAATTTTTTTGCCATTTTTGTACAATTATGTTCAGGAGTTGTTTCACCTGATCTTCCATGATCGAGTGCTTATACTGTTCGTCCAGATGTTCGAGCGGAATGGACGGAACCCATATCAATTGGTCATTTAACTGCTGCTCTGATTTTTTCCAACTGCTGTCTGAAGTGAGGAAGAAAACATGTTTCACCCCGCTGTCTTTCAGGCGGCTCCCCCATTCCTGCAGCTCACCTGTCTTTTCTTCGGTCCTGCCCATCAGATAAGTGAATGCCGGAGTCATGATCATGCGCCCTTTGAACTGCCTTTCCAAGTGAAACGTCAAAAGCGAAATAAATTCAGTCTGTGCAGCCGACGTTTTTATTTCCGGTGAAAAATCAATCGGGACAACAGGAATCACAGCGGTATCTATGTATTCTTTCTCAGTTTCAAAGACTTCAATATCTTTTACATTCCAATTCATCAAATTCCCTCACTTTTTCTTTTCTTTCATACCTCCCATCATATCATTTTGTGTGCCTTCAATAAAAGGAAAATTCTCTTATTCTGTAGTATGTACAATATTATGGCAGGTATGACCCCAAATCGAGTAGGAGGGGGTGACTAACCCCCGACCTCTCACACCACCGTACATACCGTTCGGTATACGGCGGTTCAATTAAGTTTGACGTAGAAATTCATATCTTTGATATAGACTTTTGAGCCCTCGATTTCTCCAGTAAGAGTTATCGAGGGTTTTGTGTAAGATTGGACTTGAGGCAATTCTCCAAAATTTCTTTCTGGAATTTCCCCATTCGTATGCCTTATGGTCTGGAACGCCAAGACTTTTGAGTTTTCTTACTCTTGTCTTCGGGTTCTTCCATTGTTTCCATTCAATCATACGGAGTCTTCTTCTAATCCACTCATCAAATCCTTTGAATTTACTTGGTGTATCAGCTAATGCAAAATATCCACACCATCCCGTTAGAAATTGATTCAATTTCTCAATTCTAACTTCCATGGGGATTGGTTTAGAACGAGATGTTAACTTTCGTATTTTAGCTTTTAGCCTCTTAACACTTTCGTTGGCTATTCGAACCTTCGGTTTCTTATTAACCGTAAAGCTAAAGCCAAGGAACTTTCGTTTCCACGGGCGGTCAACCGCTGATTTCCCTCTGTTTACTTTGAGTTTTAATTTCTGCTCAATGAAGCATGTAATGGAGTTCATCACTCGTTCTCCAGCTTTCTTCGATTTCATGTAAATATTACAATCATCGGCGTAGCGGACAAACTTGTGACCTCTCCTTTCTAGCTCTTTATCAAGCTTATCCAAAAGGATATTCGAAAGAAGAGGGCTCAGGGGACCTCCTTGTGGTGTTCCTTCTTCTGCATCGTAGACTACACCATTTATCATGATTCCTGCTTGGAGATATTTTCGAATTAGCTTCAAGACCAATCGGTCTTGGATTCTGCTTGCCAATATCCCCATCAACTTGTCATGATTCACTTTGTCAAAGAACTTCTCCAAGTCCATGTCAATCACCCATCTATAACCTTCACTTATATATCCCCTTGCTTTACGAACAGCGTCATGGCCTCTTCGGCTTGGCCTAAACCCATAACTATGTTCCGAGAAGGTTGGGTCAAAAAGCGGAGTTAAAACTTGGGCGATTGCCTGTTGGATGAAACGATCTATCACGGTAGGTATTCCAAGTAACCTTACTCCACCGTTCGGTTTCGGGATTTCGACTCGACGTACTGGGTTAGGTTGATAGGTACCTTTCCTTAAAGAATCACAAAGGGTGTCCCAGTTCTCATAAAGATGTCTTCGTAGGGATTTTACGGACATTCCATCTATGCCGTGACTTCCTTTGTTCTTTTCCACACGTTTAAGTGCTTCTATTAAGTTTTCCCGTGATAGAATCAGATTCATTAACATGTGATATTTCCTTTCGACGTGAACGTAGAAATCTAATTATGTTATTCCTGCTCCACCCTCATGAAGTCCCCTGTGGATTCACCACTTCCTCCTTCAAGTAAGTCCTTTCGGATTGTCTGCTTCTACACAGGAATTGTATGCCTAGTTCTCGTTCTTCCTAATTGTTCAGTCCTTCCCTTACCGTCTCGAGCCGGTAAGGTACTATGACCTCTGCTGACTTCTGATTGTTCAGCTATCTATTGCTAGATAGGTTACCAAGTGTACTTGGCTTTCCAATCAGACCTCCCCGGGTAAGAGTACAGTCTTTCCCTCCATCTATCTGCTTCATTTACTCTGTACCACCTTCGGCAGTAAGGACTTTGTTTTGTTCTGCAAACTCATCCAATGGTACCTAGCCTTATATGAAGTTCGTGTTCCTCAGACCGGAGGTTTGCCGCTCGCTTCCTTCAGATTCCGCGTCACCGCGGACACCCTTGCGTTAAGCTAACCACTACTACTGCCTTCATGGCTCGGGACTTACACCCTATAGACTGCACCCATGCCGGGCGCACAGAAAAAAAGAATGAGGGAAACCCTCATTCTTTTTTCACGAGATTATTCAATTCTGCCGTTAATGCAGTGAACCTTTCTTTATCTCCGCTGTCCAATGCGGAATCGATCGCTTGAAGCAGCCTGTTTTTCTGAAATGAATGGAGACTATCTTCCAGGAATTGTTCTGCCAGCAGCCGGTCTTTTTCATTGATAAGCAGATACTTAGGCATAAAAGGATTTTCTTCCAATACAGCTGCAAACTGATAACTGGAATTCGCTTTACTGAAATTCAATTGAATATAAATATCTTCATCTTTATTCAATCGGATATCATGAAATGATTTTTCAGCATCTGTCGTCATGATATTTTCCTTATAGAATCGGAAAGGTACATCCTCCACACAATGTGTCGACATGACCAGGCCTCTGGGACAATATTGCGACTCTTCTACAAAGTGAACCTTTTTCATTAATTGATCGTGGCTCATCAAATAATTCAATATCCAGACGCATTCTCTTC
Source organism: Rossellomorea oryzaecorticis (assembly GCF_045897515.1). Lineage (NCBI taxonomy): Bacteria > Bacillati > Bacillota > Bacilli > Caryophanales > Bacillaceae > Rossellomorea > Rossellomorea oryzaecorticis. The sequence goes on along the minus strand of NZ_JBJOSA010000006.1, from coordinate 91,451 downwards.
TTTTCAATTGATAACGATTTAAAAACCAGCGGATAAATTCTTTCTTCTCGTTGACAGAAACAGGGGTGGTCATTGGTTTCCCTCCTCTGCGAAATCCAGATTAAAATTAAGGTCCGTGTACCATATTAATTTCTTTTAAAGTCTGAATGAATGCACTTTCCGACAGCTTAACCGTGTGTCCCACATGCTGATTATCATTCTTGCAGTCTTTCGATGAGATCCTGCCATTCGTCATTGGAAGGATCCATATCCAGCAGCCTGTTATAAATTTCGAGTGCTTCCTTCCTGAGACCTTCCTCCATCAGGAATTGTCCGTATTCGATCAGGAAGTCTTCGTGATTCTTAAAATAAGTATATGCAGCCCGGTATTGTTTTAATGCATCATTATATTGTTCAAGCCCTTCATATGCCTTCGCAAGATCCCAAGCCAGCTGTGGTTCTTCCTCACCCTCGGCGGCCAGCATCGCGGCAATTTCCAGCACATCATCGAAGCGGTCCTGGGTGAAGAATAACTTATTAATAAGCAGCGCCGCCTCCAGATATCCCGGGTCGAGCGCCAGTGAGTTCCTGAGGTATGCTTCTGCTTGTTCATCCAACCCAAGCTTAAGGGATATTTTTCCCCCGAACAAACTCAATTCTTTATTAAACTCGTCCTGCTTGATTCCTTCCCTTATCGTCTCCAGGCTTTTATCGAGCTCTTCCTCATGCTCATAAGCCTTTGCAAGGAGTAAATATACCGAGTGATAATCAGGATCCAGCTCCTTGACGGAGACAAGCTTTTCGATGGCTGTTTCATAGTATCCGGCCTGGTATGCAGTAAAAGCGAAACCGAAAAGCGTATTGATTTCCAAATGCTCTTCTATGGCTTTTTCATAATGGCCCAGGGCTTCTTCAAAGGAGCCCCCCACACTGTAAGCTTCAGCGAGCCGCTGGTGAATATAAGTTCCGCCAATTTCGGTGATGCCTTTATCAACAAGCTGGGTGTAGTATCTGATCGCTTCCAAGAACCTGCCTGTTTCCGCATATAATTCACCTAACCCAAATAGAATGACAGGTTCATCGGGCAGCAGGCCTTTGGCTTGAAGGAGCTTCTGTTCACTTACTTCGAATAAACCCTGCATCTGATACAAATCAGCCATCAGTAGCAATGCACGGGGATACGAACTGTCATCTTCTTCTATATGTGAAAGAAGCTCTATCGCCTCTTCCTCCTTGTCCATTTCGACCAGGACTTCCGCAAGTTCTATGATCAGTTCGCCCTCATCCGGATAATATAAGAGTAAATTTTCATAAAGCTCCTTTGCTTCATTCAAAAACCCCAAGTGATGGAGCTCTTCAGCCAAGCTGAATTTTTCTTCATGACTTCCAAACTTCAGTGTTTCGTTAAAGTGTTTTTTTGCTTCATCTAAATTACCTTCTTCCAAAGAAGTCAACATTTTTTCACTATGAGACATATTTATTTCCTTTCTATCGAGCTATGTTAGTACATTCAGGTCGTTACCTGGTCCTGTCAGGTGAAGAAACCCGGTGTTTGGATCTTAAGCTCTTTACCTGCACCAGGATGAAAGTAGGTTCGGCCGTTTAAAAAATGGTACTTCCCTCTATTCATTGTACATTTTAAAACGTGACTTTCATAATGAAACAAACTATCGTCAGGTGACTGGTCCATTTCTTTTTTCATATAGAGGTTATAACTTATTTCTCCACCAGGGAGAAAATTTCCTCTATGTGGATACATGCCAATTTTTTTCAATTGTGATATAGACATCGGGACTTTCTGCTTCATTTCATCAGAAAAATGAGGGATATTCTCGGAACTCATCGTTTTTTGCCACATTCTAAGATGCTTCATCTTTTGCTTTTTGTCCAGATTTGTCGTAAAAAAGGGGACAAAAGTAATACGATAATCATAGAGCAATCCTTTAACCCATCCCCATTTGATTGATCGGAATGCTTCCATGTCATCCACTTCCACCCATATGACAGGTACCCGGTTACGTTTACATAAACGGATTACTTCAGGTGTGATCAAATGTGCGGGAGCAGAAAGTCCGATGGTATAATCAAGCGGGCTGCTTAAAAGGGACGTTTTGCGCTCCTCCAGTTTCCCCAGAAATTCAAATTCGTAGGAAATGGTAAAGGATGTAAGGATCGTTGCACAGCCTTTTGAGATAAAGTGGTCCAAAAAATATGTTTTGAATGAGGAAAAATCAAGGTCAACAGGGAGGTTTGTGTCACATATCACATGAGACGGTGTCATTATGAAAGGTGAGATATTCAATCGTATGTGACTGTAATAAGAAAATTTTTCACGAATCGCGGCTATCTTGTCATCTTCCACCAGGAAAGATACTCTGCGGCTCGATTCATCAGTGGCATACAGGGCATCTTCAATGATATACTTACTCATCTTTCCACCTTCCTTTATAGACAAGCTATGTATAAAGGAGAAGGGAAATGACTCATTGACATAATTTTAAGGAAGAAGAACAAGTCTTCTTCCTTAAACAAGATTAATCAGTTAACTTCCCGAGGTGATCAAAGAAGTCCGGATAAGATATGTTGATTGCTTCCGAATTTCCCAGAAATACAGGGGATTCAGTAATTAATGAGGCTACCGCCAGCGTCATCCCAATCCGGTGGTCCCCCCATGAATCAACTTCTGCACCTTGGAGGGATTTCTTCCCTTTGATGATCATCCCGTCCTCCGTAGCTTCTATATCCGCACCAAGCTTCTTAAGCTCATTCACGACGGCGTCGATTCTGTTTGTTTCTTTCACCTTGAGTTCTTCTGCGTCTTTGATGATAGTTGTACCCTGTGCCTGGGTTGCCAAGAGGGCAATGACCGGGATTTCATCTATCAGGGCGGGTATCAGTTCACCGCCGATTTCTGTACCCTGGAGTTCCGAGAATTCGACCAGGATATCCCCGATTCTTTCACCCGCTCCAGTTTTTTCAGTTATATCCATTTTCGCGCCCATTCTTTGCATCACCTCGATGATGCCGGTTCTGGTCTCATTCAGGCCTGTATTCTTTAACATTACCCGGCTGCCGGGTACAATCGCAGCGGCTGTCATAAAGAACGCAGCACTGGAAATGTCACCAGGCACGTATACACTTGTCCCTTTCAACTGCTGTCCGCCCCGCAATTTGATGGTATCGCCTTCCCTGTCTATTTCACCACCGAATTCGATGATCATTTTCTCAGTGTGATCCCTTGTTCTCTCGGGTTCGATGACCTCTGTCACACCCTCTGCCTGAAGCCCTGCCAGCAGGATGGCGGACTTCACCTGCGCACTTGCCACGGGCAGAGTGTATCGGATTGCTTTCAAGCTGCCTCCCCGGATTGATAATGGGGTGAAATTCCCTTCCTCACGCCCATCGATCTTTGTCCCAAAAAGCTTCAGCGGGTCCGTAACCCTTTTCATGGGCCGTTTCGCAATTGATTCATCGCCGAGCATGACAGAATGAAACGGCCTGCCTGCGAGCAGACCCATCATCAGCCTGGTCGTGGTCCCTGAATTACCCGTGTCAAGTACTTCAGATGGCTCGGTTAATGAGTCCCAGCCCTTCCCTTCCACGAGTACTTCGTCACCCTGTATATCAATTTTCACGCCCAGCCTCTTGAAGCATGCGATTGTGCTTAAGCAATCTTCCCCCATTAAAAAATTATGGATCCTCGTTTCACCTTCTGCAACAGAACCGAACATGACAGCCCGATGGGAAATGGATTTATCCCCAGGTACTTGCAGTTCGCCATTTAGACCGTGTGATGGTTTTGTTAATTTACGTGTGTCCATGGTTTTCCTCCTTAATCGATGGCTGTTTTCTAAAAGATTGTTGCTTTTCGTAAATAGGCTTATAACCTTATTGCAGCTTGTGGACGTACTCTTTTCGAACTCAACCTTCAACAAGAGACGGACGGACAACTCGAAAATACCAAAGTTCCGGTATTTTCTTGGTTGTGAAGCAACAAAGTATACGAAAAGAGCCTAATCGATAAACAATTCGTATGCTGTTTTTTCTTTAAGACAAAACACTGCTCTTTCCCTGTCTTCTATGGTTTGGAAGCTGATAACCAAAACTCCGTATACATCCTCCCTGGTTTCCAGGATACGGATATTTGTCAAACTGATTTTTTCCTCTGCTAAATAGGCCGTCACTTCAGAAATGACCCCCGGGTAATCCGGGACGTCTATATACAAATCATAAAAGGCCGGTATGGCTCCTTTGGCCAGGACCGGAAGCTCGTCCCGGAAAACCTTCGCCTCATAAAAATATCGATATAATACTTCCGCATCCTTTTCTTTGACCATATGGATGACTTCTTCCATTTCTATTTTCCACTTTTCCAGGATGTCCATCAAGACCTGACTATTCTGCATGGTGATGTCTTTCCACATCACCGGGCTGGAAGAAGCGATTCTGGTAATATCCCTGAAACCGCCTGCAGCAAGCCTTCTTAAATATGGGTGTTCCTGTGAAGAATCCTTCGCCTGGTGCACAAGTGAAGCGGCGATGATATGTGGAAAGTGGCTGATCATCCCTGTAAGTTCATCGTGCTCTTTCGGAGGGACGATAAGGAATTTTGCACGTGTGCCGCCCAGCCACTTCTCAAGCGATTGAATCTCATGGTCTTCTGTATTCTCAGAAGGGGTAAACATATAGAAGGCATTCTCAAACAGAATTTTCTTAGCTGCACTCACGCCGCTTTTATGGGATCCCGCCATCGGGTGACCTCCAATGAAGGGAATCCCCTTTTCACTCAGCGGGCGTGCTGCTTTCATGATTTGTCCCTTTGTACTTCCCGTATCGGTAATGATGACACCCTGTTTCAGATTCGTATTATGTAAGACTTTCATTATCTTTTCCGTTTGGGTCACCGGTGTCGAGATGATGATAAGATCCGCTTTCTCAGCAGCCTGCTCAAAGGTCTGCGCCATTTCATCAATGACACCGAGTGTTTTTGCAAGTCGCAATTCTTTTTGATTCACATCGTATCCAATGATCGTTGCATGGGGATGCTCTTCCTTTATGCACAGGGCAAGCGAGCCGCCGATAAGTCCCATTCCTACAATTAATACATTGCCTTCCATTCCCATTCTCTCCCTTTATCCTGACTGAAAACGTTGGAAAAAAAGCCGGACAGGTCAATCGTGCTGACCCTCCGGCTGGAGTCCATTCAATTATCAGGATTGTTTTATAACCGCAAGAAACTCTTTCATCAATGAGATTAATTCTTCGTTTTGTTCACGGGAGCCGACTGTAATCCGCACTGATTGAGGATAGCCCAATGCACCGCCGGACCGGACAATGTAACCTTTGCTCATCAAGTATTGAAATACTTCATCGCCGCTCAGTCCGAAATCAATCAGGATAAAATTCGCCTGGGATTTCATATATTTCAGTCCGGTGCTTTCACAAAACTCATAAAATTGCTGGAGTCCTTCACGGTTCTTTTCTCTGCATTGCTCGATGAAAGCCTGGTCTTCCATGGCCTCCGCCGCCGCCCCCTGACCAAGGGAGTTGTTATTGAATGGCTCCCTGACCGGTTCCAATTTCCCTATGACGTCTCTGCTTCCAACTCCATAGCCGACCCTGAATCCTGCCAGCCCGTATGCTTTTGAAAAGGTCCGGGTTACAACCAATTGAGGATAAGATTCAATGAGGCTGATTGAATCATAATAATCCCCAGCAGTGACATATTCATAGTATGCTTCATCCAAAACGACCAGGACGTCTGAGGGAACCTGGTCAAGGAAATGCAGAAGTTCTTCTTTACGGATATACTCACCGGTAGGATTATTCGGCGAACACAACCAGACGACAGCAGTAGTCCCGTCAATGCTGTCCAGCATCTTGGAGAGCTGATGCCTGCCTTCTTCGTCCAGAGGGACTTCCCTTACCTCTGCTCCTTCGACAATGGCATTATGTTTATACTGCGGAAATGTAGGTGCAGCCATCACGGTGCTTTTCGAAGGGTCCAAGAGAGCCCTGGATATGATTTGAATCACTTCATCGGAACCATTCCCGAAGATGAGCTGCCCGGGCTCCACCGATAAATGGCCGGCGACTTTCATGCGTAACCGCTTTGCGTAACCATCAGGATAGATGGCGTGTGAAGATGCATAATCATAGATGAAATTCTGTATTTGAGGAGAACAGCCGTAAGGATTCTCATTCGATGCGAGCTTTACCACTTTCTCAAGACTGTATTGCTCTTTGACGTCTTCCATCGTTTTCCCGGGCTGATATGCTTTGAGATTGTGTAACTGTGATTTCCATTGCATATACAAAACTTCCTTTCAATCCGTGAGTCAATTGACTATTAATTATTATTCCATTCTTTATTCACTCAAGTCCGGCCTTAACGAAACGGCCTTCTTCAAATATATGTGCTTAATATCTTTTTGGGGGCATCCCGTATTATAGTGGATCATCAGCCGGATACAGCGTTCCAGTCCTCCCGGCACATCCAACTCCTGCATACACATCACGGGTACATATTTCCAGTCGTCAAATTCCCTTAACGCTTTGGCAGGAAATGCTCTTGTAATATCTGCAGTGGCCGAAATGAAAACGGATGCCACCTTGTCGGGATCAATCCTGTTACTTGCGATCATTTCACCCAGCAGCTCGTGAGTTGAAAGGAGAATTTCCTTTTCGCTATTCTCTTCAACGGTTGTTGCTCCCCGGATTCCCCTCATCATCATTCTCACTCTCCCTTTTATCCTTTTCTACTGCCCATTTATATAAGCCGCGGATAAAAGTATCTGCAGCGATCAGGCCTTCTTCAGGAACAGTCACAAGAACCGGCTCACCAATTTCCTTTAACAGTACAAAAACCGGCATGCCGTCTTTTGATTTTTTATCGTTCTTCATCTTATTCAAAAGTTGTGTGAATGTAATATGATCTGGGACCGTCAAATCATATCCGATCGATATGATCCAATTGACGAATTCCTTCAGATCGAAGGACAAGCTGCAATATTTTCCACTTAGGTACAAAGCATAAATCATCCCGATCATGACCGATTCCCCATGTGTCCGATTTCCATATCCGCTGGCGCTTTCCACAGCGTGTCCATACGTATGTCCGAAATTCAGGAATGCCCTGATCCCATGTTCTCTTTCGTCTTGAGAAACAATTTCCGCCTTTACTTTGATCCCTCTGAGAAGACATTGCAGTATATACTCTTCCCGCAGCTCGCTCACCGATGTGAAATTTGAATAAAGTTCCCTCAGGAAATCTGCATCTGACAAGAAAGCGTGTTTGATCACTTCCGCATAACCCGACCGCACCTCTTCGGCAGGCAGGCTCTTGAGATAATCCAAGTCAAAGAATACACCATCAGGCTGATAAAACTGACCGACCATATTTTTTCCCAATGGATGATTGATTGCCACTTTCCCGCCAACCGCACTATCATGAGCCAGTATCGTTGTAGGTACAGAGATAAACGGGATGCCCCTCATGAAAGTGGAGGCTGTGAATCCTGCAAAATCACCAATCGCACCGCCTCCAAACGCAATGACGAGAGCATTCCTGTCCACATGATTCCGGAGACCGTGTGAAATGGCTTCTTCGTATACTTTGAAGCTTTTAGCCTGTTCGCCGGATGGTGCCTCAAAGACAGTCACCGGAAATACCCGCTCCAGCTCATTGGCAAATTGTTTTCCATAAAGAGAATGGACTTCAATGTCCGCAATGATCCAAATGGTTGAAACACCAGGGTAGTTGGAGGAAATAAAATCGATGATATTCTGTGTCATCGTATTTCCAAGAAAAACATCATATGACTTGGAAGGAGTTTTCACTGTTATTCTTTCCATTTTAAAATTCCTTCGATTCGTTTCTAAGATTCTCAACATCCCTTTGAAGCTTTTCAAATTGATCACTGTTGAACTGGTCTGCAATGGCTTCTGCAAGTTCCCATGCCACTACCGCTTCTGCTACGACACTCGCTGCAGGGACGGCACAGCTGTCAGATCGCTCGATACTTGCTTTGAACGGCTCTTTCGTATCGATATCCACGCTTTGCAGCGGTTTGTAGAGGGTTGGGATGGGTTTCATCACACCTTTGATATGAATCGGCATCCCGGTTGTCATCCCGCCTTCAAAACCGCCAAGGCGGTTCGTCCTCCTGTAGTAGCCTTTTTCCTCGCTCCAAAGGATCTCATCATGAACTTCGCTTCCCGGTTTTCTCGCCATTTCAAATCCGAGCCCGAATTCAACTCCTTTGAATGCATTGATGCTCATGATGGCACGTGCCAGTTTTGCATCCAGCTTTCGATCGTAATGAACATAACTTCCGACACCTTGCGGCATGCCCTCTACGATCACTTCAACAACTCCCCCGATGGAATCCCCATTTTGCTTTGCTTCATCTATCAGATTCATCATTTTGTCAGCCGCTTCATTATCCAGGCAGCGGACAGGAGATTTTTCAGATCTTTCTTTTAAATCATTTATGGAATCGTATTTAATGTTTTCTGCTTTTATACCGCCTATTTCCAGAACATATCCCACAACTTCGATACCTAGGAGATTCAATAACTTTTTCGCAACGGATCCGGCAGCTACCCGCACGGTCGTTTCCCTGGCTGAAGATCTTTCCAGAACGTTCCTGAGATCACGGTGTCCATATTTCATCCCTCCGACCAGGTCGGCATGGCCGGGTCTTGGACGTGAAATTTTTCTTTTTACTTCGTCTTCTTCACCCGGGGACAGCGGTTCAATTCCCATCACCTTCGTCCAATGAGTCCAGTCCTTATTCTCGACTACCAGTCCCAAAGGGGATCCAAGTGTATACCCGTGTCTTACACCACCGACGATTGAAACGCGGTCTTTCTCTATCTGCATTCTCCGTCCGCGCCCATATCCTTTCTGCCTTCTTGCCAGATCTTCGTTGATGTCCTCCGCTTCCAGCGGCATCCCGGCAGGCAGGCCTTCGATGATTGTTGTCAATTGCGGTCCATGAGATTCTCCTGATGTTAAATATCTCATAACACTTTCCCCCTTCAACTCGTTAAAGAATTATGTACCAATATAACATAAGTTCAATATTCATTCCTAGTACTATGTTTAAAAAATTTGAACATTTCACCCCTTGCCAGCACTTTGAAATTTCCTCTCGCTTTCCAATCAGCAAGTTTAGAGTCATGCAAAAAAGAACGATGAAATACGAAGCTGTCTGCATTGCTGCTGCAGCCTCTGTTTCACCGTTCATTAAATCAGACTTTTTTATAAAAAAATGTATCTTCGGATTGAAATCCGTATTGGCCGGGATTGAAAATCTGTTCGGTGCTCCCAACGAAAAATACCCCTTCTTTAATCAGTGAAGCGTTGAACTTTTTATACAAACTGTCTTTCGCTTCTTCAGTGAAATAAATCATTACATTCCTGCACACAATCAAATCGAATTCTGCATCAAAAGGATCAGCCAGGAGGTTTTGCTTTTTAAAGGTGACGGCCTGCTTAATCCGGTCATCCACCTTGTAAAGAGAGCCTTCGGCAGTAAAATATTTTTGTTTGATCTCAGGAGGCACTTCAGCAAGCGAGCGTTCGGGATAGATGGCGTGCCTGGCCCGCTGCAGGGCATTCCCGTCCAGATCTGTCGCCAGGATGTCAAGGCTTGTCAGCGGCAGGTACTTAGAGAGAAGCATTGCCAGTGTATAGGGTTCTTCCCCCGTGGAACAAGCAGCACTCCATACTTTCAATGTCCTCTTGCCTTTAATGAGCCGGGGAAGGATATTGGTTTCAAGAACTTCCCATCTTTTATAATTCCGATAAAATTCCGATACGTTGATCGTCATCCTGTCGAGGAATTCCGCCATCTGCTTTTCATCCGAGCTGATTAATTTGTAGTAATCGTGAAAGCTCGAGTATCCCTTTTTTTCATAGAGAGCAGTCAGTCTCCTTTTCATTTGGGCTTCTTTATAAAGAGACAGATCTATTGCGGTCTTTCTTTTTATTGCCTGAACAAAATCCCCATAATCGTTTACCATATTCCCATTCACTCTTTCTGCAGCTAAACTCATGTATATTAGATATATCGAACGAAGACGCAGAATTTTAATATGTTTCCAAAATAAAAAGACAAGCCATCACAGACCTGTCTTTTCGAGTACCTATGGAACCGGGATCAGTAGATCCATTCGTTCATTAGTTTGCTGTATTCTACAAGCTCTTCTTCTTTGAAGAATAAGCCGATTTCTCTGACTGCGCTTTCAGGAGAGTCAGAACCATGGATGATGTTCTTCCCTACTGTAAGGCCAAAGTCTCCGCGGATCGTTCCTGTAGCTGCATCTTTAGGGTTTGTGGCCCCCATCATACCGCGTGCTGTGGAGATGACATTTTCCCCTTGCCATACCATTGCAAATACAGGTCCGGAAGTGATAAAGTCGACTAATTCTCCAAAGAAAGGTCTTTCTTTATGTTCACCATAGTGTTCTTCAGCAAGCTCAGTAGAGATGCTCATAAGCTTAGCTCCGACTAATTGGAAGCCCTTTTTCTCGAAACGTGAAACGATATCACCGATTAACCCTCTTTGTACGCCGTCAGGCTTTACCATTAAAAACGTTTTTTCCATCTTCCCCACTCCTAATTATGTATGTATAGTCTGTCCGAGGACGTCCCACGAAAAATATTAACACTGTTCAGGGGTTTTGGCAACGTTTCCATTTTAAATTTTCTCAATATTTTCTTTTTCCGATAAAGTTTGCGACATTCTTAAGTGTCTTCTTGACCCGGTTCTGAGGCAGATGCTCCAAATCTTCCAGCGCCTTATCAAGGTACATCCTGCTGACACGGTGGGACCGTTCAATTGCATCCGAAGCAAGGATTGAAGCAATCACTTTTTTCATTGCTTCAGCAGAAGTGTTTTCAGAGACACGTTCTATTTCTGATCTAAGAGCAGGATCTTCCATGGCATAAAGAACAGGAAGTGTGATATTCCCCTGCCATAAGTCACTGCCTGCAGGTTTTCCGAGTTCCTCTTCGCTTGCGGTTAAATCCAGTATGTCATCTGTAATTTGATAGCTCATCCCGACATGATATCCAAAGCGGAACAATCTTCTATGTACTTCTTCAGGAGCACCGGATGCAATGGCACCCAGTTGACAACTGACCGCTATCAATAAGGCGGTCTTCCGTTTTATCCTCAGTAAATAATCCCTTAAATTTTGATCGCAGCGGTATTTATCCTTTATCTGAGCTATTTCGCCTTTACATAGTTCCACAATGGTATGAGAAAGGATTTGATGTGCTTCAGGATTCTTTATATTCGTCATATATTCCAGGCCGCGGGCAAAAATATAATCTCCAGTATACATGGCTATCCTGTTATCCCACTGGGACTTTATCGTCGGCTTGCCTCTCCTCAGCTCTGCATCGTCGATTACATCATCATGAACAAGTGAAGCCATGTGAATAAGCTCCAGGGCTACGGCAGCATTTTTCACTGAGTCGATATCGTACTCTCCGAATTTCGCGGAAAGCAGTACAAAAACGGGCCGGATCCGTTTGCCGCCCGCCTGCAAAAGATGAAGGGATGCCTGATTCAAAAGTCGGGAATCCGATTCGATTGCTGTTTCAAGTTCCTTTTCGATCTGGTCTATGTCTGTTTTAAGAAAGGAATATATCCTGTTTAGCTTCATAGTTAATCCACCCAGTTTACTAATTTGCGTTTATCTATCACTTATATCCAACGTGCATGGCAGCCACTCCGCCGCTGTAAGGCTTGAAATATATATCTTTAAAGCCGGCTTCTTCAAACAATTCTGCCAGTTCTTTCATTCCAGGAAAATCCCTTGCAGATTCCTGGAGCCAGGAATATTCAGAAAAGCTCTTTGCGAATATCCTTCCAAAGACAGGCATGATGAATCTGAAATACATATAGTAGAGCTGTCGGAACCCAAACATGGTCGGCTGTGAAGTTTCAAGGCAGACAGCCATTCCACCAGGCTTCAACACACGGTTCATTTCTTTTAACACTTGCAGGTAATCCGGAACATTTCTTAACCCGAATCCGATCGTCACGTAATCGAAAGTATTATCTTCAAATGGCAATTCCATGGCATTTCCATGGATAAGCTCAATATTATTCAGCGGAGATGACTTTACTTTTTCCTCTCCGATGGACAGCATATTCTGGCTGAAATCCAATCCGAATACTTTTCCTTTCATGCCCGCCTGCTCACCGAGTGCAAGCGTCCAATCTGCCGTCCCGCAGCATACATCCAAAGCAGATGCTCCTTCTTTAACCTTCATATGCTTCATCGTCTCTTTGCGCCATTTTTTATGCTGTTGGAAACTGATTACCGAGTTCATCTTGTCATAGTTTGAGTAGATTTTCTCAAAGACACCATGAACCTTCTGTTCTTTTGATTGTTGCATAACATTTACCCTTCTTCCGCATATAATTTCGTAGTAGCAATAGACTCATTGAAAGGAAGAAATTCCACAAACAACTCTCTGGCAGCAGGAGTACCCGGCTTCTTTTCGTGTAATTGAACTTCTATGTCTTTTTGAACCTTGTCCATTGCATGGTCGACGGCTGACAATAAGAGACTCCGGTCCACCGGTTCTTCGGATTCTCTTAGTATTGAAGCAAGAGCACCCGTAAAGATGGTTTCTTTTGAATTGATCAATGCCAGGCGTTCTTGAATGAGACGGTTATATAAAAATGTGTCAGAAAGAAGGGGAATCCAGTCCTTCTGATTGAAAAACTCATAGAAATGAGCAGGTATCGAAGTTTCAATAATTCTTATATATTCCGTCAACTCATCTACGGAAGAACACTCTTCATTGTACATTGATATTTTACATTCATTTATTTTCTTGATCGCATTCGATAATGCCTCGATCAACCCCAGATCCCCTGTTTCAGCAAGTGTCCTGTAATAAAGGCTGCTGAAGTATACTCCGGCAAGTACAGTCAATTGTCTCTCTTTAAGAGAATCCCGTTCAGAAATTGTTACTTTCTCATGTGTCTCAAGGGCAATATGCAAAAACATAGCAGTAGAAATCCACTTCATTTCCTGTTGAGTGACCATCCTTTGTTCATTCAAAAATGGAAGGAGCAAATAATTGATGCGTTTACGATCAATATGCGGCTGATCGATATACTCCTTTAGATATGAATGGTGAAGCTGGTCTTCTATGTATTGATGAATGATATTCGCTTGATGATTGTAATCAGTGAATTTCATACCCTATTTCCCCATTTCTACTATGTTTCACATGATAATTTTCAGCAATAAATATTATACCATAAAACGTTCACAAATAGTGAATCGCCGAAGATCCCATAAGTGTTCTATGTATTTCGTGCATCAACAAATCTGATTACATTCAAATTTCTTCTTCCCTTACTCTCATATAACAAAGGGGACGACTAAGAATAATGGTTCTTTGTTCGTCCCTCATATCAGATGCTATTTTTTATTTTCACTTTCAACTTCCCCATAACTGGTAAGGATCGTTGCTTTCCCTCTTACCTTGATGGCAGATGTATGATCAGTGAATTGAGCAATCATCACTTCGCCTTTATCAAGCTTTTCTGAATGGTGGAAGCGTGTGTCCGTGCCCCTGGTAAGACCGATTACATTTACGCCGTCTTCACTAGCCTTAATGACAACATAATCATTAGAATTCATTAATCCCACTCCTGTACTTTTACTTCTTGATAAATGAAAGCACTTCGTTCCGCGCTTGTGAATCCTCTTTAAATGTTCCCCGCACCGCGGTCGTCACTGTACTGGAGCCTGGTTTCTTGACCCCTCTCATTGTCATGCACATATGTTCCGCTTCCACGACAACCATGACACCGTATGGTTCAAGGGTTTCCATGATGGAATCGGCAACCGTTGAAGTGATCCTTTCTTGCAGCTGAGGTCTCCTTGCGACAGATTCCACTGCCCTGGCAAGCTTGCTCAGACCCGTGACTCTTCCATTCCGTGGAATATAGGCAACATGTGCACGTCCGTAGAAAGGCACTAAATGATGTTCACACATTGAATAAAACGGTATATCTTTGACAAGGACTAATTCTTCGTGGTCCTCACTGAAAATAGTTTCAAAATATTCCTTGGGATCGTGATCTATTCCTGAAAAAACCTCTGCATACATTTTTGCGACGCGCTTAGGTGTATCCAAAAGTCCTTCTCTATTAGGATTTTCTCCTATTGCTTCAAGTATTAAACGCACTGCTTCTTCTATCTGGCTATGGTTGACTTCTGCCATTATGCTGTCCTCCTACTATCACCTAAAGAAATAAACTAACATTGTTAATATTAGCATAAGCCAATAATCTCATCAAAGCTTAGTGCTTTAGAAGTTTAGGTTTTTCAAAGAAAAAAGGGCCGCATCTTATGCGGCCCTTTCGTAACGCTCAAAGTATGTAATTATTTTACAGCTTCTTTAAGCGCTTTACCTGGTTTGAAAGCAGGTACTTTGCTAGCTGAGATTTCGATTTCTTCACCTGTTTGTGGGTTGCGACCTTTACGGGCTGCACGCTCACGTACTTCGAAGTTACCGAATCCGATTAATTGTACTTTATCACCGTTTGCAAGTGATTCTTGAATTGTATCGAAAACAGCGTCAACCGCTTTAGTAGCGTCCTTCTTAGATAGCTCAGCAGCTTCTGCAACAGCATTGATTAATTCTGTCTTGTTCATGCCATTCACCTCCTCCCAAGGAAATGTCTCAGTCATGATTCATTTACTTTAATATCATTAGTAAACAACTTTAGCGGATTCTATACATAAAGTACAGAAAAACGCTTGAAAACGTTGCTGAATCAATATTCAACAACAATTCTGTTAAAAGATTATCACAATAGATTGTGCTTAGCAAGAATAATTCAAGAATTAATGGGAATCTTTTCTTATTTGATACATAAATGTAATAGAATCCCCTCTTTTTGCCTTTATATTGCTATTTCTTGAAGATTCTTAAGCGCTTCCTCTATACATTGCTCTTAAACAGTTCCCATTCTTTTGGGCGGTTAAACATTCTCTTTTACTATCGGACAAAAAAACATGAAAAATGGGAGTTTGAACATTGACCGTTCCTTTCCGCTGCAGGCATTTGCTTTCCGCGGGGAGGAAGTCGAGCCTCCTCGGCGTTCCACCTACGGATTAGAAAAGCGGAAGGGCTTCGGTCAGAGGCGTGTGGCATAAGGCGAATCGGTCACGAAGGCGTTCTTTGCCTTCTTGGCCGGTTTGACTTATGACATGTGCCTCTAAGCCCTGGAGCTGGACAAGTCTCGACTTTTCCTCTATTTCCCGTCGGAGTCAAATGCCTTCCGCTACAATCCACTCCGTGTAGTCAATGTTGTTACCACTAATCAACAGAATTCAAACATAACTATTTGTCTTTCGACTAAAACCCTTGTTTCAAAAAAATTCTCACACAAAAAAAGACCCTCCTAAGAGAGTCCAGAAAGGTTATAGGATGATGGCTATGAGGCCGCCGGAGCCTTCGTTGATGATTCTTTCCAGTGTGTCTTTCAGTTTGTAACGGGCATTTTCAGGCATTAGCGACAGTTTGGCTGAGATGCCTTCTCTTACGATGGAGCTCAGGCTTCTTCCGAATATATCGGAGTTCCAAATCGAAAGTGGATCGTCTTCAAAATCCTGCATCAGGTACCGGACGAGTTCTTCACTTTGTTTTTCGGTGCCGATGATCGGCTCGAATTTTGATTGAACATCCACTTTGATCATGTGGATGGAAGGTGCAACGGCCTTGAGGCTTACACCGAATCTTGATCCCTGACGTATGATTTCCGGTTCATCCAGACTCATGTCGTTCAGAGAAGGCGCAGCGATTCCGTAACCTGTCTGTTTAACCATTCTCAGCGCATCTGAAATCTGGTCATATTCTGCTTTGGCATGTGCGAAATCCTGCATCAATTCAAGCAGGTGATCCTTGCCTCGGATTTCAACGCCTACAATTTCTTTCAGCACTTCATCATACAGTTCATCCGGTGCATATAAATCGATCTCGGCTACACCCTGACCCATATCGATTCCTGCAAGTCCGGCACGTTCAATATGCTCATATTCGCTGAAATAATGGACGACCCGGTCCACGTCACGAAGACGTTTAATATCCTTGACCGTTTCTTTAACAGCTTCCTGATAGGTCTGTCTCAGCCAATGTTCTTCTTTCAGCACCATCACCCAGCTCGGTAAATTCACATTCACTTCTAATACCGGGAATTCAAACAAAGCTTCACGAAGAACATTCAGTACATCTGAATCCCTCATACTTTCCACACTCATCGCAAGGACTGGTATGTCATATTTTTCCTGCAGCTTCACTCTCAGCTCTTCTGTCTCTGTCGCATGCGGCCTAGCGGAGTTGATCACCATAATGAAGGGTTTACCGACTTCCTTCAGTTCCTCGATGACTCTTTCCTCAGCTTCGATATAGTCGCTTCTTCCTATTTCCCCGATCGAACCATCAGTGGTGACCACCACGCCGATCGTTGAATGCTCCTGTATTACTTTTCTGGTACCGATTTCGGCTGCTTCATGAAACGGGATAGGCTCTTCGTACCAAGGTGTATTGATCATTCTGGGACCATTTTCATCCTCGTATCCTTTCGCCCCCGGCACCGTGTAACCTACACAATCTACCAATCTCACATTCACTTCAAGCCCCTCGTCCACATGCACCGATACTGCCTGGTTAGGGACGAATTTCGGTTCTGTCGTCATGATCGTCTTTCCTGCAGCACTTTGCGGCAGTTCGTCCTGCGCTCTTGCACGTTCTGTTTCACTTGCAATATTAGGAAGGACAACAAGCTCCATAAACTTCTTGATGAAGGTTGATTTACCTGTTCTTACTGCTCCCACCACACCTAAATAAATATCTCCGCCTGTTCTTTCAGCAATGTCTTTGAATAGATCGACTCTTTCCAAGAGATTCCCTCCCATCTTATATTCCAGGGATGTTTCATCCGTGTATTCTGCCTCACATTCTATATTTATGATGTTGTCCTAATGACTTATGACTATTAATATGATTTTTTTACCTCCTTATGACTAAGAATTAAATTTATTATGTCGCAGCAATTATGTTCAGTTGAAGTTGATGAAAACTCCCTACAAAGGATGACATAAAATAATAACCCTTCTCCTACAATATATTTTGCAGGAAAAGGGTTATGCCTATTTTGTCATAAAGACAGGTTCATTCTTTTCATCAATGGTATAAGGAAGGGAATAGGCTGGAACAAACAAGGAGTCCTCTGTCAGCAGAGTACGGATATCGGTTCCTTCTTGAATTGTTTTGTTCGTGGATTGAAGCTTTTCATATAAATCCATCGAATAATCCACGAAAATCTCCCCGCTCCCATTTATCACAAGCGGAAGCTTCTTATTTGAATAGGGGCTGTCGACATATACTTCTTTATCCATTCCTATTTCTTCATAATTCAATTTATAAACGTTGTGGGCCACCTGTTCTTTAAAAGGGGGATAGCCCTGGGCGTTGATTCTGATTTTGATTTCCCTTATTTTTTCCGCCATTCGTAGATCGAATATCTTCACGGTTGGATTTTCTTCTACATCCAGCAGGACATATTGAAAGATCCCCCCGTTCTCAAATGCATTTCCAGGAATCTCTGATAAGTATTGTGGGGATAACTTCCTGAAATCAATCGGATATTTTTGATAGATCGGGGTATCCTTATCCCTTGTCTTGATCGGGAGCAGCCCGCTATTGGCGTCCTGGTATTGCTCCACTGCTTCTTGAACAGCTTTCACCTGTGCATCATAAGGGATCTGATTCTGATTGAGCTCTTTTTCAGGGTAAAGACAGCCGGAAAGGACGGTCATAGTGAGCACAAGGATCATTCCGGTTAAAACTATACGTTTCAATCTGCAAAACTTCCTTTCTTAAGCTAGTAGGTTGGTCCGCTGAATACAATATAAATCATCATGAGTCCGCCTGCTATCATCAGTATGTAAGCCACAAAAGCAGTAATAAAGCGAATGAATTTCGGTTTAATTTTATACCGGCTGAAATAAATCATTATGATTGCAAGGAACATAGATCCCATTGAAGCAAATGAAATCCACATTTTCATCATAGAAGTCATGGTACATCCCTCCTGTTATCGAATGTATTATATCACAAGTCAAATCCGAAACGGCATTTGTTCAATAAAATGTACGAAAGATGAACGCACATAAAAGAAGAGCGACCCATGATCTCCGGACCCGGGCCAAAGGCCGAGCCAAAGTCATGAGCTGCTCTTAAGACTGAAAGAGACCTACCCATCCATAGGCAAAGCTGTATATATTCATCACAGTGTATGCACGGTAAGAACCTTTCGCATCCTCTAATGCCTATTCTTGCAAGATTTTTATCGGTCTATGAGCGTTCGCCCAGAATATTCACCAAATCTTCCATTTCATTTGTCTTTCCTCGTGACATTAAATGATCGACCGCTTCTTTCGCTTCTACATTATTGAACAATACGTCGTACAGTGCATTCGTGATCGGCATTTTCACTTCGAATTTTTGGGCAAGCTGATGTCCTGCTTTCGTTGTACGGACGCCTTCCACCACCATGCCCATATTATCAAGCACTTCCTGGAGTTTATGCCCCTTACCGAGCATATTACCTGCCCTCCAGTTTCTCGAATGAACACTTGTGCATGTAACAATTAAATCACCAATACCTGTCAAACCGGAGAAGGTGAGCGGGTTGGCACCCATTTTTGTGCCTAAGCGGGCGATTTCAGCGAGCCCCCTGGTGATGAGGGCTGCCTTCGCATTATCTCCATACCCCAAGCCATCGGTGATGCCGGCAGCAAGAGCAATAATATTCTTCAATGCGCCTCCAATTTCAACACCAAGCATATCGGGATTTGTGTACACTCTAAAATTCTGGTTCATGAAAAGATCCTGGACTTCTTCTGCGTATTTCATATCCTTTGCTGATACCGTCACGGTCGTCGGGTGCCTTAGACTCACTTCTTCCGCATGACTCGGTCCGGAAAGGACGACGACAGAGCGCAGGTTATCCGGATTCATTTCATCCTCGATGATTTCTGATATGCGCAGAAGGCTGTCGGGCTCGATCCCCTTACTCACATGCACAACCGTCAAAGGATTCGCCTGCACTTCCTGGATCTGGCCCAGCACCTGTCTGATCGCTTTGGTGGGAACCGCTAAAATAACCGTCTGGATACCATCAAGAGATTCCTTCATATCTGCATAGCCGATGATACTCTCAGGAAGTTTCACATCCTTTAGGTACTTATGATTTGTATGATGTTCGTTGATTTCCTGGATTTGATCTGCTTTATGTCCCCATAGCCTTACTTCAAGCCCGTTGTCTGCCAATACCATGGCAAGGGCCGTCCCCCAGCTTCCTGCACCAATGACCGTCACTTTTTCAGAGTTTTTCATTTGATACACCTACCTTATTATTTTCTGGCACGAGCGATAATACGAATAGGAGTTCCTTCAAATCCAAATGCATCACGGATTCTGTTTTCCAAGAATCGTTCATATGAAAAATGCATTAATTCCGGGTCATTCACAAACACAACAAATGTCGGCGGCTTCACTGCCACCTGAGTTGCATAGTAGATACGGAGTCTTTTGCCATTATCGGTCGGTGTTGGATTCATTGCCACCGCATCCATTACTACTTCATTCAGGACACTGGATTGTACACGCAATGCATGGTTTTCACTCGCCACATTGATGACAGGAAGAAGCGTATGGATTCTCTTCTTTGTTTTTGCAGATAAGAAGATGATCGGTGCATAGTCAAGGAACTGGAAGTGGTCACGGATGTTCTGTTCCCATTTGTTCATCGTTTTTTCATCTTTTTCAACTGCATCCCACTTATTGACGACGATTACCACTGCACGTCCTGCATCATGTGCATATCCTGCAATTTTTTTATCCTGCTCGATGATTCCTTCTTCACCGTCTATCACGACCAATACAACGTCGGAACGTTCAATCGCTCTCAAAGCCCTCAGCACACTGTATTTTTCAGTCGTTTCATATACTTTTCCTTTTTTCCGCATTCCGGCAGTATCGATGATGACATACTCTTGTCCATCAAACGTGTAAGATGAATCAATCGCATCCCTTGTCGTACCAGCCACATTGCTGACGATGACCCGCTCTTCACCGAGTAGTGCATTTACGAGGGAAGACTTACCGACATTGGGACGGCCGATCAAGGAGAATTTAATGACTTCTTCTCCGTATTCGTCCCCGTCATCTTTTTTGAAATGCTTTGCGGCTTCGTCCAGCAGATCCCCCAGCCCGAGTCCGTGTGAACCTGAAATCGGGAAAGGTTCTCCGAATCCAAGGGAATAGAAATCATACACCATTTCACGCATTTCCGGGTTATCGATCTTATTGACACCAAGCACTACAGGCTTGTTTGAACGATATAGTATCTTCGCTACGATTTCATCGGCTGCGGTTACTCCTTCACGGCCATTCGTAAGGAATATGATGACATCCGCTTCATCGATCGCAATCTCTGCCTGCTGCCTGATTTGATCAAGAAACGGCTCATTGCCTAATTCGATTCCGCCGGTATCTATAATATTAAATTCATGAGTCAGCCACTCAGCAGAACTGTATATACGATCCCTTGTAACACCGGGCACATCTTCCACTATCGATATTCTCTCGCCGACAATCCTATTAAAAATCGTGGACTTACCAACATTCGGACGCCCTACGATTGCAACAACTGGTTTGGACACTTTATTCACCCTTTCTTGAATAGACTTATGGTTCATTCATTATCCTTTAAGCCTTTTCATTTCCACTGTTTCAAATGGTTCAATTATTAATAATAAAGACTGGCCCATAAGCTGTATTCCCCCTTATGGGTCAGTCCCCTAACTTTAACATTTTATCAGTAAAAGAATGAACTGGCAATCAATGTTTCACAATGATAAACAGGCCGGTATCCAATTCATGTGCAATCCCGTCTAATATGGCTTCGAGGTTAGCGCAGATCTTCTGCAGTTCCTCGTCCGTTTTGCAATGAAATACTGCTGTTCCGCTGGGAATTCTATCAGGAGAGGTTGTCACAGCGGCTAAGATGAATTTTTGAATGGTGGTACTCAATCTGCTTCTCTCCCCTTTCGAATGGCTTTTGACTCAGATGGCATCCTGATCGCATTTTCCAGTGTCGGAACCTGCCCCAGGATCGCGATGGCTTTCTCCACATCTTTATGTTGAGGAAGGACAAACACCGCCACCCTTCCATCATCGAGATCTCTTTTAGCCAGAGGAGTGAGTGCAGGGGTCCCCGAATCTTTAAAGATACCCAATGAAGTGGACACATCATGAAGGATGGCCTGCCTTTGCCCCAGGTTTGCAATCGTGGATCTTGCATCGAATGATTTAGGATTCAGTACGAACCCCATTCCATAGCGCATGATTTCTTCCTGCCTGACTTTAAGACCTATATTCATGATATAAATATTATCCACGTATAGTCCCGCACCATCAAAATGCGGTTGGACGAATTCAATATGGACGATATCTTTCAGCTTGCCCCCGGCCATTAATTTATGCGAGATTAACATACAGACCACACTGACTGCCAAGGCAGCATAAAAGTTAAATACTATATAGGCCAAAGTAGCGATTAAGGAAGTGAATATCACCAGATAGTTCCTGCTTTCAAATGCTACCGCAATCCCTTCGATATAGGTAGCCCCCCTTGGTACAAGCTCATAGGCATCCAACTCAGTCAATGTATTCCTTTCCATATTCCTGACGTCACGAAATTGTGATGCAGCCACTGTCAAAAATGTGATAGCCGTGAAATTCTCTTCCAGTAATGCAGGAACCGCAATTGTTCCAAGCCCTGCGGCGATGAAGCCGAGTGCAATATGTATGATCTTCCCGTGCAAATACGTCGGGTATTGCCTATAGTCGGTCCGGAGCATATAGATTCTGGTTAACGTGCCGATGACTACCCCGAAAATGACGGGGTTTACGTAATCATTCATATATTTTTGATTTCCCCTTTATTGGATGATAGTTTACTGCTCATCAGGGCATTCAATGAATGAACGGCCTTCCAGGTGATGGTCATCAATGCCATATAAGCCGCTGTATCCATATAAAGATAATCACCGATCATTTTGCTGAACCCTATATTATGCAGCGTGACCGATAAGAATATTTCCCCTGTCAACGTTCCCGAAATCACAGAAAGGAACAGATTTCTCATCTTATTTATGGAACTGTAAAAAATAAACCCAAGACTCATGGATAATAATGCAGCAATTACATAAGGGTCGATGATCATAAGGACGGGATCATAAATGGCAACAAGCCCTACCCCTGCATATGACATGGCTATGGTCAAAATACAAATCAGCATATAAAGTTTCTGCCTCAGACCCAGGCGGCGCATATAGATGAGCGCCAGTAATGCCAAAAATAGATAGTCTGCATGTACTTCATACGATAATATGGAAAATCTATACGGAAACAAGCAAATCAAGCACAACAAATAGAAGGAGAATAGAAATCGGCCTTTTTCATTCTTTTCCATAATGAAAGTCGTGTAGATCCATAATCCCCATGCAACCCAAAGAAATATTATTCCCTCCATGTCCCATTCCCTCCTATTATCTACATTATGGAAAATCTTTATGTAAATCATTCATGTATGTTTCAATTTAATCTTGAAAAAATAAGAAAAGGAGGTGTTTGATATGGGAAAAGATCGTCAGGAAAAGAAATTAAAGCAAAGTGGACGGGTTGAATCCGACCGGGATCAGGAGCTTCAGAATAAAGGAGCAACAGGGATGGAAAGCCCTGCCGAATCAAGGAAGAGGCAGAGGTAAAATATACGAACATTTAGAGGGCTTTAAACAACGCTAATGCTTTCCGTGCAAGACTTCGCTTTCCGCGGGTAGCCCGTGAGCCTCCTTTGACAAGTGGGGCAACTGTCTAGCTGCATGGCTTAGAGGCACATTCATAAGTCAAACCGGCAAAGAAGGCAAAGAACGCCTTCCAGGCCGATTCGCCTTATGCCACACGCCTCTGGCAAAGCCCTTCCGCATTTCTGATAGGAGTCTTCATCTTGCACTCCAACCGCTGGGATGAGCAAACTCCTGAGATATCCAAAGAACAAATAAAAAACCCGAATTAATTTGCCTCATCTCATGCAAATTAATTCGGGTTTACTTAGATTATATTCTTTTGTCCCAGACAATTTCATCAAGCATTGAATTGTCGATTACTATACTTTTCGGGATCCAATCCCCTTACGGCCAGCCAATGATACAACTCTCCTGTTAAAATAAGAGGCACCTTTTGCAAGTCTTCAGTCCTCATGCAGCCTAATGCACACATAAGGTATTGTATATCAGTGTGAAGATCATTTACTTCTTCTATCGTGGCCTCAAGACCCTTATCCACGATGCACTTCAAAATGGCTCCGGCCATTCCGACAGAGCAGGCACCCAGACTCAAGGCTTTTACAATTTCCAGGCTGTTCCGAATACCTCCCGAAGCAAGAATCGGGAGACCGGAAACCGAATGGGCTTCAGCAATGGATGCAGCCGTTGGTATACCCCAGTCATCAAAATAACTCAGCATCCTTTGCCGGCGTTGATTTTCAATTTTAGAAAAGTTCGTTCCGCCGTAACCCCCGACATCTATAGCCGAAATGGAAGTACCTGAAAGAGTCATTGCAGCTTCCTTACTGATCCCAAATCCAGTTTCTTTCACGATGACCGGGACACTTAACCGATCGGCAATCGTGTGAATTCGTTCAAGCGCCCCCTTAAAATCACGGTCTCCTTCGGGCATAGTCAATTCCTGAATGACGTTCAGATGAACTTGAAGGGCATCTGCTTCAATCATCTCCACTGCATCGATTGCCTGCTGTACTGACGCTTCACTGCCAAGGTTGGCAAATATGATGCCGTCAGGATTGTTCTTTCTTACTATTTCATACGTTTTTCGTTCAGACGGGTCCTTCAAAGCAGACATTTGTGAACCTACAGCCAGTCCAATCCCGGTTTCCCTGGCCAACAGAGATAACTCAGCATTGATTTTTGATGTATATTCCCCGCCTCCGCCTGTCATGGCATTCACAAAAATTGGCGAACTTAAAGAAAGTTCGCCAATTCGGGACTGGAGACGGGTATCATCAAGGGTTGCATCCGGAAGGCTTTGATGAACAAACTTTATGTCTTCAAAGCCCGTCTTATTCTGTTGCCCTGTTGTAAGGGCATAATTAATATGATCCCGTTTTCGTTGAGCTCTAGTCAAAGTCCATCACCATTTTTATTTAAGATCCTTTAATTTATCTCCAATCATTTCACCTAATTGGAAGCCTGTATTTTCTTCAGGCATTTCATAATCTGTCACTTCTTCTTCTTTCTCTTCCAAAGCTTTTATGCTAAGAGAAAGTCGTTGTTCAGATTCGTTGACATCCAATACTTTTACTTTAACCGATTGGTCCTCTTTTAATACTTCATGAGGCGTACCGATATGTTTATGGGAAATTTGCGAAATATGCACCAATCCTTCAACACCCGGAAATACCTCTACAAATGCACCGTAGGATACCAATCGTTTGACTACTCCGTCCAGTACGCTTCCTTTAGGGGCTTTTTCAGAAATATCACTCCAAGGCCCAGGAAGTGTTTCTTTAATCGATAATGAAATTCTTTCATTATCACGATCCACACTCAGTACTTTCACCTGGACTTTTTGTCCTTCAGTCACCACGTCCGACGGCTTCTCTACGTGTTCGTGGGACAGCTGGGAAATATGCACCAGGCCGTCAACTCCGCCGATATCAACGAATGCGCCGAAATCAGTGATTCGCTGAACAGTACCCTCGAGGACCGCACCGGATTCGATGTCGGTAAGAAGCTGTTTCTTCTGTTCTTGTTTTTCAGCTTCAACCACTGCGCGATGAGACAGGATCAGACGGTTCTTATCCTGATCCAATTCCACAATCTTGAATGTAAGGACCTTATCCTTGTAGTCTGAGAAATCTTCCACATAGTGATCTTCCACCAATGATGCCGGGACAAATCCCCTGACTCCAAGATCGACGACCAGACCGCCTTTAACGACGTCTTTTACTTCGGCTTCAAATACTTCTCCGGCTTCAAAGCGGCCTTTCATTTCTTCCCATGCTTTTTCAGCATCGACTTTACGCTTGGAAAGGACAAGCAGTTCCTCTTCCACTTTTGTCACGATTAACTCCAGTACATCCCCTTCACTCACTACATCAGATGCTTTTTCAATGTGAAGGCTTGAGAGTTCACTAATTGGAATGATGCCATCCACCTTACTATCTTTAACATCAACAAGGACTTGTTTTTCTTCGACCTTGGTAACGGTTCCTTTGACTTTTTCACCAATCTCGAGATTTTTCACTTCAATTCCATTCATGTCTTCCATTATGTACTCCTCCTTAATCCATGACTGCAAAGATTTTATTTTTGTGAATTTTTACACAATTTAAATAAATTATTCTTTCTATTAACTTCTAATAAATAGAACTATTTGTCAAGCAAGAAAGTCCGGTCGATCATTTCATAAGGCTGGCAATATGCTCCATGATGATGTCCGTTGTTTTCTCAGCATTGAGTTTCTGTTCCTTGATTTCCTCCATCGGGACGGGCGGTCCGTATACCACTTTGAGTTTTCTGAACGGCTTGTAAGGACCGATGATTGCACAGGGTACCACTTTTGCGTCGGATCGCAATGCAAAAAATCCGGCGCCGGCAAGACCTTTACCGATCTCCCCTGTTTTACTTCTAGTACCCTCCGGGAACAATCCTAAAACATTTCCCTCTTTCAATATTTTCAATCCTTTTCGCAGGGCTTCACGGTCACTCATGCCCCTCTTTACTGGAAAAGCATGAACCCCGGGGAGGATTTTCCCGAGGACCGGAACCCTAAAGAGCTCCTCCTTTGCCATGAATGAGACAGGCCTTGGCGCGGTGATCCCGACGACGGGGGGATCCAGATTGTCAATATGGTTTGCACAGAGCAGCACTCCGCCTTCTTTCGGGAAATGCTCCAGGCCGACGACTTCAATGCGGTAAAGCGGCGAAAGAATGGATTTTACTAAACCTTTGGCAAATGAATAAAGATTCACGTCTACCCTTTCCTTTCCACAAGAGACATGATGCGGTCGACGACTTCATTGATCGATAAGGAGGTCGTGTCTATTTCAATGGCGTCCTCTGCTTTTTTCAATGGGGCAACTTCCCGCTCTGAATCAATTTTATCCCTCAATGCGATTTCTTCTTTCAATTTCTCTAAATCTGACGCATACCCTTTCGAGACATTTTCCTCGTGACGTCTTTGGGCTCTTTCCTCAACGCTCGCGAGCAGGAATATTTTCACTTCTGCGTCTGGGATGACATGAGTGCCGATATCCCTTCCATCCATTACCACGCCGCCCTCACTGGCAAGTTCCTGCTGTCTTTTAACCATTTCTTCTCTGACTTGCTGATGAACTGCTATATGCGAAACTGAATTTGTGACTTCTGATTGACGGATTTCTTCCGTTACATTTTCCCCGTCAAGAAATACAAGCTGACCTTTTTCAGAAGGTTCCAATTCAATTTTAGTCATTTTGAGCAGTTTAGTCAGTTCTGTCTGATCATGCACATCCACATTCGACTTTATTGCTTTATACGTCAGGGAACGGTACATGGCTCCCGTATCTATATAAAGATAAGATAGCTTTCCTGCTACAATTTTAGCGACGGTACTCTTCCCCGCAGCCGCAGGGCCGTCTATGGCAATCCGTAATTTCATAAAACATCCACCTACTTAAATTCCATATAATTTCTTCCCTATTCTATCATAAAATCGTGCAAACATAATAAGAACTTTCTCTTTTAAAGGGTTACAATTCTCTTAATAACAAAAAACAGCAGGCACTTTTCACCTGCTTCTGCTGTTTGATATGGTTTCCACTATTTCACTATATTCCATTTTCTCCACCCCTTCATAAAATACGATCTTATGAAGTTCCGGCAGTATATTAAGTTCGTGAAAAACAAATTGGATGGCCAGAAGTAAAATAAAATGTATGATAGCCAGCTTTATCAATATTCTTTCTATTGCCCTCATCAATTACACCCTTTTCTTAATCTGCACGTCATTCAAGATATTGAATCCTTTATGAGAAAGTATGTGTAAATGATGGAATTTTATTCAAGGAGACCTTTTTTTCTGAGTTCCAGCTGCTTTTCAAAACAAAATCTCATGATGACCTGCCTCTGGGTTTCTGACAAGTTCAAGAACTGTATACTTGCAATTTTTTTATTGTTCCGCTCCCATACACGGATAAGGCTTCCCATTATTTCGAGGTAGTGGCATTCCCCGGTTTGCATCGTCAAAACGATGATCATCGAGATGCGTGCACCCTGTTCAATTTCTATTCCGTTCATCCTGACCGCACAACCGCCTGCACTGATATCCTCTGTGACAGCAGGATGGTACTCATCACCGTAATAAAGGGAGATATCCGCATTGGTTTCGACGCGTACATATTGTCTCCTTTGTACTTTCACCAGTTTGTCCTCACCAGGATAGTGAATATGTACCATGGGGATTTTTGAAATTTTCCTGCCCAGGACTTCCGACTCGAACATTAGAACGGTCTGTTCATTGTAGACGAAACTTGCTTTAAGCTGGGTGCCATTCATCATGAATATGGTCTTTCCGGTTTTAGTATGTATAGGGTAATCAATGAAGATCCCGTCTTCTTCCGACTCGACCACCCTGCATCGGTACTTCTCGGGTGTATCGTTATGAATAGGTTCAAGCTGCAGTATTGTTCCGGCTTTGATCATTGCGCATTACTCTCACTTTCCCGCTACTGATATGATGTACCTATATTATGTCACGTAAAATACTTCCTTTCCATACTTTTTTTGTAATTTAGGCAATCGTGAATCCGCATGGGTTGATTGCCATTAATAAGACGGTACCCTATTTAAGGATACCGCCCATTCATTTTATACAACTTCTTCATAAATCGGTTCTGCATTTTTGAGCTTTTCCACTTTCTCTTCTTCGCCAGTGTCGGCATTGATGAAGATTCTGTAAGTGTCATTTCCGAGCATTCCAAGAAATTCATAGCACAGTACTTCTTCGTTCAAGTCGTTGATGATGACAGCCTGTCTTTCTTCCATGACTTTCAAGTTCGGGTTTGTCTTTGTTTTTGCTTCTTCCAGGGTGATACCGGGTTCTGGAATTTCACGGCTGTGATTGTTCCTCAGATATTCCTCAGCGGCAAACCCTACGATTTGTCCGTTATCTAGTGCTACTTTCACTTTGATTGCATCAGGGTAAATCCTCACACCATCAAGGAGAGTCACATAGGTGAATACGCCCAGTTTGTCGTATTGGACACTTTCGAACAGCTCCAACTTTTCGAACTTGTTTTCTTTAAGGAATTTAGTTGCCTGTTCAGAAGCTTTATTCAAACTGATCTTCGCCTCTTTTACTTCACGGTTATTGATATACCAGATGGGATACCCCCCTTTTTGTGTTATATCCATACTCGCGTCTGTCTTTCCATTCCCAATGGAGACACTATAAAATTTGAACTCCGATCCCTTGCCGCTGCTTGCAACTTTAGCTTCCTTTGATTTATCGATTCCGGAATACTTCCTTAAAATTGCCTCCGCTTCTTTCTTAGAAATTTCTTCGCCTTTTAGCTTTCTGAAATTCTCATCTCTTTTTTGACTGTTTACAAATGTAGTGGATCCAAAGCTTGCTTCATCATATCCCGATACATTCTTCTCCACCGTCTTAAAGCCGTCAATGATCGTGTTATCGGCTTTTTCCTTGCCAGAAGCAAGTGCCATCTCTACATCCATCCATCGTAGATTATTCTTGATGACAAGATGCTGCACCCTCCTTAATTCCTTCTGGATGTCGGCACTTTGTTTGTAAAGGTTCTCTAATGAAGCGTATTCCTTATCTGTCAACGGTTTATCATCCAGGTCCCTCACCGCCACACGGTAACTGAAATCTCCTATTTTGCTCAAAAATTCTTCGGTTTTATTAAATGGCAGTAAGGTTAATGGTAATTGACCCACATCACTATGCGCCTGGGATGTAAGACGCCAGACATCTGCAAGGGCAGGTGACAGCGATTTTCTGGAATTCATGGCAAGAGTTGTTCCTATCTTATCGTGCAGCAGATCAACCTGATAAGTAA
This sequence comes from Rossellomorea oryzaecorticis, assembly GCF_045897515.1. Classification (NCBI taxonomy): domain Bacteria; kingdom Bacillati; phylum Bacillota; class Bacilli; order Caryophanales; family Bacillaceae; genus Rossellomorea; species Rossellomorea oryzaecorticis. Next base: position 62,214 of record NZ_JBJOSA010000006.1, on the reverse strand, counting down.
GTTCATGAAATGCACGCTGATAGTTGTTTTCTGAGTTGATCAGGATTGCATTTTTTTCCTGATGCTCCTGGTACCCCCAAAAGGCCGTTCCAGCGACGCCGATGACGAGTATAGCTATTAAAATAGTGCGTATCAATATCCTTCACCTCGTTATTTACAGAATATATGTTTCCCTATCTGCTTGATTTGCGGTCTCGACCAGATCCAATCACTCGTTGCGGTAACAGGGTTAAAATAATACAGTGCATTTGAAGATGGATCCCATCCGTTAATGGCATCCAGAACTGCTTCCTTCGCTTTTTCATTAGGAGTCAGGTAGATCTGTCCGTCAGCAACGGCAGTGAAAGCACCTGGCTCAAAGATCACACCTGCTGCTGTATTCGGAAATGATGGACTGTCGATGCGATTTAAAATGACCGCTGCTACAGCCACCTGTCCTTCATATGGCTCCCCGCGGGCTTCGCCATAGACGGCATTCGCCAAGATCTGGATATCATTTTGAGAATATCCATTCGGTGTGTTTGCAGCCGTCGGTTTGGATGGAGTCTGCTTCTGGGGCTGTGAAGTCTTTCCGCCACCTCCTGCACCTTTCTGCTTGCTCATATCCGTGCCGCCGTAGTGACTGAATTTATTCCCTTTGTTTATCTGCTGTTTTACGAATTGCTCGTTATACTTTGATGCTTTCACTAATTTTGCTTTCGTTTCAGCACCGGCTAACCCATCGATTGGAAGGCCGAATTCATATTGGAAATTCCTTAATGCCCAATAAGTGCCCCAGCCAAAAACTCCATCGATTTTACCATTGTAGTAGCCAATATACTGAAGCCTGGATTGAAGCTCAATTACATCATCACCCGTAGCTCCATGCTGAATGACTTGATTTGTAAAAGCGTCCGCTTTCTCCCCTTCAGATGAAATCATTAAAAGAGAACAGACAAGCACCATGACGACAGTTGTACATAACCATTTGATGCGGCTATTCATCATTCATTAACCTCCATATCTTCAATTAACATTAACCCTAGTTTTTGTAGAGCCATCCATTTTATACAAGATGAAAATAAAAAATCCCCTTTCTTGAAAAGACAATGTAATGTTCCGGCAAAAGGGATGTAAACAGCCTGAGTTATAATAAATGGAAGGACCATTCGAGTCTTTTATAAAGGGGGAGGCAATTATGGAAGATTATTTAGCCAAATCACTGGATGAATGGAAAGAAGACATTTCGGAAGTACTGGACCAAATCAATACGGATTACGATGAGGTGAAAAAAGAATTAAAGGTCTATTCCTATAAATACGGAATCACCAAACAGGTCATCCAGTCCACTGTGAATGAAGAAATCATCGAGAATATCCGGGAAATGTATCACAAGCCATTCGAAGAAAAATACAGTGAACTCAAGGAATACATAAGAGAGCTTGATGAAAAAAGAAAAGTGTTTCAGATGTTCGTCAACAAAATTGATGAAGTGAAACGCAAAGAAGCACCAAAGACAGACCTTGCAGCGACTTACAAATAGATTCCGCCCAAAAAGAGGTTGTGACAGAACTGAAAAGCTACCATATAAAGACGTACATTATCAGTAGAAGTTCTTTTTACCGTTAATGATTTTCGTGCAAGACTTCGCTTTCCACATGAGTCTTCGCCCTGCACTCCAATCATTCACTTGAAAGGGCTAAACTCTAAATGCACTTTAAACAATAAAAACCCGAACTAATTTGCCCTATCTATCGCAAATTAGTTCGGGTTTTACTTAGACTAAAACACTTTTAAAGAATTTCTTTCTTCAACTCTGAATGAGAGTATTTTTTGGCAGTCAGGCGGTGTGCATGTTTGACTTTCTTCAGTCCAAGCCACCAAAGGAACAACATGAATGGAATCATATAATAAATCCAGTTCTTCTCAGACAAAAAGATATAATTATATGTCCCGTGCAATGCAAGCGGGACCATCACCGAGATCACCAGCCATTTCTGCCGGTTGTCCTTTATTGAAAACTTGGCCTTGCCGAGATAATAACCCATCAATACACCGAAGAGAGCATGGCTGGAGACTGGCATGAGCGCTCTTCCGAATGCGTATTCAACCCCGTTTGCCAACAGGAATAATATGTTTTCAACTGTTGCAAACCCAAGTGAAACACTTGCTCCATATATGATCCCGTCATACGGGTCATTAAAATGAACATGTTGAAAAATGGCGACCATGAGGATGAACCATTTAAAAAATTCTTCCAGCAGTCCAGAAGAAATATAGGCATTCAGCCAGTTTGAATCGACAAACCCTTCCACTTTTAATACATACTGTAGAAACATGATTGGAAAAGTAATCAAGACACCGTATATGAATGTTTTAAAGACTAGCGCAACCGGTTCAGCTTCATACTCATCGCGTAAATAAAAATAACTCAGAAGAGCAAGGCCCGGTGCTATTCCCGCTGATAAAACCACCAGCATAGTAAAAGTCCTCTTTTCTTTCAGTTTTCTTAATCGTATCATGTTAAAGTAGGAAAGAAAATAACAAAATCCAAGGAGGAAAGATGCATGAAAAGAAATGTGCTTGTCATACATACGGGTGGAACCATCTCCATGATGGAAGATAAAGATACGGGGTCCGTTATCCCGGGCAGGGAAAATCCATTGTCTGTCCAAACCTCAATGGTGGCAAATTTAGCTGACGTCCGCGTAATCGAAGCCTTCCATCTTCCTTCTCCGCATATCACAACGGAACATATGCATGAAATAAAACGTTTGATAGAAGCAGAATATAAAAATCAGGAATTCGACGGTGTCGTGATTACACACGGGACGGACACTCTTGAGGAAACGGCTTATTTTCTTGATTTGACCATTTCCCTTCCCGTGTCGATCGTGGTGACCGGAGCCATGAGATCAAGTAATGAAATCGGTGCAGATGGTCTTTATAATCTTATTTCATCCGTCCGGGTGGCAGCCGATCCCCTATCAAAAAATAAAGGTGTCCTGGTTGTATTGAATGATGAAATCCATTCGGCGAAGAATGTGACGAAAACACACACAAGCAACGTCTCGACCTTTCAAAGCCCTCAATATGGTCCGATCGGGATCGTAACTAAGAGAGGCATCTTATTTCACCATCAGCCGACCTCTTCCGAAAGCTATAAAGTATGTGACATCACAAAAAAAGTTACCCTAATCAAAGCTTACGCAGGTATGGATTCAAGTCTTCTTGGTGCAATAAAGGACCTCAAGTTCGACGGTGTGGTCATCGAGGCCCTCGGACAGGGTAATCTCCCACCGGAAGCTGTCCCCGGTATCATTGAGCTTTTGAACAGCCGTATCCCTGTAGTCCTTGTTTCAAGGTGCTTCAACGGCATCGCCCAGGATGTATATGGATATGAGGGCGGGGGAAAGCAATTAAAAGAAAAAGGGGTCATATTCTCTAACGGCCTGAACGGTCAAAAAGCACGGATAAAGCTGATGGTTGCTTTGTCTCAAACAGATGACTTTCAAGAAATGGAGCGTATTTTCAAGAACTAATAAACAAAAGAGGCGGACAAAATCCTGCTAACACCGTCTAAAGACGAACATTTTATAGCATGCTTAAACACCGCTAATGATTTCCGTGCAAGACTTCGCTTCTCGCAGGAGTCTTCGTCTTTCACTCCAATCAACCGCTGGAAAGCACTATTACTTAACTCAACATGTAAACTAAAAACCCGATTGAATTTGCCAGTTAGAAAGCAAATTCATTCGGGTTTTCCTTAGGCTATATCACTTATGTCCCAGCCTCTTATTATTTCTGTTTCTCTATTATGGATTGTGCAATCAGACCGCCGTGGTGCCGGCCGTTTTCTATAAATATTTCGTTCGCATTATTACCTGCCGCAATCACTCCGGCTATATATACACCTTCTACATTTGTTTCCATTGTATCAGGATCGAATGCCGGACGGCCGCTCTCCCGGTCGATGGATATACCCATCTTGGTAAGAAAGCTGTGATCCGGGTGATATCCGGTCATGGCAAAGACGAAATCATTCTTGATCTCTTTCTTTTCCCCTTTCACCGTATAGAGGACTGCATCATCCGTGATTTCTTCCAGATGTGCATTGAATTCCATTTTGACTTCCCCATTCCTCACAAGTGCATCGAAGTTTGGAAGGATCCATGGTTTAACACTTTTTGAGTATTCGCTTCCCCGGTAAAGCACCGTCACTCTTGACCCTGCTTTGTTCAACTCCAAGGCTGCATCCACCGCTGAATTTTTTCCGCCTATCACGACAGTGTCGGTGTCAAAAAAAGGATGAGCTTCTTTGAAATAATGAAAGACTTTTTCCTTATCTTCACCCGGGATCCCCATATAATTCGGGTTGTCATAATAACCTGTGGCGATGATGACGTATTTTGCCCGGTACGTTTCTTTGGAGGTGCTGATGATGAAGCCGCCGTCTTTCTTCTCGACTTTGTTGACTAATTCAAAACGATTGATTCTTACATCTTTCCTTTTTGCCACTTCGCGATAATAAACAAGTGCTTGATTACGCCGGGGTTTATGCTCTTCGATGACGAAAGGCACATCGCCGATCTCAAGCTTTTCACTAGAAGAAAAGAAAGTCTGATGCGTAGGGTAGTTATATATTGCGTTTACGATGTTTCCTTTTTCAATGATAAGGGGGTCGATTCCTTGTTGTTTAAGGTGTATCGCCGTTGATAAACCGCATGGTCCTCCGCCGACGATGATACATTCTTCGTTTCTCAACTTCAGGCACTCCTTGCTAAATATCTTTGTCTGTTCATTACCGCTGTTGATTTCCGTGGAAGACTACGATTTCCGCGGGTAGCCCGTGAGCCTCCCGCATTGAAGAGATATAACTTATAACTGCCTGGCTGCAGGGCTTAGAGGCCCATGTCATAAGCCAAACCGACCAAGAAGGAAAAGAACGCCTTCGTCGCCGATTCGTCTTATGCCACCCGCCTCTGACCAAAAGCCCTTCCGCTTTTCTCATAGGAGTCTGCGTCTTCTACACCAATCAACAGCTGGGACTGTCAAACAAAATCATTCATTTATAAAATATAGTATTTGTTCTCAAATATAAAAAACATTCTCCATGAACATTATGGATTAATTTCAGTAATTGGTCAAAGCAACTGATTGGTTATCACAAAATAGAAATTTAAGATCAAAAAAAGAATGGGACGCCCCATCCTTTTTTGTAAGGTTATTAAAATCAAATCCATCCCCTGAAGCGGCAGGCTTCGGCCATTTTTCTTACGCCGACCATGTAGGCGGCCAGTCTCATGTCGACCCGTCTTGTCTGTGAGGTTTCGTAGACATTGTTGAATGAATGGACCAGTATCTTCTCCAGTTTTTCTTCCACTTCTTCTTCAGTCCAGTAATATCCCTGGTTGTTTTGAACCCACTCGAAGTACGATACTGTCACACCTCCTGATGAAGCAAGAACATCAGGTACAAGCAATATCCCTCTTTCAGTCAGGATTTTTGTTGCATCCAAAGTCGTCGGTCCGTTTGCTGCCTCGACGACGATGCTTGCACGGATTTTATGTGCATTATGTTCAGTAATTTGATTTTCAATCGCGGCTGGGACAAGGATGTCACAATCAAGTTCAAGTAATTCCTGATTTGTGATTGTGTTATTGAACAATTTGGTGACTGTACCAAAACTGTCCCTCCTATCCAACAGATAATCAATATCCAATCCTTCCTCATCATGCAGACCGCCGTATGCATCGGAGATTCCGATTATTTTGGCGCCTGCATCATGCATGAACTTTGCGAGGAAGCTGCCTGCATTACCGAATCCCTGGACCACGACCCGGGCCCCTTCCAGTTTGATCCCTTTTTTCTTGGCTGCTTCCCGGATACAGATCGTCACGCCTTTTGCAGTAGCCGTTTCCCTGCCATGCGATCCTCCAAGTACGAGGGGTTTTCCTGTAATGAACCCGGGTGAATTGTATTCATCGATCCTGCTGTATTCATCCATCATCCATGCCATGATCTGCGAATTTGTAAACACATCAGGTGCAGGAATGTCCTTGGACGGTCCTACAATCTGGCTGATTGCCCTGACGTAACCCCTGCTCAGCCGTTCAAGCTCCCTGAAGGACATGTCACGGGGATCACAAATGATTCCGCCTTTCCCGCCGCCATAGGGCAGGTCGACAATACCGCATTTCAGGCTCATCCAAATCGAAAGAGCTTTTACCTCCTTCTCAGTGACATTCGGATGGAAACGGATGCCGCCTTTGGTCGGACCTACTGCATCGTTGTGCTGTGCCCTGAAGCCGGTAAACACCTTAACCTTGCCATCGTCCATTCTTACAGGTATTTTAACTGTCAGCATTCGTACAGGTTCTTTTAGTAATTCATATACTTCCTCTGGATATCCTAATTTATCTAATGCGAGATGAATAACCGTTTGTGTGGATTTCAAAACATCGTTCTTTTCGGATGCTTGGTTATTTTCTTTCTCCTTCTCGGCTACCATGTATGTAAACCTCCCAGTTATATTCACTGTAGAGCAGACCCCAGTCCGCTTTCATGACATAGTATACACGTTTGATTTCTACTTGCAAAGATAGAAAAACAAAAATAAACTACTTTTTTGAAAACGCTGTCATTTTTTTGAGGGACGAATTATTTTCTACTATCCATTCCCTGTGTTTCTCTTTCAAAACAAATAAAAAACACTTTCAGGATCAAAACCTAAAAGTGATGAAAAAACGGTTACGTGAGGAAATATTTTGTCATTTTTTCCATCGCGTGTTTAAGGATGATTGGATGACCATATTCCTTTATCATATAAGCGGTTAGAGTTGACAAAGCTCCATATTCAAGGACAATCGTCTTTATCAGTAGATGCTGGCTCCGGGGGATATTCTCAAAAAGCAGATAATATTTACTTTCATAGTAAAAAAAGCTGATCTCCAGAGGGTGTTCCTGGAACTTGGATGTATGTCTCATCCTGTTCAGCACATCAATGGTTCCTTCAAGATCATTGAAATGAAACAATAAATCATTTTCGATGATGGGCTTCACCAATTCCATGCTCCCTTCAAAATCTGAATAATCTTCATCATCCAGTTCTAAAGTGAGAATCATGCAAATTTCCTCTTCATCGAAAGATTCTATTTCCACAGTGATTTCCATCTGGGCCTCTATGCCGAACTTACCCTGCACCTCATCCAGCATGTCTTCAAACAGATCATGCCACATTACTGAATCTTTCCATTGCTCCTGCTCAAACAAGCCTTTTTGCTCAAGCTCCTCTACACTTATGGAAAATTTAATTTTGTTATCGGAAATTCGCTCCAGTCTCATTTGCGTGCCCCCCAAGAGTGTGACGACTTACACCATACTATGTAGGGGGCACAAATCAGTGCATAAACACCGCTTTATAATTTACTTTTTAACCAGTCTTCCCATTCAGATTTGGACTGGCCTACTATATGGGATTTATATTTTTCTTTTAAATCCTTTGGCAGGTGATCAATTGCAAATCCGCCCATTCCAATCTCCAACCCTTCATGATCTTCATTCAGAGAAGAAACAAGTGATAATAAGCTGCTTACATTATCCAGCATGGTACATGAAAAGAACAGGAACTTTGGCTCCACTTCCTTCAAGACCACTTCGATATCATCTTCTTTGATGCTGGAACCAAGGTAAATGACTTCAAATCCTTTTCTTCTTACATAGAGAGTGAAAATCAGCAGTCCCAACTCATGCCATTCGCCTGGACCGCAAACCGCCACGACCTTGGGAAGAATCCCATTGTGCGGAAATGAATGCATGATGCTGCCAATACGCGAACGCAGAATCGAACTCGCGAAATGTTCGTGGGCAGTTGTGATCTCGTCCCTCTCCCACAGGTCGCCGATTTGAACAAGCAAACTTCCGAGAATATCAATCACTACTTTGTCGATCGTATAAATGGAGAAAGATTTATTTATGAGTTCATGTGCCTTTGATTCATCAAATCTGAGCAGGGCTTTAAGCAGTTCATCGGATATATTCTGACTTCTATCCTTATTCACGTTCTCGACTACTTCGTTTTCTTCGAGTTCCTGCTTATCCAATAAAGCGACTGCCTGGCTGATCGTAAACCCTTGTTTCACTTTTGAGACAAGCCATTTCAGGATATTCAGATGCTGCTCCGTATACAGTCTGTGGCCTGATTCATTTCTTACAGGGGCTATGATATTATACCTTCTTTCCCACGCCCTCAATGTACCCGGCTGAATTCCAAGTATTGTGGATACTGCTTTAATATTGTATTTACCGGTCGTATTTTGATCGTTCATAGAAATCCCCCACGGTCTTCTTTTACATATGTTCTTTTAGATTATAGTAGAGATTCCCTTCAGTGTAAAATTTGTATAGGCAATGAATAGGTTTTGTTCATTGCACTTTTCGTTTAATTGTGATCAGATGCGTTTCTGCAGGTGCCCCTAATCTAAGCGGAAGTGCTGTAGTGCCGTAGCCGTTGCTGACTAATAATGTGGTTTGGGGAAGTTCTTCTGTCCTGCCTTTTTTATATAAACCCCAGCCGAGGAGCCGGATTTGGCCGCCATGGGTATGCCCGCTTAACATAAGATTGATTCCATCTTCTTTTCTTACCTGTTTAACCAGACGGGGATCATGACTCAATAAGATATTGAACCCTGAGGGATCCGTTTTGGAAAGCGCATCGGGCAATAGCGCCCTCTGCGTACTTGCATCATCCACACCGACCAGATTGACGAAACCCCCTTCAGTTTGGAGTGTCTCTGAATCGTTCACGATTTCGTGAACCCCTTTCTTCTTGAACAGCTTTCGGAGTTCGTCACTATTCACTTCATAATCATTATTGCCCCAGATAAAATAAACAGACCCGATCTCCGCTAATTTATCCAAGTTTTCCTCCACTCTTGATAAAGGAACCGCCTTTTCCGTCAAGTCCCCTCCTATAACTGCAAAATCCGCTTTATTACGGACTTTATCAATCAGGTCCGAATCCAGTTTACGTTTATGTATGTCCGAGATAAAGAATAGGGTCATTTCCTTATCACCGGGAAAATCACGAAATGTAAAAGAATGAGTCTTTACTTCATTCCGGTGGGCTTCATAATACATAAAAAGGAGAAGTATTGCTCCTCCCATTAATAAAATACTTATTATTTCAAGCATGATGGCCTCCTTGCCTGCGCAAATCTAAAGAAATAATACCATAAAAAACCGCTAAGAAGGAAAAAATCAGAGTTTCCCAAATACCAAACAGCGAGAGACCATAGATCATGCATGCATGGACAGGTACAATCAACAGTTCTTTATGTAAATTCCCCTTGGACATCCGGATTAAAAATAGGCATTCAGCCTTTACCAGGGTCCCCTGTACAATAAAGCCAAGAATGCACATGATGGATGATGCAAAAAATTCAACCGGATGCAGGACAAGTTCAATGACCACTCCCGAAGCCTCATTTGATTCAATTTCCGGAAACCATTTAATGAATAAATATCCTAATATAAATGAACCTATCAGCCTGTAAATATAATGCATAATAAAATCCCTCCCATAAATCTTATGAGAAGGATTTTGATTCATACAGTGAATGATTGAAATTTATTATGCCTTATTCTTCTTCCTTAATGTGAAGGATTCTGAAACCTGATTTCTCCAGTTTATTGATGAATTTATCGATGTTATCTTTCTTTTCGATCTTCAGGACGATGCGCCTAAGCAGTTTATCTGTCGCATCGAATGTGACAAGGGAAATGACCGATTCTGAATATTGCTGGATAATATCCCCGAGTCGTGCGATCCTTCCTTCTGTCTCAACGGATGTGAAAGCAATCCTCACTCCCTTCCTTTCCATCCCGAATGCACTTTTGAATTGATCAAGTACATCATAGCGGGTTATGAGGCCCAGGAAGTTCCTGTTTTCGTCAATGACAGATAAGATGGGAAAGTCCTGCAATTCAACTAATGTATCTTCGAACACATTGCTTTCAACCAGGAATTTATCCTGATGGATGGCGATATCGGCCGTCCTTGTTTCTTTCAGGAACTTCTCTCTTTCCATACCTGACAAAAAGAAATTCTGATAAATATTGTAACGGGTCACAACACCAGCATACTGTTCTCCCGATAATACTGGAAGTCCGTCTATCTTGTGATGCTCCATTACTTCAAGCGTTTTTCCGATTGAGTCATTTTCATTGACGACATAGCATTTATGCTTTGGAATCATGGCACTTTTTACGAACAATTGAACCACCTCTTTATTTATTTCCTACGCTTAAATTATTCAACATTTTTTACTGAAATCCCTTCTTTCAGGAGGCTATTAATTTTTCTAACATGTTCTTTAAGACTCATTCATATATTGTTACGAAGGAATTTCTAAACAGGAGGGATACTTGTGCATGATTTTTATAGAAGCTGGCACCCTTATGTCAGCCCTTTTGACCCATGTAAACCGATTACGACCAAGGTTTACTCGACCCCCCCGAACCTTTTCCTGGGGTTTCAGCCTCCTAATCTGGAACAATATGCACCAAAGGAGGCACTGAGGAAAGGGACGTTATGGAAAGTGTTTTATGACCCTTACTACAGCCCCTATGAAAAAATGAAGGGAGATTAAAGCCATGAAACAGCTTCCTGCACATTATTATGAAATCATGGAGGAGTTACAAGCCGTTGACTTCGTAATAGTTGATTTGACACTTTACCTTGATACCCACCCAGATGATCATGATGCGATTTCTCAATACAATATGTACGTAAAAACAAGAAAACAAATTAAAAAGAAGTTTGAAAAAGAGTTCGGCCCGCTGACCAGTTTTGGATACAGTTATTCAAATTACCCATGGGACTGGAAAGAGGCACCGTGGCCATGGCAGGTTTAATCTTAAGCAAGGGAGGAATCCATTCATATGTGGACATATGAAAAGAAGCTGCAATACCCCGTCAGGGTAAGTACATGCAATCCGACACTAGCAAAATATCTTGTGGAACAATATGGGGGTGCAGATGGAGAGCTGGCAGCTGCACTGCGGTATCTGAATCAGCGGTATACGATTCCAGATAAAGTAATCGGATTGCTCACAGATATTGGAACGGAAGAATTTGCACATCTGGAAATGATTGCAACCATGATTTATAAATTGACCAAGGATGCTACACCTGAAATGATGAAGGCAGCCGGACTTGATGCCCATTATGCCAGTCATGACAGTGCACTTTTTTATCATAATGCATCAGGGGTCCCTTGGACGGCATCTTATATCCAGGCCAAAGGAGATCCGATCGCAGATATTTATGAAGATATTGCAGCGGAGGAAAAAGCCAGGGCAACCTATCAGTGGATCATCAATTTAAGTGACGACCCTGATTTGAATGACGGGCTCAGGTATCTTCGCGAACGAGAGATCATTCACTCGCAGCGATTCAGGGAAGCTGCTGAAATACTTAAAGATGAACAAGGTAAAAAGAGATTCTTCTGATATGCATGAACCTCTTAGCGTTTGGCAGGCCAGCCTGTCGAACGCTTTTATTCATACAGCTCCTGCAGCCTGCCCCGCTATTATTACTTACTCCCATGATAGAGATTGATATCGAATTGGCTTTTCATCTTATCGAAGACCTCGTGCCTCTTTTTCCAGGCATCTTCTTTCCAGAGGTCCTTGCTCCTGTCTATGATTTCCTTGCGCAAATCCTGATACTCCTTTTCTTTTTTCTCTTTCAGCTGATGAAGGACTTTGACCGCTCCGAATAGCCCCCCTATAAATACCGTCAGATATAAATGGACCGATTGTGATACATAGACTGAAAACATTGCGCCAAAAGAGTATGAGTAAGGACCAAGCACAGACTTGGCTAAATAATACAGAAAGCAAAATGCTGTAAAAACGGAAAGCCACAAGATAGATACATGCATTTTTTTCGCGCGGTCAAACTTTTGTTTTCTTTCGATCAGATTCTGCAGCATCTGTTTCGTAGCTTGATCCGTCCAATCTTCAAAACCCCTGATTGAGTCATGCATATCACATCCCTCCCTTCTATCATTCTATGAACTTGTCCACTTGTATAGAATCGTACTTTATTAAAATCCCTATTTTCAGGCAATAAAAAAACCCGCTTTTTAGCGGGGCAGTATTCACCGGGAAAGAGGTATTTTCAAGACCTGTCCCGATTGAATTTCATTTGTCGTGAGATTATTAGCGCTTTTAATAATCTCTATTCCATCCTGGGAATGATAGTATTTCATCGCGATGCGAAAAATTGTTTCACTTGGCTGTACAGTGTGATAGATGACCTTTGTATTTGTTTCCTGTACCGGTGGTTCCGGGTTGGACTCTGGTGCAGATTCTGAAGTTTCGGCTTTTGCAGGCTCCTCCACTTCTGCGGCTTTTGCAGCAGGAAGTTTTTTCCCGCTTTTCGATTCTTCTTCTCCTGCGTTATCATTCTGCTTCTTTTTGGCTGATGCAGCCGTCTCTTCTTGTTCAGACTGTTCACTGTCGGGGTTTTCTTCAGCAGCGGCCGCCTTCTCCCCATCGTCACCGCCGCCTTCGTATTGGACTTCCTGTACTTCGTTCTTTTCTTCGGAAAAGACCGTCAAAGGCTCATTCCGGTTATCAAAATATGAATATATGCTGAAAACTGTTAAAGGCATTAATATAAAAAATAAAAGCAATAGGCTGATTAATGGATACTTCAGTTTTACTTTATTCTTTTTTTTCTTTTCTCGATGTAATTCACTTCTCGGTGGCAGGGGTTCCCTTTTTTTAGGAGCAGGTTCCTCTTGAACCCTTTCAATTTTCTGTTTTGATTTATCTGCTAGGTCACGAAATGGGTCTTTGCTCATGAGACATCCCTTCTTTTCTTGCTTTACTTGACTTAAAACGCATGTAAATCCCTAATAAAAAGTCAATGATAAAGTGCATCATAATGGTGACCAATAAATTCCCGGTCACTTCATAAATCATGCCGATCCAAAAACTTAAAACAACAATATTCATGATAAGGAACCAATGAGCCCAATAGCGAAAGTGAATGACAGCGAAAATGATACTGGAAAGTATAAGTCCCAGGTGAAATTGTATGATCCCCCGGAAGAGGATTTCCTCACTGACCGCAATGACGAATGCCAGGAGGGCAATTTCACCTATATTCCGTTCTGAGAATATCCTTTCATTCACCCCTCCATCATCATAAAACTTAGGAGGAAGGTACTTCATCAATACGAGATCCAACATGACGACAATCAATCCGAAAGATAATCCTACAGTCCAGATGGATGATGTCAAACGGAACTGACTTCCAAAAGTGGACCAATCTTCAAATAACAATATACCTAAAAAGAGGGCAATCGTTAATAGTACAATTTGAGTAAAAAACAAATGAAACGTTAATTGTTTTTTTGTGAGCTCCTTGATGATATCGCCTTGTTTCTTCATCCACATCACTTATCCTATTAAAATTTTTTCCAGTCTCTGCTCCCAATCCATCTCCTGGATTTCCTGCACTTCTTCTCCTGTGTCATATGTATGGAGGTCTTTCACGTCAAAACCACAGTTATCACAGCAATCTTCAGGTTTATTCTTCATTTTCTCATCAAAATACCGCAGGATGCCTTCCCTCCTGCAGGAATCATTATGAAGCCATTTTACCATTGAGATCAGTTTTTCTTTCTTATATATCAGCCGTTCATCCCGCAGCTGCTTAATATTGTGGATCTGCCGGTTCATCTCAGATACTGAATGATCATGAACATAATGGTCCAAAAATCTGAATTGACTTTCAGAGAGCTGTAAGGACGAAGCTAATTCATCGGACGATTTTGATTGATACAGCGTGACAAACCCTTCAATTTGATGATCAAAAGGAAGCTCCCCCTCCATCAAATGCAATGGAAGCGAAAGATCTTGTTCTGTGAAAAGTACGATTGCTGCACTCTCTTTCCCGTCCCTTCCTGCTCTTCCGATTTCCTGCAAGTAAGCTTCAAGGCTGGAAGAAAAGTGAAAATGAATGACAAAACGAATATTTTCCTTATTTACACCCATACCAAAAGCTGAGGTTGCACATATTATACGCAGTTTATTTGTTAAAAACTGCTGCTGAATTAATATGCGCTCTTCCTGCTCCATGCCCCCATGGTAATGGGTGACATTTTCAAATCCCTTCTCCCTTAGGAGAACAGCCATTTCCTCTGCAAGCCTCCTGCTCGAAAAATAGATGACACCTGGACCTGTTAAGGAAGCTGCATAATCAATAAGCCTGCTTACCTTTTCTTGATGGGTATCGACCTTCTCAACCGTCAAAGCAATATTTTGACGGTCTACGGAATAAACGATTTCTGCAGGTTCCTTGAAGATCAGGACGTTTTTAATATCCTCTCTTACTTCTTTCGTAGCAGTCGCGGTCAAGGCTAGGGCAGGCGGGTTTCCCAATCCCCTCCTTATTTCTCCAAGCTGTAAATAATGCGGCCGGAAATCCGGTCCCCATTGTGATATGCAGTGGGCCTCATCAATGACAAATAAGGACACGGTCAAGGTCTCTACAGCTTTCCTGATATCAGGGTTACTGAGCATTTCAGGGGATATGAAAATAAATTTATATGTGTGCAGCCTTTCGATAGCCCGCTTCTTTTCAGGAAAAGATAAGAAGGAATTGAGAGCAATGACATTTTTTTCCCCTTTAACTTGCATTTGCTCCACCTGATCCTGCATCAAAGAAAGGAGAGGGGAAACGATGATGACCTGTCCTTCAAGCAGATATCCAGGCAGCTGGAAGCAAAGGGATTTACCCGTTCCGGTGGGAAGCATCGCCAATGTATCCGAACCGTTGAGAACAGATTCGATCACTTCTTTCTGTCCACGCCTAAAATCATGATAACCAAATCTCTCCTTAAGCTCTTGCAGGAGATCCATTTTTACCACCCGCCTTTGCAATAGCGATCCTTATTTGAAAATAGGTCAAATGAGGCAGCCTGTCCTTTATCGGCTTCAGTCTCCTCGTACCCAGTTCCTTCATGACCGAAGCTGCCTTCTTTAATTCAGCAGCTGGGATAAAGCAGTCTGTATCTAAATGATTATGTGTTAAGATAATCTCGATTAAATGATCTTCTACTGTATTCACTTTCAGCTTTCTGATTCGTGAAATGTCTTCAATCGAATACCCTTGACTATACAAATCGTAAGTCTTTGCAGTCGAAAGCGTCAAGTTCCTCTGCTTACTGCTTACGGTACTGAGATAAGATAAAATGATGTACTTGTCTTTGTGCTGATCTATTTTTGAAAGTAATCCATGAAGCAGATTAAGAAATCTGAACCGGTATTCTTCCCCGGTCAGGTTCATTTTTTCCGCCGTCTGCACCTCCGTCAAACCATAATCCTGGAAGCCGGTCAATCTGTAAACCAGGATGGAAGGATCTTCTTCTTGGTCTAGATCATTTAATATATCATGGAGTTCCTTGAATAACCCAGCCGCAAGTCTTTCCCTGTCAGCAACCCCCTTGAGGAACCTCTTGATCCAGTCCTGGACATTCCTGCTCCGCTGAACTGGATAATATGACAACTCTTTATGGTTCATATTTGAGAGGACCTGAACCAATAAATTCAACCTTCTCCAAAATACAATACTCCTGTCCCCATAGACGAGCCCATTCATATTGGAGGGAAAGAAAGCTGCCGGCTGATTTAATGCCGCTTCCCCTTTTTCAGTCAGAACGGCTTTTGATTCTTCACTAAGTAGAATGAATTGGTGCTCTTCCAACCCCGTCACTTTTTCATCAAAATAATCCCTGGACAGATTGGGGAGCGACAGAAAAAATGGCTGTAATTGAAATAAATGTGAATCCTGTATGGACTGGGACGACTTTTTACCTTTTAAAATATGAAAGGCCGAGTATATAGATCGTTCACCATTTAACTGCCTGAAGCAATATAATAATATTAATTGAAAATAAGTCATGGGATTTCTCCTCTGGAATTGCAGGTTATTGTCAAATATTGTACCATGAATTTCATGTCTTCTGATGTTTTGTTTTATGCAGTTAGGATAAATATAATAAATAACGGACCTAACTATTGAAATGTTCTACTTTCCTCTATAAAATATAAATTAGGTTATTTTTCTAACTCATTTTATGTATAATGAATGATTGAATATATAGAATTTTTTTCAGGAGGTTTTATCGTTGCCAAAATATACGATCGTTGACAAAGATACATGTATTGCATGTGGAGCTTGTGGAGCCGCTGCTCCGGATATTTATGACTATGATGATGAAGGGATTGCATTCGTGACCCTTGATGATAACCAGGGTACAGTGGAAGTGCCGGACGTACTTGAAGATGACATGATCGATGCATTCGAAGGCTGCCCGACAGACTCGATTAAAGTTGCAGACGAACCATTTGACGGTGACGCACTTAAATTCGAATAGTTCATCATAACAAAAGCGATCTTTTAAGATCGCTTTTTTGTTTTCTGTGTGTTGGTTGTGCTTCTATGCAGCAAAGCCCCGTCAGCATTTGCTGGCGGGGCTTTTTATGCTATCAAGCGGCTCTGTTCAATGGTGTTTGTTTCGAGAGCCAGCCTTGAAGTCGAAAGAATAATAATAAGAATACTACCGTAACCAAAGCACCCTTGAGAATGTTAAAAGGTACGATTCCCGTAATGATGATGCCTGCCGGCAGTTCAAAATTCATGAAATATTTATATGCAGGTAGCAGGACGAAATAATTCAGTATTCCCAACGCAATGCTCATTACTACGGTACCGGTTACCAATCCTGCCAACAGCCCTTTTTTGGAATGGAAACGGGAATATACGAAGTGAGTCGGCAAGATCAGGAATACTCCTGCTGCAAAATTTGCAAAGTGTCCGATTGGCACTCCCGTGTCGCTCCCCGTCATGACATAGTCAATGATGTTCTTGAATAATTCGACAAGTATGCCGGCAAGCGGACCTAATGTAATGGTGGCGATCAAAGCGGGTACATCGCTGAAATCTACCATCAAGAATTTAGGAAACGGTGGAATTGGGAAGTTAAAAAGCATTAATACATACGAAATGGCACTTAACATGCCGATTGTTACAAACGTACGCGTAGTCATTTTTTTCATTGCACTTCTCTCCCTTTGGAGATTCATCTCACATAGAAGATCGTTCAGCCATTGAAGCACTAAAAAACTCCCAGATTAACTAACATCCCGGAGTTTCAAAAGGCGTGTCCAAATAAACGTTCAGCTTCCCATTTTCTAAACGTTTTGGCTAAAACCTTCATCTTCTCCCATCCAGACTGTACTGTCGGCTTTGGAATTTCACCAAATCCTGCCCCAAAAGGCTCGCGGGCTTAGAAACATCGAGTGTTTCATCACCGCCGGTAGGGAATTTCACCCTGCCCCGAAGACGAATCTTATTTTTTTATACATGTTCATTATACATAAAAGTCATTAAATTGGGAAGGAGAATGTTTCGAATTCGAAACAATCAACTTCCAACCTTGATTCTAAGCTCCTGTTCAGGAAAGATGACATTACTTTTTGCATCCATTCCATTCCACACTTTTACTTGATCAACAGATAATCCGTAAATTTGTGATATTCCCCATAAAGTTTCGTTTTCTTTAACAATATGTATGATTTCACGTTCGATTACGTTCCTCTTTTCTGCTGCTTTTTGATCAGCAGGATGGACGTTTACCGATGCTTCAAATGTTTGATACGGATCCTGACCTTTGGCAAAGACGAGCTGTCCGATTTCCCCCTCTCCAAAAATGTCAAAAGGGTTTATTGCATTCTTTTTGTCCAATGTCCATTCACCTTGGTGAACTTCAAAATGCAAGTGGGCTCCCGTGGACCTGCCTGTATTTCCCAAACGGCCGATTTGTTCACCTGATGTCACCACATCATTTTCAGCAACACTTCTGTCATTTAAATGTGCATATACCGTTTCATATCCATTCTCATGAGTGATAAACACAACGTGTCCATAGCTTTCTGAATAATACGACTTGCTCACGATCCCTCCAATGGAGGCATATACAGGGGAGCCGGCCGCCCCTCCTATATCCATCCCTTTATGAGTGCCTGCCCGGGTTCCGTATAAATCAGTGATTACACCGTCCACTGGAAAAATCCACTTACCTTCAGTGTTTTGATCCATGGCTTTTGCTTCCTTACCGGTTAGGAACATGATACTTACACATAAAGCCAAAAGTAAAACGATTAATAATCTTCTTGCATAATCTAAAAGCATGCTTGTCCTCCTCAAGGTACTCTGTAACTTTCCACGAGCCGGGAAATCCGATACTTATTACTATATGTATATCATTCCGAAAATATGATATGAGAAATTTTCCCTTTTGCTAGTTTGTCTTGAAAAAAATTATTTATGCAAAGGAAAAAGAGGTTGAGACAAAACATAAAGCTTAGAGGCCTCTGAATGAGCTTAACCATAAATGTACAATGAACAAATTAAAACCCGAACTAATTTGCCTCACCTCATGCAAATTAGTTCGGGTTTTACTTATACTAAATCACTTTTTTGTTCCAGCCTCTTTTGATTCACTCTATTCATTCAGGTTTTTTTTGTTAGGAGCCAAAGGTGTTTCCAGTGGCTCTGTAAAGTTAAATCCATTCCAGGTTTCCTGACGGATGTTTTGGAATAGAACTTTTTGATAACCGGAACTCTTGGCGGTAAGGAGAATTCCCTCTATCAGTTCCTGTGCGGATTGCTCCTTCATTGAATGTAAGTCCAGTTCTTCACTGAACGTCACAATCACCCTATCATCAGATTCTGTAACATTGACCGAGAGTTGTTCAGGTATCACACTCTGATATAGATCAGATGGCGTTTCTTTCATGGCAGCGATCGATTGCTTTATATTTCCCCCGCTTAAGCTGCCAGGAACCAAATATCTTCCCTTTCCATCAGGAGAATAACTATAAAATGGGCGATGCATAGCCCGGTTAAGCGGAATCGACGGCAATTTGCCGTAGTGGCTGAATTCAGGGGCGCTTCCATCTTCCGTCAGCAGGGTGATTTCCTTCACCCCCCGGTCCTCAAATGAATATAACAGCGATTGATAAAAGTTGGACTCCACTGCACTGCTTCCGCTATAAGGGTGATTATCTTCCAATGTCAGTAAAACATTTTCTTTGTTTTCACTAAGCGAAAGATCTCCCTTGATCGGGAAATAGTCTTGAAATCCCCACTCTTTCTCCGGGATCTTTCTGGAGATGTCTTCATATTGCTCAACCCAATCCGTCTGTTTCTCCTCCATTTCGGCAGAAGCGAGAACTGAAACTGGTACAGCTATCGCGTCTGATGACACAAGTCCATAGGAATAGTAATACTTGCCGTCAATATCCTCTTCGAACAAAGAAAGCCTTTCATGTTTTCCTTCTTCCTTCAAAGTTGTGAACTCTTTATTATCCTTATCACTTTTTTCGGCCATTTGCATTTGGTTTTCCTCTGTGGATCCGTCATCACGGGTTATTTCAGCCTTGGATTCAGCAGAAGGAGGATCTTCAGCAACTTTGGAATCCCCTGCGGAAGAATCGGTGGAATAAGCCCCCTCCATCGCGCTGTCTTCGCCTGACATTTGTGTGATAAGAGACGGAGCAAGCAGGACAACGATGAACAAGGCTGCAAGCGCCGCAATGACCGGTACATATCTTTTAAATCTGCCCGGCGCCCTTCTTTCTTCCTCTACTTTTGAATAAATCAAAGAGCGGGTTCGATCATCATTGAGCTTCGGAAGTTTTTTAAGCAAGTCTTCCACTTCACGGTCGTTCCAGTCTGATTTCTTCAATGTTTTCATCCCCCTTCCTCAACCGCTGTGTCATTTCTTGTTTAAGCCATTTCAATGCTCTATGCTGAGTCGTCTTCACTTTACTTTCAGACCACTCCAATACTTCTGAAGTTTCTTTGATCGATAAGTCCTGCAGATAACGCATGATAATTACAAGGCGATAGTCCGTCGAACACTCCTTCAAGCATTGGTACATCTCTTGAATTT
This sequence comes from Rossellomorea oryzaecorticis, assembly GCF_045897515.1. NCBI lineage: Bacteria > Bacillati > Bacillota > Bacilli > Caryophanales > Bacillaceae > Rossellomorea > Rossellomorea oryzaecorticis. Next base: position 42,199 of record NZ_JBJOSA010000006.1, on the reverse strand, counting down.
CTTCGTTTGCTAAAACGATTTCTTCCGGAAGTGTTTCACCGGAAGCCAGATCACTCCGACCCCAGTCAAATTTTTCAAGAATGCGGTTTTTCCAATTTTTTTGTTTTCTGAAATGATCAACGGCCACATTTTTCGCTATGGAAAACAACCAGGTTTTTTCAGAGCTCTTCCCTTCGAAATTCTGGTAAGACTTCAATACCCGTATATAGACTTCCTGTACGAGATCTTCTGCATGCTGCCGGTTATGCACCATATAGATCAAAAAATTAAATACATCCTGATGATACTTTGTATATAATTCGTCAAAAACGGAGTTCATATTAACCCTCCCCGTCAACTGATTAGTCGATTATTTTGAAAAAACGTTACAGAATCCAACAGATTTTCAATGAAAATTCTACAGTTACCCAAAAAAGTCAACAGTATTACCTGCTTATCAAGGTGTCTACTGTTGACTTCTCTTTAGGGAAAATTGTTTCCCATGTAACAAGATTTATCGTCACATTTCTTTCAATTTCAAGCTATGTTGCGTTTATTCATCGATTTCTGGCTGAAAAGGTAGAAAGAACGTGAATGTTGTCCCATGTTTCAGTTTACTGTGGACTTGTATATGCCCTTTGTGGGCTTCTACGATATTCTTTGCGATGGCAAGCCCCAGTCCTGTCCCGGATTTACCCCTGGTCCTTGCCTTATCAGCCTTATAAAATCGCTCAAAGACGAAAGGAATGTCCTCTTCAGGTATTCCTGAGCCTGTGTCCTTGACGTGAAATAGAAAACCGCCTTTTTCTTCTGTCAATGAAACGGTGACCGTTCCATCTTCCGGCGTGTGCCTTACCGCGTTATCAATAAGGTTGGTCAATACCTGCTCGATACGATCGGGATCCATGATCATTTCCCTGTCCTTGTCAACGTTACTCATGAAGTAAATCGACACAGAGTTATCCCTTGCAGGCCCGAGGAATTTATTTGTCACTCTTTCCGTGAACCGCTTGATCGGCACAGAATCCTTATTCAACCGGATATGTCCGGCTTCCATACGTGCAAGATCGAGAAGGTCATTCACGAGCCTGCCCATCCTGAGGGATTCATCATAAATGATGCGTGCGATTTCCTTTTTTTCTTCTTCAGATTCCGCGATATCATCGACAATTGCTTCACTGTATCCCTGAAGCATGGAAATCGGGGTCCTGAGTTCATGTGAGACATTCGCAATGAAATCCTTGCGCAGTTTATCCAGCCTTCTCTCTTCAGTCATGTCACGTACAACCACTACAGCGCCCCTGATGGTATTATTATTGTAAAGAGGACTGACAATCACGACATAGGATCTCCCCTGAAGGGAAATTTCACCGGTTTGTTCAGTTTCCGTCACCACAACATTTTGGAGCAGCTGCCTTACTGAGGTTGGAATCGGTTCATCCCCCATGTCGCTCTGTTCGTAATACCACTGCTGCAGGAAGCGGTCTGCAGGAGGATTGGTGATCAGGATCGTTCCGTCGCGGTTAAACGTGATGACACCGTCTGCCATACTGCTCAGTATACTCGAAAGCTGTTCTTTTTCCTGACTGAGCGCATTAATATGAAATTTAAGCTGCCTTCCCATTTGGTTGAAACCGGTTGCCAATTCACCGATTTCATCTTTCGTCAGGATCGGTACCTTCGTATCAAATTTACCTTTTGCCACTTCAAAGGCCGCTTCCCGCATTTTCCTTAACGGGGCTGTGATACGGGTGGAAAGGAAAAAGGCAAAGATGGTCGTCAAGATGATCGCGATCCCTGCAGCAAGGAGGATCAGCCTGGTCGTTTGCCTTGTAGTGTCCTTTATGACGCCCAGTGACTGATATAAATAGACCGATCCGTCCCGATCGTCCAGGTGCAGAGGTGTTCCGACCACTATGATATTTTCATATCTATTATCAGATGAATCGGGGGATAGCTCAAATTCTTTTTTGACCGTTTTTTTATCAGATACCCGCTGTAACTCTTTGTCTTTCATGATCAGGTTTTGAATCTCACGGTGAATCCCCTTGGAATCGTCGGAGTAAACAGTCTTATCATTATCAAGGACGATGAGGATATTGACCGGTTCATCTATGATTTCTTTTCCAAGTTCCATACCCAGGTCTAAATCTTTATGGTTCTCAACCACCCTGGCGACTTTTTCCGCTGTATTCGTCAGTTCTTTCTTTACTTCATCAACATGGTAATTTTGGAAGAATTCCAGTAGCAGTATCGTTAAGATAAAAAGGACGAATGACACGAGAAGCAGAATGGTGACCCAAAGTTTCCCTACAACACTGCGCCAAAGCCTCATTCATTTGTAACCTCGAATTTATATCCCACTCCCCAGACGGTGACGATCATCTTGGCTGCACTTTCGGATACCTTGTTCAGTTTTTCCCTCAGTCTTTTCACGTGGGTATCCACTGTCCTTAAGTCCCCGAAAAACTCATAATGCCACACTTCTTTAAGAAGGTGTTCACGATCGAAAACCTTATCCGGTGATTTTGACAAGAAGTATAGAAGTTCATATTCTTTTGGAGTGAGATTAACATCCATCCCGTCTGCAGTGACCCGGTGGGCATCATTATCAATCGTCAGATGAGGGTACACGACCAGATCTTTCGCCTTGGTTTCGGTTTGTATGTAGTTGGTTTTAGAAGAGCGCCTTAGTAACGCTTTCACTCTGAGCACTACTTCCCTTGGGGAAAATGGCTTCACAATATAATCATCCGTCCCCACTTCAAACCCCTGCACCCTGTTCACTTCTTCACCCTTCGCTGTAAGCATGATCACAGGTGTCGATTTTGTTTCGCGAAGATGCTTGCAGACTTCGACTCCGTCCATGCCTGGCATCATGATATCAAGCAATATGCAGTCATAGTCATTTTCAAGGGCTTTATGTAACGCTTCTTCCCCATTTTCCGCCTCATCAATGAGATAATTTTCACGTTCTAAGTACATCTTAAGTAAGCGCCTGATGCGATCTTCATCGTCCACTATCAATATCCGAATGCTTTCTTCCACAGGTATATCCCCCTTTTTAATTTGCTTCACTATTATCCTTATTGTAATTCAAAAAAGAAGCTGACTCAAAGAGAATTTAATTCCCGTTTCGTCAGCCTCCCGTTTACACTCTCTTATTATGCGTATGAATGCAGTCCGGCGATGATTAGGTTTACAGCGACCAGGTTAAACATGATGATCGCGAAACCAACAACAGCGAGCCACGCGGACTTTTCTCCATGCCAACCCTTAGAAAGGCGGAGATGCATGAACGCGGCATAGAACAAGAATGTGATAAGCGCCCAAACCTCTTTCGGGTCCCAGCCCCAGAACCTTGTCCAGGCAATTTGAGCCCATATCATCGCAAAGATCAACCCGCCCAGTGTAAATACCGGAAACCCGATCAGGACGGAGCGATAACCGATTTCGTCCATAAGGTCCAGATTAATATTCCTGACAGCCGGCTGAAGCTTGGCTGCGATCTTCTTCCTGAAAATCAGGCGCAATATCAGATAAATGATGGTTCCTGTGAGGAATGACCAGATCACCGTGTTCAGTTTCTTGGCATTGATCACCCCAGGCATTTCCGCCAATGGTTCCATCGCCCCTTTAGTGACCAGTTCACCTTCATGCGGACCTACGATTGCAGGCAGTGTATACTTTGAGACCGCTTCCTGATCCTGCTGGTTCACATAATTGAAAGTGGCTTCATAATTTGATAAGGTGAATCCTGTCGAGGCCACGATGAATCCAAAGACTACTATGATTCCGTACATGACTGCCTCAAGCCAGAATGACTGCCTGTTCTTTTTTGTATGGTCTACTGATTTGAGCAAGTAAAGCAATCCTGCGACGAAACTGATTGAGAGAATCGCTTCCCCTGCGGCAACAGTGGTGACATGGATCTTCAGCCAGTCACTTTGAAGTGCAGGAATCAACGGACTGATATCTTTAGGGAACATGCTGGCATATGCGATGATCAACAATGCAATCGGCAAGGCAACTACCCCGAGAATCGTCTTCTTATAAATGAAATAAATGATGATGAACGCCCCTACCAGGGTCATTCCGAAAAAGGTCGTATATTCAAACAGGTTACTTACCGGGGCGTGCCCGGCTACAGCCCATCTCAGGAAGAAAAAGCCGAGCTGGGAAGCAAAACCGATAATGGTGATGACGATTCCGATGAGCCCCCATTTACTCTGGTTTGTTTCTTCCGTATTTTTCTGACGGATGCTGCCGCCAAGAAATAAAGTCGCTACTAAATACATAATAAAGGCGATATAGAGCAGATTACTGCTCCATTCAGCCATTGAGGTCGCTGTCATCCTTGTTCCTCCTTACTCTTCCTTGTCCTTTTCTTTCTTTTCTTGCTGGTCTTCAGGCATATCTATATCGGTTCCTTCAAGGATTGTTTTCAATTCATTTTTCAAACCGAACCAGCCTTTATTTGTATGGCCGGCAACTATTAAACTACCATCCCCTGTTCTCCTGAACCAGAATCTGCGGTGATGCCAGTAAGCGCCTTGAATGACTCCTATCATAAATATAGCTCCACCCAGCGCAAGAATCCATAATGTCAGATCTTTATGGACGGTCAGTGCCGAAACATCACGGGTTTCCACACCTGCAAACGAGACTTTAAATGCATTTTCGCCGAGAGGTTCAAGGTTTTTTCTGATTCCAACGAAGCTGATTTCTCCTTCTGGTTTATCAGGAGAGAACATTTTAAATAAGAATGCAGGATTGTCAGGAACAGGTTTGTCGGAAACAGGTTCCCCATTTTCATTAAACCCTGTGAAATTAGGGTAGTAGCCCATCAGCTCAATACTGTATCCGTCCCCGAATTCATATTTGTCCTTCGGGTCAAAGAGATCGACGGTGAATTCACCGAAAGTCTTTCCGCTTTCTTTGTTATCAAAAGTAAATGACATAGACTTGAATTCATCCAGTTTATAGCTGGTCTGATAAACTGCAAAATTCTCGAATTTCAATGGGTGGTTTACTTTGATCGAGTCTTCTTTTTCTTTCTTCAACTCTGCCTCTTCACCAGGAAGGGCGTCTTCGGATTCTTTGTACAGGACAACATCGGATTGATAATTTTTCGCAATCGTTCCGGTATTTTGAATCGTTTGCTGAAAGACTTCCTTATCCTTGTCGTCATAGTTTTCAAGAGTGAATTCTTTATTTTCGAGATAGTACTCATCATGAGTACCCGGGACCGCTTTCTTTTCACCTTCACGTATCCATACTGTTTCGTCTATATACATCCCCGGGACAAACCGGAGCATCCCGCCGATGAGGAAGATGATCAGACCAATATGATTGACATAGGGACCCCATCTTGAAAAACGATTCTTCTCTGCCAGGATGTTTCCATCCTCTTCACGGATTTTGAATTTCTTTTCGGCGAGTTTTTTCTTTATTTTCTCAAGGTTACCATCCAGATTTGCCGGTTTTGTCAATCCATATACACGCTGGCGCTTCAAAAAGCTTTCATGGCGTGAAACACGCTGGGTCTTTAGCGCCCTGTGAAGGGGTATGACCCGGTCAAGACTGCAGATGACCAATGATACTCCTATTGAAGCAATCAGCAGGAGATACCACCAGGATCCGTAGAGATCGTGGAAACCAAGGGTGTAATAAAGTTCCCCTGCAAATCCATATACTTCTTCATAAAATTGATCCGGCGGAAGAACCGATGGAATGTACTGCTCCTGCGGGAAAATCGTTCCGACGGCTGAAGCAATCAAGGTGATGATAATCAGCCAGACCCCGACCTTCACGGAAGAAAAGAAGTTCCACACTTTATCGACAATCGATTTATTATACGTCTGGGACCTTCTTGCACTGCCTTCATAACGCATGTCATGAAGCTTCTCTTTTTTGGCTTCTGATGTAAGCGCACGTCCGCAGGATTCACAGAGAATAGTGCCTACAGGATTGACGTGTCCGCATTCACATTTTATTTCTTTCATAAAATAAAACTCCTTACGTTAAGTTCGAACTCTGTTGACACTATGGTTGGATGCTTTCCATATACTTTTTGACGTCTTCTTCTGTCATGGTGCCTGTTAGGACTCTCTCCACTTTCCCATCGGGGTTGATGAGGAATGTTGTAGGGAGCGGATCCACTCCATACGCATTCAGTACATCACCATTCTTGTCGATGACTACAGGAAATTCTAGTCCGTGTTTCGAGATGAAGCGGTTGACCAGAAATTTAGATTCGCTTACATTCACTGCGAGAACCTGTACGCCTTTGTCTTTGAATTCTTTGTATTGATTATTCATATACGGCATTTCTTTTTCGCAGGGTTTACACCATGTTCCCCAGAAATTCAGGAATACGCCCTGTCCTTTATAATCGGACAGCTTATGCTTTTCGCCATCCATATCTGTGAGTACAAAATCAGGCGCTTGATCCCCTGCCTGGATCTGCCCTCTTTCGTCCTTCGTAAAATTAGCGTACAGCGTATAGGCGACTGCAGCGGCGAGCACTATGAGGATGATAGTGCGTATGAGCAGTCTGCGTTTTTTTTTATTCACTTTGTAATCCCTCCACCAATGTAATCGTTCTCACATTTGGATATGATACTCTTAACAACAGGAAAGGGCCTGATTATTAGATCAGTCCCTACAAATTGCTCCGTTATCGTTATGTAGGGAATTCACCTTGGACATCAAGGAAAATTCCCTTCTCATTATAACATTTATCATTATTTCAGAAGCTTCAATATATGAATGATATGTGACACTTTCACGTCCTTACCGGATGCTTCCGGTTTCTGCCAGCGTTCTCAGCTGTTTGACTTCATGAGGCGTCAATTCTCTTCCTTCCCCTGCATTCAAACCATGAAGGCTAAGAAAAGCAAATCTTTCCCTTTTCAGCTTTTGGACAGGGAAACCGATCGCTTCGAACATTCTGCGGACTTGGCGGTTCCTTCCTTCATGTATGGTGATTTCGGCTATTGACTTGTCCTGTTTTTTATCGATGCTGAGCACTTTCACCTTTGCTGGTGCAGTCATGCCGTCTTCCAGTTTGATGCCTTTTTCCAGCTCCCTGATTTTGAACTTGGGAGGGACGCCTTTCAAGCGGGCTACGTAGGTCTTTTCTATCTGATTGCTGGGGTGCATGAGCAGATTGGCAAACTCTCCATCATTTGTGAGGAGCAGCAGACCTGATGTATCGTAATCAAGACGGCCGAGGGGATAGATTCTTTCCTCTATTTCCGGGAAGAAATCCGTCACCACTTGACGGCCTTTGTCATCCGCCACTGCAGAAATGACTCCTCGCGGCTTATACAGCATGTAATATACCTTGTTTTCTCTTTCGATCTGGACGCCGGACACTTCGACTTTATCGGAGGCGGACACTTTTGTTCCGAGCTCCTTGACGACTGCGCCATTCACTTTCACTTTGCCTTCTATGATTAATTGTTCAGCTTTGCGTCGTGATGCAACGCCGCTGTGTGCAATCACTTTTTGTAAACGTTCCACGGTATTTCACCTCATCATGTTTTTCAAATACGGTTGTCTTCATGAATTATTACATAATCGGGACAAAATAGAAAGGCTAAATGAGCTTCGCGAAAATTTAAAACTACTTTCAAAAGCCGAAAAACCTAGTGCGGGCTCTAAACACCGCTAATGATTTCCGTGCAAGACTTCGCATTCCGCGGGTAGCCCGTGAGCCTCCTCCTCACTGTGTTCCTGCGGGTGAGAAAAGCGGAGGGGCTTTGCTCAGAGGCGGGTGGCATAAGGCGAATCGGCCACGAAGGCGTTCTTTGCCTTCTTGGCCGATTTGACTTATGACATGTGCCTCTAAGCCCCGCAGCTGGACAAGTCTCACATAAGCTACTCTTCCCGCAGGAGTCTTCGTCTTGCACTCCAATCAACCGCTGGAAAGAGCTAATCTCAATGATCACTATACAAATTAAAATCCCGAACTAATTTGCCTTATTGCACGCAAATTAGTTCGGGATTAAATCACTTTCACAGCCTGTTTGTCTTGTCAATTATAAATAAAGCTCAAATACCGCTTTTGATTGTATCATAATCATAAAAGTTAGCTAACAAGCTGCAGCAATCCTCCAATAAGTCATGCGAACATGATGGTGACGATGAAGATGGCTGCTGCTATGCCGACGAGGTCTGCGAGGAGTCCCACTTTGAGGGCATCGCCCATTTTTCTGATGCCGACAGCCCCGAAGTATACGGTCAGGACATAGAGTGTCGTGTCGGTGCTTCCCTGCAGTGTGGATGCAAGCCTACCGATGAAGGAATCCGGTCCGTAGGCTGCAACGATATCACTCATCATCCCCAGTGCCGCGGTTCCGGAGATCGGCCTGATGATGGCAAGAGGGACAATTTCAGGCGGGATCCCTAAAGCAAGCAGCGCAGGCCGGATGAGCCCTACAAAGAACTCCAGTGCTCCCGATTCCCTGAATACCGTGATGGCAACAAGCATTCCAATTAAAAAAGGAATGATGGAGATGGCGATTTTAACCCCTTCTTTGCCGCCCTCTACAAAGACTTCGTAGGTGGCGACCTTCTTCAGAGTTCCATAGATTAATATAAATCCAATCATGACTGGTATGAGCCACAGCGAAATTGTCGATATCCATTGCATCTATTTCACCTCTCGACGAGTGCGTCTGTAATGAAAATATCGGTCTATCAATATTGCCCCAATCGTCGATATCATGGTGGCGATCAATGTCGGTCCGACGATTTCGGTGGGTGAAGCGGAATCATATTTCATCCGGATTGCGATGACGGTCGTCGGGATGATCGTCAAACTGGAAGTATTGATCGCCAGGAATGTGATCATCGACCTGCTTGCAGAATCGCTTCCGCCGTTCAGCTTTTTCAGCTGCTCCATGGCCTTTATACCAAGCGGGGTGGCAGCGTTGCCGAGACCGAACATATTCGCAATCATATTCGACAGGATATATCCCATTGCAGGATGATTATCAGGAACCTCGGGGAAAAGTCGTTTTACAAAGGGTCTGAACAGTCTTGCCAGTTTATCAAGCAGCCCGGCTTCCTGCGCGATCCTCATGATCCCCAGCCAGAATACCAGTACGCTGATTAATCCGATACAAAGGGTCACCGCTTCATTGGCAGAATTGAAAATTGCTTCATTAATCTCTTCCATTCTTCCATTAATGATCGCAAACACCAGTCCGATTATGGTCATCCCAACCCAGATCAGATTAACCATTTTGATTTACTCCCAGGAAGGTTTCTATCGAATATGCCCAAAAGTTCCACCAGCTCTTCTCTTTCACTGGCTCCTTTTCCTTTTTGAAGTATACCGGCAGGGCTTCCGCTTCTTCATTCCCCAAATAAATGACCGCTCTGCCCACTACTTCCGGAACATTTCTGTATTCCTTCCACTCCTTTTTTGGTTTCAGCATTTTATATTCGATCCTGACCGAATCTTCCTCTCCGCTTTGCAGTGAAAGGATCACATCACGTTTTACAAACACCTTTCCCTTATAAAAGTCATCATCAAGTTTTGCGATGTCCCCTTTTTCAAGGACAATTTTGTAGTCGAACTGTTCAAATCCGTATTCAAACATTCCGATATGATCGTTCCAGTCATCAGGAGCATTGAGCGTAACGGCGATTAAATTTTCACCATCTTTGGAGGCGGTCGAGACAAGGGTCCTTTTTGCCAGTTTTGTATATCCCGTCTTCCCCCCGGTACTGTATTTATAAAGTTCTGTCACCAGCCGATTTTTATTTTTCCATTTCCGGTCCCATTTTTCTTCAGGATTTGGTGCGGTATGAACTTTCGTCCCCGCAATTTTTTTATATAAATCATTTTCCATTGCATACTTTGTCAACAGAGCCATGTCGTAAGCAGTCGAGTAGTGATCTTCATGATCATCAAGTCCATGCGGATTTGAAAAGTGCGAATCCTTCATCCCGATTTCAGCCGCCTTTTGATTCATTAAATGCACAAACCCCTCGAGACTCCCCCCAACGAACTCAGCGATGGCGACTGCAGAGTCATTGCCGGACCTGAGCATCAATCCGTATACCAGATCTTCAAGTTTTATCTTTTCCCCCGCTTTCAAATAAAGCGATGAGCCTTCCGTCCCTGAAGCGTTCTCAGACACCGTTACTTCTTCATCCATCCGGCCGGACTCGACCGCCAGTACCGCCGTCATGATTTTGGTGATGCTGGCAATCCTGCTCCTGCTGTGGGCATCTTTTTCATACAATATCCTTCCCGTTTCACCGTCCATCAGGATTGCCCTGTGAGCACTTACGGAAGGAGCAGCCTGGACTTCCTTCGAAACCATGACAAACAATAAAGTAAATACAAGCATATAATATATGTAAAATTTCGTTTTCTTCATGCCCACAATCATCTACCCCTTTAACTTACTTGAAGTGTTTGTACAAGTTTATGCAGGACAAGGTGCATTATGAATGAAACCTGAACTTTCAAGACTTTGAGAGCAATAAAAAAACACGGCGAATGGCTATCACCGTGTTAAACTTCTTTCTATATCATTCATTTGATATTGTTTCCTGGAACTTTTCGAAAAACAGATCTGCCTCATCTTCTGCAAAGTCCTCTTCTATGTTTTCCGGAAGAGGAGGGAGTTCATCGAGATTATTCAAACCGAAATAATCAAGGAATTCCTTAGTGGTGCCAAACAAATATGCACGCCCTGTCCCTTCCGCTCTCCCCACTTCCTTTACGAGACCTTTAGAAGTAAGGGTATGGATCGGCCGTTCTGTTTTGACTCCTCTGATCTGTTCAATTTCAACTCTTGTAATCGGCTGCTTATAAGCAATGATGGCCAGAGTCTCAAGAGCAGCCTGTGATAGTGAACTGACGTTCGGGGATTCCACCAGTCTTTTGAGATAATCGGCATTGCACTTCTTTGTCACAAGCTGGAATGTCCCTGCGAGCTCTGTCATATAAATTCCCCGGTCTTCATTCTCTTCATAGTCTTTCTTTAGTTCCTGAAGCGTTTCATACACTTCCTCTTCGTTCAGTTCAAGGACCGAACAGACTTGCTTCAAGGATAGCCCTTCATCGCCCGCTGCAAAAAGGAGACTCTCCAGAATTCCTTTCCATTTATTGTTGTCCAACAAGTCCAGCCTCCTCACATGGCTCTACAAATATTTCCTTAAAATTCGTTTCCTGATCAACGACGATCTGCTTTCTCTTCATCAATTCCAATACAGCAAGGAATGTCACGACCAGATGCTCTTTGTCATCGGAAGGAAAAAGTGAAGTGAACGTTGTCCTCTTTTTCACTTTCTTTAAACTGCTCATGATTTCATCCATACGCTTCTCAATTGAGATTTCCTGTCTTGTTATTCTTGTCTGAGTGGGCCTTTGGATTTTCTTCCGTCTCAGCAATTTATGAAAAGCACCAAGCATGTCATATAATGAAACTTGAATTTCAGTATCCTTTGATTCAGATTCCTCTGCATATTCCGTCAGGTCGCTCGGAGGTTTGGTAAATACCTGGCCCCTTTCTTCTTCGCGGCTCTTAAGTTCGATGGCAGCTTCCTTGAACTTCCTGTATTCAATTAATCTTTCCACTAATTCATCACGCGGGTCTTCCTCTTCGAACTCTATATCTTCGTCTTCAAGTCCATCCTCATGCTTTGGCAGCAGCATCTTGCTCTTGATGGCAAGAAGGGTCGCGGCCATGACCAGATATTCACTCGCCACATCAAGCTGAAGGTTTTTCATCGTATGTACATATAATAAATACTGCTCCGTGATCTGAGCCATCGGTATATCATATATATCGACTTCTAAAGAATTGATAAGATGCAAAAGAAGATCGAGTGGGCCTTCGAACGCATCGATCTTGACATTGTATTCCACTTTATCACCAGTTTCTATTCATTCCTGTTTAGCTACTTCTATAAGTATAGTAGATTAGGCTCTATTCTCCAATAGTAATTTTTTGAATCGTCCTTAGCGCCTTTGTACATTGAATTCAGCCTTTAAACCGCAGTTGATTTCCGTGCAAGAATTCGCTTTCCGCGGGTGACCCGTGAGCCTCCTCGGCTTCGCCTCCGGGGGGTTTCACATCGGCCACTTTTCCCGCAGGAGTCTTCGTCTTGCACTCCAATCAACTGCTAGAACAGGTAAAAGATTGTTAATATGCAATATCAGGGATTTTTAAAAGAGTATAGAATATATGATAAACTAGTCGAAAAGGAGGGATATGATGACTTATCCTCAAGCATATCTTCAATATCTTGTTTATTTCCATGGAAACCGGGATTATTTCGAGTGTCATGAGGTATTGGAGGAGTATTGGAAAGAGGTTGACCCTGCAAACCGTTCTTCTCATTGGGTGGGACTGATCCAGCTCGCCGTCGGGCTCTATCATTACAGAAGGAACAATGTTCAGGGTGCGGGAAGAATGCTTTCAAAAGCTTTGAGAAATTTGAGCGCTAAAAATGAAGAGCTCGAAAAGCTTGGATTGGAGTCCACCGCGTTATTGCACATCATTGAAAAAACGCTGCATGATATAAACGGAGGATTGCCATATAAGAGCATCGACCTTCCAATTAAAGATACGGATCTTTTGAAAGAAGCCGAAGAGCTTTGCAGGAAGGAAGGATTTACATGGTGCATGCCGAGTGACCTGTCGAATAAGGAACTGATCCACCGGCATTCCATGAGGGACCGTACCCCTGTCATCACTGATAGACTGAACGCACTCAAGAAAAAGAGACTAACTTAGAAGCAGGCTCCCGGTTAGTCTCTTTGCTATTATTAAACGATATTCTCTTCGTCACATCTTTCGAAAAAAGAGGCCGTCTCTGAACTTGGTTTTACAATCGACTCCGCATACATTTCCTTCAACTGCTTTACCATTGCTTTTCCGATCCCCTCATGACGGTGTGAAGGGTTGACAGATATATGCTGGACTTCCAGCGTGCTGTCTGTTTTATACACTCCGATTAATCCGACAATATCTTCTTCTTTCCATAAGAAAAGCTGCCAATTGTCTTCTGTTTCATATTGTTTCATGGTTTGTTGAAGCTTCTTCAAATCTTTTTCGTTTGGCATGAAAGATAATAGACCCATTGCAATCTTTTCGAATGCCTTTTTATACCGAATTAACATAATTACCCCTCGTTACGTTTTGTCTCTATAATGGCTTTTCTATTCATTATAGACAAAAACAATAATTTTTAAATCAATGAAAATTGATTTCCGTTCAAGAATAGAATCACGTCAATAAGATGAATGTATATATCTTACTAAAATTAAATCGGTAATTCAACCTGCTTTTATCTCATTTCAATTCAATACGAACCAGTAGAGCAGCCCGCCTGAGAGTCCGAGAAACAATAATATCAGGAACAACATTCCGTTTTTCAGCTTCATGGTATTCTTCACCTTCACTATAATATGTTCAGTTGGGTCTTTGTTCATTGTACATATATTAAACCATATTTAAAGGATAAAAGCAGTTTGAAAGTCCCCAAGAACTTTCAAACTGCTTTTTCTTTTAAGTCAGGGATTCATCCAGTTTAATGAGATCCCGATAGGTTTCCCGGCGGATGACCAGTTTTGATTTTCCGTTTTCAACGAATACGACAGGGGGACGCGGAAGGCGGTTATAGTTGTTTGCCATTGAGTAGCCATAGGCTCCTGTGCAGAAGACGGCCAACAGATCCCCTGCTTCTGCATCGGGGAGGGGAAGATCCCAAATGAGCATATCACCCGATTCACAGCATTTCCCTGCTATCGAAACGGTATCCTCCGGTTCGGCATCCGCCTTATTGGCTATGAGCGCCTCGTATTTGGCCCTGTACAAAGCCGGACGGATGTTATCACTCATCCCTCCGTCGATGGCGAGGTACTTACGTACGCCCGGCACCTCTTTGCTCGATCCGATTGTATATAAGCTTATACCTGCATCACCGACCAGCGACCGTCCTGGTTCAATCCAGATTTCGGGCATGCTCATCCCGGTCCTGGAAACTTCCTCTTTAACTGCAAGGATCATTTCTTTAACATATTGCGACGGTGCAATGGGATCATCTTCCTGAGTGTATCGGATGCCGAAGCCCCCTCCCAGGTTAATGACTTCAGGGACGAAGCCGTAAACGGAGTTCCATTCAGCAGCTTTTTCGATCATTTTCCTTGCCGCAAGAATGAAACCGGTGGTCTCAAAGATCTGTGATCCGATGTGGCAATGAAGCCCCAGCAGCTCTATGTATTCTGATTCAAGCGATAGCTTCATGGCTTTTTCCGCCTGTCCGTTCTGCAGATCGAAGCCGAATTTCGAATCTTCCTGACCAGTCAGGATATAGTCGTGCGTATGTGCTTCGATACCCGGGGTCACCCTTAGCAGCACCTTTGTCTTACTCTTCATTTCACTCGTGATTTCTGAAAGGAGCTGAAGTTCGTAAAAATTATCCACCACAATGCAGCCGATCTTTTCTTTAACAGCCAGCACAAGTTCACCCCGTGATTTATTGTTTCCGTTAAAATGGATCCGTTCTGGAGGAAAATCTGCTTTTAGAGCCGTATAAAGTTCTCCGCCCGATACCACATCCAGGGATAGTCCTTCTTCATTCATCAACTGGAAAATTGCCATGCATGAAAAAGCTTTACTTGCGTATGCCACTTCGGCTTTAACACCAAGTTCCTTGAATGTCTTTCTAAATCCTCTCGCTCTTTCTTTTATTAAGGCTGTATCATAGACATACAGGGGGGTACCGTACTGTTTCGCAAGATCGATCGTACTTACCCCGCCTATCTTTAAATGTCCATTATGACTGATTTCTGCTGATCCATGAAGATGCATGAAACGACTCATTCCCCTCTTTGATCCTTTATTGATTAAAAGTAATTTAACACAGATCAAGAGGTGTTGCAATATTCTTACGATTTGGCCGGCTGTTTGTATTTATTGCGCGGCTGGACGATGCTTGGACGGATTTTCGCACCCGGCACTGACCTCCTGATAAGGATCTGCATGAACGCTTTAGGATGGAAAGGAAGCAGCGGCCACAAATAAGGAGTGTTGAGCGATTTAATATTTGCGACAAACAGAACGTAAAGGGTGCAGCCGATGACAAGGCCCGGAATATGGAAGAATGCCACTGCCACCAGGAGGAATAATCTTGCAATTTTATTGGCAACACTCAGTTCATAACTTGGTGTAGCAAAAGTCCCGATTGAAGCCACTGCTACATAAAGGATGACTTCAGGCTGAAACAAGCCGACATCTATGGCAATCTGCCCGATGAGCACCGCCGCGATCAAACCCATTGCGGTAGATAACGGAGTCGGAGTGTGTATGGCTGCTATCCTGAACATTTCCACCCCAAGATCTGCGATGAATAATTGAGCGATGATCGGGATATTCGTCTGTTCATTGGGACCGACATATTCAAGCCCATTCGGCAGTAGGGTCGGGTCAAGCACAAACAAATACCATAGAGGCAGAAGGAACAATGAAGCCAGCAGGCCCAAGAACCGCGTCCATCTGACAAATGTACCAACAGCAGGGGATTGCCTGTATTCCTCCGCGTGTTGAA
Organism: Rossellomorea oryzaecorticis; assembly: GCF_045897515.1. Lineage (NCBI taxonomy): Bacteria > Bacillati > Bacillota > Bacilli > Caryophanales > Bacillaceae > Rossellomorea > Rossellomorea oryzaecorticis. The sequence continues at coordinate 26,638 of NZ_JBJOSA010000006.1, read as the reverse complement.
GATGATGGAAATACGTCGTCGGAGTGATGATGACACTTGGGGAAGTATCGACAAATATCAGGACATGCCCTTCCAATAGATGAGTGGCCGCTACGTCCGCCCTTTCCGTGTAGCGTACAAGCGGATAAGGATTATACCCCTGTTTCACGAGGAATTCTTCTATCGTTTTATCAGCCATCGTCAGACCATCGATCTTGATGTTTTTCAATTCCGTTTTGATTACTTCGATCAAACTGGGATTGGCCACGTCATCAATATAAGCTATCGATATATCCGTTTTCGACCTTTCCCCGATCCTGAAGATTTCAAATCTTAATCTCGGATCCCTTATTCTCCTCCTGGTCAACGCAGTGTTGATGATGATATTTTCCACATATCCGTCACGGGAACCGCGTACAACCTTTTCAGTATCCGGTTCCATCGGCTGTCTGCCCGGATAACTCCTCACATCGACAATCAATGCTTCCGAGTATCCTTCCACCACTACCGCGATTAGTCCCGATAAGACTTCATCGACTGCTTCCTCGATCGTTTTCACCGGTTCCACAGACTGATGGACAAGCCGGTTATGTACAATCTCAAATAACCGGGTTGTTTGACGCTCATGATCATTGATACCGACGAGTTCTTCTACTATTTCAATGATATAGCCTGCGTCGGTCAATCCGTTGATATAGTATATCTGAACATCCTTCTTCAGTATCTTTAACTTTCTGACGCCAAGGTCGAAGCTTTTATTCAACCCGACATGCTTCTGCATGTATTCTTCCAAAACAGCAACGTCCTTTGGAATTGGCGTTTTTCTTATTTCACCCATGATAACCGCTCCTTTCAAAGATGATTTCCACTGCTTTTTTCGTTATGGGAGCTCCTTGTGAGTAATCGTCTCTCTTCGCCATTTTCCCTATATCGCCGATTCCGACAATGACGGGTACGTCTAATTCATCCAGGCAGTAAACGGTGTCGCCGTTCATCCTTCCCATTTCAAGTTCAGGGACCCCGAATTTATCGACTCCATATGGGGTCAGTTCACCAAATTTATCAATGCACACGTCCACCCTGGTCCATTCAGCCTGTCGCGTTTTGCTCGCAACGGCTATAATTCCCAGCACTTCTATATCAGAGTGATTGGCCACGTACTTCAACGCTGTCTCACCGGCTCCTTCACCGATGAAGCCGCTGTCATCGAACATGACAAAGACAGGGTCATTCTTCGCTTTTTTTATGAGCTTCACAATTTCAGGGCCGGGCAGGACGGTAGGATTCCCCTTCGAGCTGGAAATGCAGCGGCCGCCATAGTCCTTTGCCACCCTTTCAATTGCTCTTTTTGCATATTCATCCCCATCTGTTATAAGAATCACGTATCTTTTTTCACTCATAAAAAAACCCCTGTCTGCACTCTCGTTTATTCTGATTGATTGGTCACTGATAAACCAAATAGAGCCAATGGAAAAGGGAACCGAATATCTTTCCAAAGACAATCGCCATGATCAATACTACAATCTGCCCTTCTATCCCGATCCTCTTGGCAAGGATGGGAAATACATTCAGGACTTCTGTCAAGGCAGCTGCCAGAAGACCGATAAATACCCCGCTCGCAAGTCCGATTGGGATCAGAATCAAGGGATTCAGATGCATCGTGTAATTATTAAGGCTGATGAACCCTCCTGCCAGGGCCCCTGTTATGACTGCAATCTCGTAATAGTGGATCATCTTCATCGTTTTTGTCAGTTGCGTCAGTCTCGGAATGATCCCAAGCACCGTCAAGAAGGCCACAAAGCCGGAACCCACTGCCAAACCACCAGCAAAACCAATAAACAGGGTCAGGATCACACTAATCGTCATCTAATCTCTTCATACTTTCTTTGTTTTCATTCATGATTACGTATTGATCGAGATCCTGCTGGTAATTAAACATTTCTATTTCCAGCGGGCTCGGTTCTTCATTCAGCCTCTTACGGAAAATATGATTAAAGAATAGAATCATACCGAGACCCAATCCAAATGAATATGGAATCTGGAACATGAGCGGATGCGGGTCCACTTCACCTGTAATGAAATGGTACAGTGTCTGATGGACTTCCCTCATACTCACATCTTCATGAAAATTCATGATGGCCATTGCTGCACCTATGAACAACAGAAGCCATACGCCTGCGAATAACGGAAGGGAGACCTTCTTCTTTTCATAAATGACTTCTATTATGCTCTGTGCAGGTCCGATCGTCTGGAATTCCAACCCGGGATGATGCATAGAGACCCTGCTGATCACAGTCATGATATCGATGACAATGATATTCCGGTCAGAAGGAGCCACCTGGTGGATATTTATACGTTTCAGGTCCTCAAGCAGCCCATCAGGAGCGATGATCTGCGCCAATTGACCGAGATTGACTAGACTTTCTGACTTTACTTGAACACGATGCCTCAGCCGAATGTACACAATTCCTTCCATGCTGTTCACTTCCTGAAAACATGATTTTCCCCTCGTACCAATAGTATGGTTAAACGGAAATAATTTATGTAAGGGCGAAGAACCCCGATAAGTATGGATAAAGCAACAAAGAGGCTGGAACAAAATTCAAAATCCCATGTCTAAAGACGAACGTTATAGAGTGTACTCTAAACAACGCTCATGATTTCCGTGCAAGACTTCGCTTTCCGCGGGTAGCCTCCTCAAACTTCGAGAGGAAACTGTCCAGCTACAGGGCTTAGAGGCACATGTCATAAGCCAAACCGACCAAGAAGGCAAAGAACGCCTTCGTGGCCGATTCGTCTTATGCCACACGCCTCTGAACAAAGCCCTTCCGCTTTTCTTGTAGGAGTCTTCGTCTTGCACTCCAATCAACCGCTGAATGAGCTAAACCCTAATGAAGAAATTAAAAACCCGAACTAATTTGCCTTTTCTCATGCAAATTAGTTCGGGTTTTACTTAGACGAAATCACTTTTGTCCTAGCTCATTTCATTCTGTGTACATATGTTCCTTCATGGTCTGCAGAATTTTCTTTTCAAGCCTGGATACCTGCACCTGCGATATACCAAGCCGCTCGGCAACCTCAGACTGGGTCTGGTCTTTGTAGTACCTCAAATATACGATCAACCGCTCCCTGTCATCCAATTCCCTTATCGCTTCCTTAAGTGCGATCTTATCAAACCACTTATGATCCGCATTGTCTGCAATCTGGTCGAGCAGGGTGATGGGATCCCCGTCATTTTCATAAACCGTTTCATGAATCGATGAAGGGGCCCTGCTTGCTTCCTGGGCCATGATCACTTCCTCGACCGAATATTCCAGATGCTCTGCGAGTTCACTTACAGTCGGCACCCTCCCGAACTTCTTGGAGAGTTCATCCTTTGCCTTACGGATTTTATTTCCCATTTCCTTCAAGGAACGGCTTACTTTCACGGTACCGTCATCCCTGATGAAGCGCTGGATCTCGCCGATGATCATCGGAACGGCATACGTCGAAAATTTCACATCATAGCTTAAGTCAAACTTATCCACTGATTTCAGCAGCCCGATACAGCCGATTTGGAACAGATCATCCGGTTCATATCCCCGGTTCAGGAAACGCTGCACCACTGACCATACGAGTCTCATGTTTTTCTGCACAATGGTATCCCGTGCAGTCTGATCACCCGCCTGGCTCTGCTTGATGAGTTCCTTCACTTCATGATCCTTCAAAAAAGGCTGGGATTTTTCATTTTTCACTTCGACATCCATAGGCACGACTCCTTAATTGCATAGCGCTTTACTATTGGTCAAGTGCTTTTTCAATCTAACAGTGGTGCCTGTACCCGGTTGTGATGACACTTCTACCTCGTCCATGAAATTTTCCATAATGGTAAAGCCCATTCCCGAGCGTTCGAGTTCAGGTTTGGACGTATATAAAGGCTGTCTTGCCTCTTCCACATCTCCAATGCCGACTCCCTCATCCCGGATTGTCATATCGATGAATCCATCTTCTTCCATAATGACCGAGATATAGACGGTCCCGCTTGGATTGTTTTCATACCCGTGGATGATGGCATTCGTGACTGCTTCAGAGACCACTGTCTTGATTTCAGTCAATTCATCCATAGTCGGATCCAGCTGCGCGATAAAAGATGCGACAGTCACCCGTGCAAACGATTCATTTTGACTCAGGGCACTGAATTGAATGTTCATTTCGTTTCTCATATTCAGGCGACCCCCAATCTTTGTAATGCATTTTCTTCGGAAGGTTCAAGACGGATGATCTTAAACAATCCGGACATTTCAAATAATCGGTTGACTGCAGGGGAAATCGCGCAAACCACCATTTCTCCATGCTTTTGTTTTATTTGTTTGTAGCGCCCTAATATGACACCCAGCCCCGAGCTGTCCATGAAGCCGAGTTCTTCCAAATTCAAAATGATATGTTTGATATTTTCACTTTCGATAATCCTTGAAGATTGTTCCCTTAATTCTTCTGCCGTATGATGATCCAGTTCTCCACTAAGACGTATACACAACACATCTTTTTTCACTTCCAGGTTAATAGCAAGACTCACTATCAGAAAGCCTCCTTCTCTGTCGTATAGTGAGTCATTTCGCTATTATGCTGCAGATATCCTTCTCTGTGACAAAACTAGAAGAAATTCGCCAGGATAAGTGCTTTTTTTCGCGTCAGTTACCAACTTTCGTAAACATCCCGAAGGAACGCTTGAATAACTGCCACCAGCTTGCTTCATTTACATCCTGTTTGGCCACAAGCTCGCTTTCGAGGACTTTCTTCCCTTTATTCTTAATCACAAGTGTCCCCACCTTATCCCCTTTTTTAACAGGGGCTTTTAAGTCTTTGGACAGTGTCACTTTTTGTTCGACCTTATCAAGTTTTTCGCCTTTTTTGGCAAGGATGGAGATCGGTTCGTCGGTCACCGCCTGCACCTTGCTCTCCTGCCCTTTGGATACTTTCACCTGTGAAAGCTGTTCGCCTTTCTTGAACATCGGTTTGGTCTGATATTGATTGAAAGCATAGTCAAGCATCTTTGTCACTTCACTGTTTCTCTCTTTGGGAGTGGAGGCACCGAATACGACTGCAATGACCCTCATATTCCCTTTTTTCGCCGTCGCAGTCAGGCAGTATTTCGCTTCATTTGTGAAACCTGTTTTCAACCCGTCCACTCCGTCATAAAAACGGACCAGTTTATTCGTATTGACGAGCCAGAATTTATTTTCAGTGTTTTCCCTGAGGTAGGACTCGTAAGTGCCGGTAAACTTTGTGATCTCATTATATTTAAGCAATTCTTTAGCCATCATGCTCATATCATGTGCAGAACTATAATGATCCTTTGCAGGAAGACCGGTCGGATTCTGGAATTGTGTATCCTTCAACCCGATCTCTGTTGCCTTTTTATTCATCTTCTCCACGAATGCCTCTTCGCTGCCCGCAATATGCTCGGCCATCGCTACAGACGCATCGTTTGCCGACCCGATCGCAATACCCGTCAGCATCTCTTTGACCGTCATCGATTCCCCGGGCTCGAGGAAGATCTGAGACCCGCCCATAGAAGCGGCGTATTCACTCGTACGGACTTTGTCATCCCATTTGACCTGGTCCTTTTCCAGTGCTTCCATGATCAAAAGCATCGTCATGATCTTCGTCATCGAAGCAGGCGCCAGCCTTTCATGACTGTTTTTGTCATATAGAACAGCCCCTGTGTCCCGTTCAATCAAAACAGCAGACTTCGCAGCCTGAGCGAGTTCCGATTTATTTTCCTGTGCAAAACCAAGTGAAGGGAATAGTGACGCTATTAGAATGAATGCTGCCATTATACAACTAACACGTTTCATTTAACTGTCCTCCAATCTAAATCTCTCAATTTAATCAATACTTATAGAACCATTTTTTCCATCGGAACCATTTTTATACAAATAAAATAGAAATTATAAAAGACGGAGTATTAACTCTTTTACTATTTTACAAAAAAAGCTCCGTCAGCTTTTCTTTGAAGCAGAGGGTTTAAGTCGAATCGAAATGATCTGTTGATTTCTTCATTTTTAATGGATTTTGATTGAAATCCGCACGTCAGGCATGATCAAAGCATACTGGGTGCTGGATTTATCGTTGTTTGAGGTTTCGAGCGCTGATTTAGGGAGGCCTTTTTAAGGCGGATTGAAGGAATCTTTCGATTTGGCAGGTTAATCTTCGAATTCAGGGCGATAATCTTTTAATTTTACCCATCAATCTTTCAATTTTCCGCGTTAATCTTTTAATTCTGCGAATAATTCCGTCACTTGTAAAAATAAGGGAATTACCCAAACCTGAATCTGTCTCTATCCCGCCATCAGCCTTAATCCCCCTGAACAACAAAAAAAGCCCCTGTAAAAGGAATGATCCTTTCACAAAGGCTTATAATTTTAATGATTAATCTGTGATCTCCGTGTGAATTAATGTCGGAGCTTCCACTTTTTCAGAAGAGACCTTGATGCTTTCATACAGTTTATTTTTTACATCTTCAATATCTTCCTGGTTGCTGTAAATGGTAACGAGGGATTCACCGGCTTTTACTTCATCGCCGATTTTCTTGCGCAGCTCAAGTCCCACTGCCAGATCGATCACTGAATCCTTGGTCGCCCTTCCGGCTCCGAGCCACATCGCTGCCGTACCCACTGAATCTGCAATGATTTCTGATACAAAGCCATCTTCCTTCGCTTGAAGTTCAACCTTGAATTGAGCTTGAGGCAGCCTGGATGGATCATCGACTACAGAAGCATCCCCTCCCTGTGATTCAAGGAAAACCTTAAAGCTTTCAAGGGCTGAGCCGTCCTCGATTGCTTTTTTCAATAATTCCCTTGCTTCTTTTAATGATGAAGCTTTTTCGGCTAGGAAAACCATGTGACTTCCGAGCGTCAAACATAATTCGGTCAAGTCATCCGGACCTTCACCTTTGAGGGTGTCGATCGCTTCTTTAACTTCCAATGCGTTCCCGATTGCAAATCCAAGCGGCTGGCTCATATCAGAGATGACAGCCATTGTTTTTCTTCCTACGTTATTCCCGATGTTCACCATCGCTTTTGCAAGGTTTTCGGAGTCCTGAAGTGTTTTCATGAACGCTCCTGCACCTGTTTTGACATCAAGCACAATCGCATCTGCACCCGCTGCGATTTTCTTGCTCATGATGGAGCTTGCGATCAGCGGGATGGAGTTGACCGTTGCAGTCACATCTCGCAATGAATAAAGTTTTTTATCCGCAGGCGTTAGATTTCCGCTTTGTCCGATGACGGCTAATTTATTTTTATTCACCAAACGGATGAATTCGTCGTTTTCAATCTCTACGTGAAAGCCTTCTACTGCTTCAAGTTTGTCAATCGTCCCGCCGGTATGACCAAGTCCGCGGCCGCTCATTTTCGCGACAGGCACTCCGACAGATGCTACCAGTGGTCCAAGTACAAGAGTCGTCGTGTCACCGACGCCGCCTGTTGAATGCTTGTCTACTTTTATTCCTTCAATTGCCGACAGATCAATCTGATCTCCAGACTCGACCATCGCCATCGTTAAATCAGCACGTTCCCTTTCACTCATATCCTTGAAAAAGATTGCCATCGTCAGGGCACTCACCTGATAATCAGGGATGGTCCCGTCTGTATACCCATTTATAATGAATTGGATTTCTTCCGTTGTCAGTTCTTTGCCTTCGCGCTTCTTTTCAATAAGATCTACCATTCTCATTTTTCGTTCCCCCACTTCTATTGATTTTAGTTTTCCCTATTACAGGGAGAATCGATACGTTAGATGGACTTAACTATTTCCTTCACATATGACAGGAAGTTAGCGCGCACCATTTCGGTAGTTTCGATTACTTCATCATGTGAAAGCGGCTGATCCAGTATTCCTGCAGCCATATTTGAAATGCAGGAGATTCCAAGGACCCTGATCCCGGCATGGCGGGCAACGATCACTTCAGGTACTGTTGACATTCCCACAGCGTCTCCACCCAACGTACGCACAAGCTTGACTTCGGCAGGCGTCTCATACACAGGACCGGTATTCCCTACATATACACCTTCTTGAATCTTCAAGGAAAGTCCGTCCGCGATTTCACGGGCCTTTTGACGAAGTTCTTTGTCATACGCCCTGGACATATCCGGGAACCTGTCGCCAAGGCGTGAATCGTTCGGTCCGATCAGAGGGTTTCCTCCCATATTATTGATATGATCTGAAATCAACATTAAATCTCCGGCTTCGAAATTTTCGTTGACCCCGCCTGCGGCGTTGGTCACGATGAGTATTTCCACACCAAGTTCTTTCATGACGCGTACAGGGAATGTCACTTTGTCAAATCCGTATCCTTCGTAGTAATGAAAACGCCCCTGCATCGCAACGACTTCCTGTCCGGACAGCTGTCCGAACACCAATTGTCCTGCATGACCGGCCACTGTTGAAACCGGAAAATCCGGTATCTCTTTATAAGGGATTTTAACGGAATTCTGAATTTCATCCGCCAGGACCCCTAGTCCTGACCCCAGGATAAGTCCAATCCTGGGTGATCCCGTATATTGATTTTTCAAATGGTTGGCAGCATTTTGTATCGTTTCAAAATTCATCTTTACCGACTCCTTTTTCTGGGCTGAACAGAAAAGGAGATGAGATGGAGGAATCCCGTCCTCCATTCATCTCTATCCCTGTTCTGCCTTGTTTGATTCTTTTATTTTAATTGAGTTAAAAAGCTTTTACCGAATTTCGGCATGTTCACATTGAAGTTATCCGCTACAGTTGCCCCGATGTCAGCGAAGGTTTCCCTCAGAGGGAGTTCATCACCTTTTGAGAAGCGTTTCGAGTAAGCAAGAAGCGGAACATATTCCCTTGTATGATCGGTTCCAGGTGCCGTCGGATCATTTCCATGATCTGCAGTGATGAGGAGAAGATCATCTTCCGTCATTTTCTCGAATACTTCCGGAAGGCGGGCGTCGAATTCTTCCAGTGCCTTTCCATACCCTTCAGGATCCCTGCGGTGGCCATATAATGCATCGAAATCAACCAGATTCAGGAAGCTGAGACCGGTAAATGATTCATCGAAGGTTTTGATGAAAACATCCATCCCGTCCATATTGTGTTTCGTACGGACTGCCTTCGTTACCCCCTCACCATTATAAATGTCTGAGATCTTACCGAGCGCAATGACATCGAACCCTGAATCCTTCAGCTCATTCATGACAGTACGGTTAAATGGCTTTAACGCATAGTCATGGCGATTGGATGTCCGCTTGAAGCTTCCCGGCTCTCCGACAAATGGACGGGCAATGACACGACCGACCAGGAATTCTTCGTCCATAGTAATTTCACGCGCAATTTCACATATTTTATACTGTTCCTCGATAGGGATAATGTCTTCATGCGCGGCGATTTGTAGAACAGGATCTGCAGATGTGTAAACGATCAGCGCCCCTGTTTCCATATGTTCTTTCCCAAGCTCTTCGATGATCGCAGTACCGCTGGCAGGTTTGTTGCCGATTACGGTCCTGCCTGTCTCCGCCTCAAGTTTTTGGATCAGCTTTTCAGGAAAGCCGTCCGGATATGTCTTGAATGGCGTATCGATATGAAGCCCCATGATCTCCCAGTGGCCTGTCATGGTGTCCTTCCCAACGGACGCCTCCTGCATCTTCGTATAATAAGCAAGCGGAGAATCTGCTTTCTCCACCCCTTTGACCTCTTTTATATTCGAAAGACCAAGTTTTGCCATATTGGGCATATTCAGCCCATTCATATGTTCAGCGATATGACCCAGCGTGTCCGTTCCCTGATCATTGAACAGTTCGGCATCAGGTGCTTCCCCGATTCCCACTGAATCCATCACGATCAAGTGAACCCTTTTATATGTATAGCTGCTCATTTTTAATCCTCCTATTTATAGCTGCTTATCTGCGCATCTTTTTATAACACAACAAAAAAGCGGTTACATTTTGCATCCTTGTGCGTATCATTCCCTTTACGCTGACGCATCAATCATACGAAAATCACGTCAGAAGTCTGACATCTATATTCTACTTTTACGTTATAAAAAAAACAAGAGAGAACCCCTTAAAGTTTGATAAATCTTTAAGAAGTCTCTCTTTCCTAGGCCCTTGGATGAAATTTTGAATAAACATCCTTTAAGCGGGTTTTGGTAACATGTGTATAAATCTGCGTTGTTGAAATGTCAGCATGCCCGAGCATTTCCTGGACGGCCCTTAAATCAGCGCCGTTTTCCAATAAATGAGTGGCAAAAGAGTGCCTCAGCGTGTGAGGTGTCAAATCTTTTTCAATGTTCGCTTTTTTGGCAAGCGCCTTCAGGTTTTTCCAGAATCCCTGCCTTGTCAATCCTTTTCCATGATGATTGAGAAAAAGATGTTCATCTTTATGCTTTTTCGACCTTAATTTCAGCCGCGCATTTTCAAGGTATTTCTCAAGGACAGTCATGGCCGTCTTTCCGATCGGGATGATCCTTTCCTTATTTCCCTTTCCGATGCATCTGACAAATCCCATTGTGAGATGGACATCTTCCATTTTAAGAGAAATGAGTTCACTCACGCGGATGCCGGTTGCGTAGAGAAGTTCAAGCATCGCTTTGTCGCGCATTCCAAGCGGAGTCGATTCCTCCGGGGCTTCAAGCAGCGCTTCCACTTCTTCTATACTCAGTATCCTTGGGAGATTCCTCTCGGTCTTCGGGGTTTCAATGTGCACAGTGGGATCTTGATCGGTGCTTTTTTCCCTCAGGAGGAACTGGTGGAAGGATCGAATCGAAGCCACATGCCTCGCTACGGTTTTGGAGGATTTCCCCTGATCCTTCAGATGCCCCAGGAACTGGACAATATTGACCCTCGTTACCTCATTGAAAGTTGAAATCTCTTCTACATTGGCCAAGTACAATGAATAGTTCTTCAAGTCGCGCTGATACGATTCAATTGTATTCTTAGCGAGCCCTTTCTCAACGATCAAAAAGTGCATATAGTCTTTAATTTGATCTTCCAAATTGCATTACTCCCCGTTCATATAAAAAAATAATAATCGATCATACCAGTGGCTTTCTTCATCCGCGACGGAAGAGAACACTTTCACCGCGGCTCCCTCCGGCTCATCGTATTTGTGGTATCCTTCGTACTCTTCACTTATCCACATGATCCCATAATAAAACAGGATTGTGGACCCGGTAAATAAAATAAATACTTTAATGGTCTGCCAGACCACTCCAAGACCCTTTTTCATAAGTCTGTCCTCCATTTGATATGATTTCTACAGTCCATCCGTCTCTATAATACAAGCTATGACGATTTTGGGCTGTTTTATACCAAGGGGGACATAATTTATCTACTTTTATATCGTTCCTGCATTGACCGGTTCCCGCCTTCAGGCATTATGACCGAATCAATTTCATGAAGATTAAAAAAAGCCCTTAAGATATGTATAGAATCGTTTCAGATGAAACAATAACCGGCTTCTTCAGGGCTTTTCCATTTACTATTCAGACTCTTCCTCTTTATCCTGGCATCTTGAGCAGATTCCGTGAAAGGTCAATCGATGGTCTTTAATTTTGAATTTCCAATCTCTCTCAACAATCTTTTCGACATCTTCAAGCAGATCTTCCTGTATTTCATCCACGGCACCGCATTCGATGCAAACTAAATGATGGTGGAAATGGGCGGCTCCTTCTTGACGAAGGTCGTACCGTGAAACGCCATCACCAAAATTGATCTTATCCACGATTTTCAGTTCAGACAGCAGCTCGAGTGTGCGATACACCGTTGCAAGTCCAATTTCCGGAGATTTTTCCTTAACGAGGAGGTATACATCTTCGGCACTCAGGTGATCTTCTTCATGCTCCAACAGCACGCGTACAGTTGCTTCACGCTGCGGTGTCAATTTATAGCTGGCGGAATGAAGCAGCTTTTTGATTCGTTCAATGCGACTTTCCATAGTCCTTCCCTCCCTCGTCAACGTCTATATTATTATATCAAAAAGGGAGGAATAAGCAAAATAAAATTATTATAATCAAGAAACCAAAATGATTCTCATTTAAGAATGATTATTTCAATTTTGAAATGACAGCTTCCATTAAATTAGGAGAAAGATATGCTTCTATACTTGCGGCAGCGGTCACAATACCTACGGCAATCACAAAGAAAATGACATACCTTGATAAAAAGGGAACGATTTGAAATTGCAGCGACGAACTGTGTCTTACAAAGATCTTCCGGATCAGCGTGAGTGAAAAGCTCGCACTGACAACTCCTATAAAGATGAACGCAGGGATGATGATGATGTTTTGGGGCAGTATGCTCACAAAAGAAAGCAGAAATCCGCTCCAGCTCATTTGATTCACCAGGAAGCCGACTGAAAAACCGACCACGACCCCCTTCATGAAAATCAACACAAAGATCAAGGGCAGACCGATGATCGAGATTCCCAATATCCAGATCAGACCGAGATATTTCACATTATGAAGGAAGCTCTGCCTGAACAGTTCTTCAGCCGAGGTGAATCTCCCGCCCTCAATTTCACTGAAGAACTTACTTAAATAAAAATATAAATCTTCTTTTTGAGCAAAAGACAGTGAGTTCACCACGATTGCCCCGAAGATGATTCCCATTAAAAACAATGTAATGACAAATAAGTAGATTGAGGAATGTGCTTGTACATGTTGGACGAGTGGATTTGAATTTGATATTTTTTTGCGCATCACGACGCTCCTCCCAGATACCGATTAGTAGAATATATGCAGGAAGGGACTGGTTTATGCCGCAGCTTTTTTCCAAATCCAATAGACAGACGCCCCTCTTTGGTCAGTTAAAAGGGGCGTCTTTTCTATGTTTATTTAAGGGCTGTTTTCTAAAAGGTTCTTGCTATCGTCAACCTGTTGAATTTAAACGTCATGAGTACACGTATTCTATATAAAGCTTGATTTAAATCTCTGAAAATACCCAAGTACCGGTATTTTCACATGGGCGAAAAGAGCCTATTTATAAAACTGCTGAAGTTGGAGATACTGTACGGCATAAGCTGTTTTGGCATCATAGATTTTTTTTTCTTTTATAAGATTCAGCGCCTCCTCAACCGTCACCTCTATCAGGTCCACAAACTCGTCTTCATCAGGTCCCCTTGCATCCTCTATCCGTGTAATGTTTTCAGCGATATAAAGATGCACAAGTTCATCCGCGAATCCCGGGGAAGTATAGAAAGAAATTAGGTGACGGAGGTTTTCACATCCGTATCCTGTTTCTTCTTCCAGCTCCCTTGCAGCAGTTTTGACAGGTTCTTCGCCGGGTTCCAGCTTACCTGCCGGAATCTCGACGATCGACTTTTCCAGGGCCTTCCGGTATTGCTCCACCATCACAATCCTGCCCTCGGGCGTCAAAGCGATGACTGCCACTGCCCCTGGATGTTTGATCAGTTCCCTTTTTGAGGTCTTTCCGTTTGGAAGCTCGACTTCATCGATTTGAAGATCAATGATCTTACCTTGATAAATGGTTTCACTCGTAAGCGTCTTTTCTTCGAATTTTTTCATAAAGCAACTCTCCTTGTTCTCACTATCACGTTATCTTCATACATTTTACCATATTTCAAAGAAAGGATGAGGTGACCGCTCATGCAGGTAATCGTAGAGAAAGACCGGATCATTCTTGCCGGTAAAGCTTGGGAAGTCAGGGCAAAGCTGAAGGAATACAGCAGGAAATATGAAACAGTTAAAGAGTGGACGGCTGCACTTGTCAAAGAATAAGAGCTTCCTGCCGAGTAAAAAAGTCATATCCTTTGTTTAACCATCCCTTCTTTCGTTAAAATAATAGATAGCGAAAGTATGGATGGAAAGGACTGATATGATGGAAAAAAGACAAATTGGCACATCTGATTTATCTGTTTCAAAAATAGGACTCGGCTGCATGTCGCTCGGCACCGACGAGACGCATGCCAAAGAAATCGTTCAGACGGCACTTGAGAACGGCATCAACTATTTTGATACCGCTGATTTATATGACTTCGGCAGGAATGAGGAAATCGTCGGCAGCGCCCTCAAAGATGTGAGGGATGATGTGATCATCGCCTCCAAAGTCGGAAACCGATGGAATGATGTCGAGGACGGGTGGAGATGGGATCCGTCCAAAGAGTATATCAAGTCGGCAGTAAAAGACAGCCTTTCAAGATTGAAGGTGGATTATATCGATTTATACCAGCTTCACGGCGGGACGATCGAGGACAATTTTGAGGAGAGTATAGAGGCATTTGAAGAACTGAAAGAAGAAGGCTATATTCGTGAATACGGTATTTCTTCGATTCGTCCGAATGTCATCAAACGTTTCTTAAGCCATTCTTCTGCTCAGAGCGTGATGATGCAGTACAGCCTGCTCGACCGCCGTCCTGAGGAATGGATGGACCTGCTTGAGGAACATCAAGTAAGCATCATTGCACGGGGTCCCCTTGCAAAAGGGCTTCTTTCCGACAAGATGCTGTCAAAAGCTTCAGATAAAATAAGAAAGGACGGATACCTGGATTATTCCTATGCCGAGCTTGAAGAAGCCTTGGGCGCCATCCGTTCAAAAGCATCGGACACAAGAAGCATGAATGAACTTGCCCTGCAGTATGACCTTGCCCGCAGCGGAGTCGCATCGGTCATCCCGGGAGCCAGTTCGACCCGCCAGCTGAAAGAAAACATTGATGCCGTCAACCGGCCGCCGCTTTCTCCGGATGAATTGAAGCTGTTGGAGCAATTGACAAAAATTTCACGATATGAACAGCACCGGGATTAGAATGGTGCAAAATAACCCCGCCGGATCTGCCGGCGGGGTTTCGTTTTGGAATGAAATAGTGTGATAAGACAGTGAATGTCGGAAGTCATTGGTTGGCGGTTTTGTCGGAAAACCGACAGGTCGCCCTTATTTCAAGGATTCCGCCCTTATATTGGTGATTTCGCCCTTTAATCAAGAATTTCGCCCTTAAATTGAATTTCCCGCCCATAAACTGTAAATGATAGCTGTTTGTTAATTAAGGTATTTCATAGAAAAATACTTTTACTTCTTATAATTCTTCCAGTTCATATCGCTTTCGTTCAATAGTTCCTCGAAGGATTTGTTTTTCTCTCGTTGTTTTCTTTCTTCCGCTTTACGCTTCTGTTCTTCTTCTTTTTTTACTTCTTCCACTTTCTCCAGCTCTTTCTTTTTATTTTTGAGCTGTTCGAACAGGTCGGCATTGATTGAGTTTTTTAATGTCATTTCGGCTTCCTGTTTCTTTTTTTTGGACATTTGGAGATCCCCCTGACTGTAAATAGTTATGTAATTCTAATCACCGCTTTTGATTTCCGTGCAGGACTTCGCTTTCCGCGGGTGGCCCGTGAGCCTCCCTCGGCAGAGAAGGGAACTGTCCAGCTGCAGGGATTAGAGGCACATGTCATAAGCCAAACCGCCTCTGAGCAAAGCCCTTCCGCATTTCGGTTAGGAGTCTTCGTCCTGCACTCCAATCAACAGCTGGAGTGGTTTAACATCCACGATAATAATTCCAATAAATATCTAAAAACATTTCTACTATTAGAAATATAGCATGTTGAAATAAAAAAAACATCCGGGAAGTATTCCTTTCCCGGATGGTTTGTTCGGTGATCAGTATGCTTCGAGTTTGACGTCTTCCGCTACTTTCAGTTCGGCCGCTGTAGTCGATTGGATGTCTTCGACTGTGAATCCGTTCGCAACTTCACGTAATAGCAGGCCGTCTTCTGTTACATCCATGACGGCACGGTCGGTGATGATGCGGTCGACTACCCCCTGTCCTGTAAGAGGGAGGGTGCACTCTTTAAGGATCTTGCTTTCATTGTTTTTATTCACATGTTCCATGATGACGATGATCCGCTGGGCGCCATGGACGAGGTCCATCGCTCCGCCCATCCCCTTGATCATCTTTCCTGGTATCATCCAGTTGGCAAGGTCGCCGTTTTCCGCAACCTCCATTCCTCCAAGGATGGCGATATTGATATGTCCCCCCCTGATCATTCCAAAGGATTCCGCACTGTTAAAGTAAGCGGAACCGGGGATGGCAGTGACCGTTTCTTTCCCGGCATTGATCAGATCGGCATCAAGCTCTTCTTCCGTCGGGTATGGTCCTATTCCGAGCAGCCCATTCTCCGACTGAAGCACAACCTGCTTGTTTTCTGTTATATAGTTGGCGACCAGGGTCGGCATTCCGATTCCTAAATTCACATAAAAACCATCTTGAATTTCTTTTTCCGCTCTCCTGGCGATCTTTTCACGCATTTTCGCACGATCCATCCTATTCCACTCTCCCTTCTAGGCTTTGACTGTTCTTCTTTCAATACGCTTTTCCTGCTCTGCCTGAACCAATCGTTGAACATAGATGCTTGGAGTGTGTACTTCATTCGGATTGATGTCTCCAATTTCTACAATTTCTTCCGCTTCAGCAATGGTTACTTTTCCTGCAGCAGCAATCATCGGATTGAAGTTCTGCGCTGTCTTGTTGTAAACAAGATTGCCCATTTTATCTGCTTTCCAGGCCCTGACGAGTGAGAAATCAGCCGTATATGCTTCTTCCAGCAGATATTCTTTACCATTGAAGGTGCGTGTTTCTTTTCCTTCGGCAACTGGTGTCCCCACTCCTGCAGGCGTGTAAAATGCAGGGATGCCCGCGCCGCCTGCACGGATCTTTTCGGCCAGTGTTCCCTGAGGGACCAACTCCACTTCGAGTTCACCTGACAATACCTGTCTTTCAAACTCTTTATTCTCACCTACATAAGAACCGATCATTTTATCGATCTGCTTATTTTTCAGCAGCAAACCGAGACCCCAGTCATCCACTCCGCAGTTGTTGGAGATGACAGTCAGGTTTTTGACTCCTTTTTCCACCAGGGCAAGGATCAGTTTCTCCGGGATTCCACAAAGTCCGAATCCTCCTACCATCAGTGTGGCTCCGTCCTGGATATCCGCCACCGCTTCATTGTATGAAGTATAAACCTGTTTCATTGTTTTCCCTCCTTAGTTGTCATTCAGCCTGCTTTTTATTGATGCAGTTCAACGACTGTCGCTACACCCTGGCCGCCGCCGATGCATAAAGTAGCCAAGCCGTGCTGTACCTGTCTTTTCTTCATTTCATGAATCAGCGTTACAAGGATCCTTGTCCCGCTCGCTCCGATAGGGTGTCCCAAAGCAATCGCTCCTCCGTTTACATTGAGGGCATCGCGCTTGAATCCAAGTTCTTTATCCACCGCCAATGATTGTGCGGCAAACGCCTCATTGGCCTCGATCAGCTGCATGTCTTCCATGCTCATCTTTGTTTTTTCCAGCACCTTCTTCACTGCCGCAACCGGTCCGATGCCCATCACGCTTGGATCCACACCTGCATTTGCATTCCCCTTAATCGTGACAAGGGGCGTGATGCCGAGTTCTTCTGCTTTTTTCTTCGACATGACCACGACAGCTGCCGCCCCGTCGTTGATTCCTGATGCATTGCCCGCCGTGACACTTCCATCTTTTTTGAATGCCGCACGGAGCCCTGACAATTTCTCTGCAGTGGAGCCCTTGCGCGGAAATTCATCCTGGCTGAACTCAACCGGATCCCCTTTGCGCTGCGGAATATGTACCGGGACAATTTCATCCTTGAACCTGCCTGACTCGATGGCAGCACTTGCTTTCTCCTGGCTCCATGCTGCAAATTCATCCTGTTCTTCACGGGATAAGGAATAGCGGTCACACAGATTTTCAGCGGTGACTCCCATATGATAATCATTGAACGCACACCACAAGCCGTCGGAAATCATGCTGTCCACGACTTTTTGATCTCCCATTTTGTATCCATTCCTTGCCCCTTTTAATAAATACGGGGCCTGACTCATGTTCTCCATCCCGCCGGCCACAATGATATCCGCATCCCCGGCAAGGATTGCCTGAGTGGCCAGATGGACGGTTTTCAAACCGGATCCGCATACTTTATTTATCGTCATGGCAGGTACACTCTCGGGTAAACCTGCTTTAATGGAAGCCTGCCTTGCAGGATTTTGACCTAATCCGGCCTGCAGGACATTCCCCATGATCACTTCATCGACATCTTCTTTTTTCACGCCTGCCTTTTCAAGGGCATCTTTGATTACGATCGCTCCAAGCTCAGGAGCCGAAATATCCTTCAATGAGCCGTTAAAGCTCCCGATCGCTGTACGGACAGCGCTTACAATCACTACTTCGTTCGACATTTCTCTTCCTCCCATTCTGACTGATTCTCATGAATTCCATCCACTAGAGAATAGGCAAACATATCTCCACTTAAACCTTTTCTATGTAAACGCTTCAATTTCCTTTTTCTTTCTTAAAAAATTTAGTTGATTTTGTTGTCGAAATTTTCCTACAATAAAAACAAGGGGGATGGATATGTTGAAATTACCTGAAAATATTACAATTATCGAAGTGGGCCCGCGGGACGGCCTGCAGAATGAAAAGAACTTTGTTCCGACTGAAACGAAGAAAGAATTTATATTACGGTTGAAGGATTCCGGCATCAGGGAAATGGAGCTGACGTCTTTCGTTTCTCCCAAGTGGGTTCCCCAGATGCAGGATGCAGGCGATATAGTGGAATCGTGCCTTACCAGTGGCTCGCGCGATTTCGTCCTTGCACCGAATGAAAGGGGCCTCCAGCGTGTCTATGAAACAGACTGCAGGGCAGTGGCTGTTTTCGTCGGGGTAAGCAATACGTTCAACCAAAAGAATATCAATAAAACGACCGAAGACGCGCTTACCGGACTTGAACCCCTCGTAACCCAGCTAAAGGACAGGGGATATTTTGTAAGGGCCTGCATTTCGACCGCCTTCTACTGTCCATATGAAGGAAAGATCGCACCTGAGGATACGCTTGCCTTATGTAACAGATTCGCGGATATGGGCGTGGATGAATTGAGTGTAGCGGATACCGTGGGCCGGGCGAATCCGCTTGAAGCCCATGCACTGTTCACTTTACTGAAAAGTGAACTGCCCGGTCTTCTCCTGACCGCTCATTTCCATGATACGAGGAAAATGGCCCTTGCCAACATCCTTGCTTCCATGCAGGCCGGGGTGGATCGCTTTGACAGTTCCGCCGGCGGGCTCGGGGGATGCCCATTTGCTCCGGGAGCCACTGGGAATGTGGCAACCGAAGATGTCGTATTCATGGCGGAAGAGATGGGTGTGAAAACCGGCATCGACCTCGAAAAGCTCTCGCAGGCGATCGATGTCGTGAAGCCGTTTATCTCCCGCCCTGTTGAAAGCGGATATTACCGCCTTTACGAGCTGAATAAATAAGAGTTTGAATACACCTCCTGCTCCACGAGCATTCTAAGATTGACTGAATGCGAAGGAGATGAAAACATGAGTCAAAAGCGCGAAAAGGGAAACAGCCAGAAAGGAAAGCCGAACAGCGATACAGTGGCGAACACCCTGTCCGCAGAAGAACTCGATAAAGCGATTCACCCGACCAAAGGGCAAAATGCAAAATCTTGATTCTTCTTTAGAAGCGCTCCCAACTTTTGGGTGCGCTTCTTTTTTATTCTCTCCCCTGTGAATTCCACTTCTTTCCTCCTGATGTTAAAATGAAAGAAGAGCTGAAAGTCTATGAGGTGAAATCATGAAGAAAAAATCTTATTTGATAGGCGGCCTCCTATCCGCCCTCGGGATCGGCGGGCTGGGCTATTTCATTACGAATACCTTCCTGTACCTTCCCAAAAAAGATGAAAAATCGGTTCGTTCAAGGGAAATCGATGCACTCCGGCTCATCCAGGAAGAGTATGATGCGCTTCCTAAAGAAGAAGTGTACATCCCCTCTCCTTACGGATATGATCTCAATGCTGTTTTCGTCACTCCCCACCCGCATAAGAGGTACATGATCTTTGCGCATGGTGTTACTGAAAACAAGCTTAATTCCATTAAATATATGAATCTGTTCATTAAAAAAGGATTCAATGCCATCATCTATGACCACCGGCGGCACGGGAAATCCGGCGGGAAGTCGACCAGCTATGGATATTACGAAAAATTCGACTTAAAAGCAGTCGTCGACGAATTGATCCTCCGGGAAGGTGAGAATGTCTATTTCGGCATACACGGCGAGTCCATGGGGGCCGCCACCATCCTTCTCTACGGGGGGAGTGTCGAGGACCGGGCAGACTTTTATATTGCAGATTGCCCGTATTCCGATTTCGGGGAACAGCTTGCCTACAGGATGAGCGTGGAACTGAAAATTCCTGCGGGATTCCTGCTGCCCCTCGTAAACCGGACATTAAAATTCCGCGAGGGCTATTCGTTAAAGGATCTCTCCCCTGTCTCCGTCATCGGGAACATCCGTAAGCCTGTCCTGTTCATCCACAGCATGGAAGATGATTATATCCTGCCGAAAATGACGGAAGATTTATTCCACATGAAGCAGGGGCCGAAAATGATGCATCTTGATTTCCGCGGCACCCATGCACAATCCTACAATGAAGACCCCGAAAAGTATGAGGGCGTGGTGCAGCAATTCCTTGATGAAGTCGTAGACCATGGAAAGGAGGCAGAGTAAATGATCCCCGAATACTTTCAAGCAAAAATGGAAGCGATGTATGGAGACAAGGGTTCGGCCTGGGTCGAACAGGCAGAGCAAACCATTCTTTCCCTTCAGGAAAAACGCAGTCTGTCATTCGGCGAACCTTTTTCCCTGAGCTATAACTTTGTGGTTCCCGCCGTTCTCCCGGACGGTACTTCTGCGGTGCTGAAAATGGGTTATCCCAATAAAGAGTTTTCCAACGAGTTCCATGCACTCCGCGAGTTCGCCGGTGATGCCATGGTGAAAGTCATTGATTCCGATCAGGAAGCAGGCTGGATCATCCTGACCCATCTACAGCCCGGCCGCGCCCTTCATTCCCTGAGGGATGAAATGAAGCAGTTAAAGATTTTCGCTGCTATTGCGGAAAAATTGTGGCACAAGCCTTCTACTACCCATCCGTTTCCCGATGTCGAAGCCTGGTCGGAAGGGATCAGACGTTATAAATCCCGCTTTAAGGACGGGAACGGTCCCCTGCCGGAGAAGATGATTTCAAAGGCAGAGTCCCTTTTCAGCAGGCTCCTCGGTTCTTCAGAGGAACGATACCTGCTTCACGGCGACCTGCACCATGAGAACATCCTCTATTCTGAATCGGCGGGCTGGACGGCCATCGATCCAAAGGGGCTGATCGGTGAGCGGGAATACGACTGCATCCAGTACACCCTGAATCACTGGAAGGACCATGAAGACCCTTATGAACTTTTGAAATTCAGGACGGCAGCCTTCTCTTCCCTGCTTTCCCTTTCTTATGAAAGACTGATCTCCTACGGATTCTGCCACTCGGTGCTGTCTGCCTGCTGGTGTACCGAAGATGGGAGCGACTGCTGGAAAAACGGGGCAGCCATTGCGGAAATGTATGAAAGGCTCTTGAACGAAAATAAAGCCGGTTCCCTTTGAGGACCGGCTTTTTCTCTATTCTCCAGGGTACAGGATGAAGTTCATCCTACCGTTGAGGATCTGTCCCGGACTTTTCAGTTGAAACGTATTACTGGCTGTGGAAAAATCGATTTTCAGCTCTTCATCAAGGAAAACCGTTTTCGACTTTTCCACCAAAATCGGAAAATGATTGGTCTCGACTGCCACATCATCGATTTCATCCGGTTCTGATACATACCATAAGGTCGGGACGCCTGACACTACACATCCGCACCCGTCTATATCATATTTCAATTTCAAATGGCCTCTCCGGCCTGCTGTTTTCTCATTTATCTTTTCTGCTGCCGCTTCTGTAAGTTGAATTTTCATGTGACTTCCTCCTCCCCTCCATCCTATCATATTTTTTCTCGTCCCTTTATTATATTGCATTTTTTCATCTTTCACTTTACTATCAGTATGGGGAAACTTTTGTATTTTATAGAAAGGGTGGTTTTTCATGGCAAAAGCTCAAATCAAAGTAAATGATAACGGTTCTCTTCGTGTAAGCGGGGATGTGGAGCTGATCGATGCTGACGGAAATGTATTTCCTACGAAGCAGGTCTTCTCTCTGTGCCGCTGCGGCCTGTCTGCTAAAATGCCGTTCTGCGACGCGTCCCACAAGGGGAAATTCGAATCCTGTGTACGTGCTGAGAAAGTGCTGGACGAGGAATGATCCTTTAAACCGGAGAGGCTTTCAGCCTCTCTTTTTTCTTCAGCCTTCTTCAAAAAATCGGATGTCCGAGATGCCTGCCAAGGGGATATACCAGACTTTCCCGTCGCTGTCCACCACGTGCAGCTTCCCTTCCAATGAATCGGCGTGATGGATGAGGCCGACGAGCAGTTCATGACGATGATTCACATAGTGGGTGATCGCTACGGCTTTCCCAAACTCCATTGCTTCCGCCACCGTTTCGTTCAATACTTCCAATTCTTGTTCATCGAGCTCTTTTTTCTTTTCGTACGTATCTTCCTTCGCCCAATCCCGTAATAATTTCACATGCTCCGGGAGCATCATGGACGTCCATTTGATTCTTCCGCGGTCCCGTATCACTTGCTCACCTCCTGGATTTCATCACGATTTATGACCCCCGACCAGACGCGCACGATGTCTTGCCGTTCCCGCCTCCGTATAGGATACTGCCCTGAGCAGGGAAGCCGATCCATATTTGCGGCGGATCCTGTCCACCACATATCCCAATTCCCGCTTCTCCCACCGTTTCGGCTCGAATAAGGAAATCTGCATCGTTTCATCTTCCACAATATTCGAAAGGGCAATGGAAATTTTCCGGACAGTCTTCCCGTTATAATTCTCTTCGAAAAGCTCGAGGCAGACCCTGTACAGGTCCATCGTGATATTGGTCGGCTCATCGACTGTCCGCGACCGGTGAAACCCGCCCCCGAATTCCTCCCGGCTGTATCCGATCCCGAAACTGACGGTCCGTCCGGCCTTCCGGTGCGTCCTCGCCCTCCTGGCCACCTCCTCGCACATTTCAAGGATGACAGACTTGATTTCCTTCCTTTCCTTGTAGTCCCTCAAAAGGATCTGGCTCTTGCCGAAGCTGATCTGCCCTTCCATGATCGGCGCCCCAATCTCGGACAAGTCCACACCCCAGGCATGATAATACAGCTGGTTGCCCATCACCCCGAATTTCGCCTCCAGTTTCCCGAGGTCATACTGCGCGAGCTGCCCGACCGAGAAGATCCCCATCCGGTTGAGCGTCTTTTCGAGACGGCGGCCGATTCCCCACATCTCGCAGAGAGGGGACAGGGGCCAAAGCTTTTCCGGCACGTCTTCATATTTCCACTCTGCAATTCCCTCCTTCTTTGCTTCAAGGTCGAGGCAGAGTTTGGATAGAAGCAGATTCGGCCCGATGCCAATCGCACACGGCAGCTGAAACTCCCTTTCCATATCATCTTTGATTTTACGGGCGATGGTCATGGCGTCCCCCCACAGATGGGTGGCCCCGTCGATTTTGATGAAGCTTTCATCGACGCTGTACGTATGGATAGCGTCTTTCGGGACATAGCGATGGAACAAGCGGGTGATTTCAGTGGATATGCGCACGTAGGTGGCCATTTTCGGCTCCACGAGCCTGATGCGGGGATCCTTTGGGATTTCGAACATCCTGGATCCGGTCTTGATGCCAAAGTCCTTCTTTAACTTGGGAGATGCAGCCAGCACAATGCTTCCCTGCCTGTCCGGGTCCCCGACAACCGCCAAGTGGCATTCGAGCGGATCGAGGCCGAGCATGACAGCCGAACAGCTGGCGTAAAAGCTCTTCATATCGATGCATAAAATCTTGTGATGCGGCAGCCCGCTGTAGTCGACAGTCATCCTTCTCACTCCTTCCTTATTACTACGAACGTTCGTTCTCTTTTATTATATGTATGATTTTATACGAATATACGTTCGCTTTCAACTTAAATTATTGGGAATGGAGTAAAAATATCGGGAGACCGAAATGCGGAAGGGCTTTGATTAGAGGCGGGGGGCATAAGGCAGAACGGCCACGAAGGCGGATCTTTGCCTTCTTGGCCGATTTGACTTATGACATGTGCCTCTAAGCCCTGGAGCTGGACACTAGAAAAGCGGAGGCGGCTCGCTCAGAGGCGGCAAGCATAAGGCAGAGCGGCCACGAAGGCGCTCATTGCCTTCTTGGATGGCATGACTTATGTCTCGGGCCTCCAGCCGCCGGAACTGGACAAACCGAAATGCGGAAGGGCTTTGGTCAGAAGCGTGTGGCATAAGGCGAATCGGTCACGAAGGCGTTCTTTGCCTTCTTGGCCGGTTTGACTTATGACATGTGCTTCTAAGCCCTGGAGCTGGACATCACGAAAGGCGGAAGATCTTCGAATAGTGGTGATAGGAAAGAGGTTTTCACCCTTTTTTGAAGGGATTTCAACAGTATTGGATATTCAGTGATAACTCAGGCCCGCAGCGGGCGGCCCATATTCTCCCGGGCCCCTTGTAATGAGTCAAATTGCGCAGCTTATCTGAAGGATTGCGCCGGATTCTCATTTATTGCGCCACTTTAAGGATAATTGCGCACCTTTTCAATTAATTGCGCCTCTTTCCCGATAATTGCGCTGCTTAGAATGATTCTTATTGAGCGGCCTTCCGTGGCTAGATAAGAATCGGGATATCCTTGGCAGCGGGCCTGCCTGCAAATAAAAAAGAGTCTGCTCGATCAAGAGCAGACTCCATCCCATTACCCTTTCCCGGCCTGGAATCCCGGGTACTTCGTCATACCGCCGTCCGCGATCAATGTCGTCCCTGTCACGTAGCCTGCCTGTTCCGATGCAAGAAATGCGGCACAGGAGGCAATTTGTCCGGGTTCGCCGATGTAGCCGAGCGGTATCAATTTTTCAACACCTTTTTTCTTTTCCGGGTCGGAGAATTTTTCGGCGTTGATGGGGGTATCGATGGCGCCGGGGGCTATGTTGTTGACGCGGATGCCGTCAGGGGCAAATTCCAAAGCCAGGCTTTCCATCAAGAGCTTCACTCCCCCTTTGCTGGCAGCATAGTGAACGAAATGCGGCCACGGAATGATTTCATGCACGGAAGAGATATTGATGATTGATCCCTTGATGTCATTCTTCAGCATATACTCCGCCGCTTCCCGGCAGCCAAGGAATGTTCCGGTCAGATTGGTATTCAGCACCTTGTTCCAATCTTCAAGGGACAGTCTTTCCGTCGGCACTTCATTTTCAATGCCTGCATTATTTACATAGATATCGAGGCTGCCATATGTATCATGGGTGAATTTGACAAAGGCTTCGACATCCGCTTCTTTGGTGACGTCCCCCTGGATGATGGATGCAGTGCCCCCGCCCTGTTCGATTTCCTTCAGCAGTTCTTCCGGATTCTCTTCTTCACTGAAATAATTGATGACCACCTTGCACTTTTCCTCTGCAAACCGTTTGGCGATCGCCTTTCCAATCCCTGTGGCAGCTCCTGTAATAATGACCACTTTCCCTTGTAAATCAGCATACATATGAATTTCCTCCTTTATTTTTCAATGAATCAACGCTGCCCGGACTATTCCTTC
Source organism: Rossellomorea oryzaecorticis (assembly GCF_045897515.1). NCBI lineage: Bacteria > Bacillati > Bacillota > Bacilli > Caryophanales > Bacillaceae > Rossellomorea > Rossellomorea oryzaecorticis. Next base: position 1,142 of record NZ_JBJOSA010000006.1, on the reverse strand, counting down.
GTAAAGCCAAGCAATACGCCGCCGATGATGATCAGGATACATCCTGCAATCACAAGCAGTATTTGTTTCTTCGATTTCTTTTCACCCAGGAAGAACAATCCTCCGATTGTCGAGATCACGATTCCCGTCTGAGAAAGTGAAAAGCTCGTCGCCACACCGATTCTCGGAAGTGCGAGCAGGAGCCCCAGATTTCCGGCTGCCCACATGAGCCCGGTCAAGATGTTCCTGGCAGTATATTTATTGAATGGCTTATGCCTGATGGTGATGGCGACCGCCCCGATGAACATTCCGATGGCCTGCGGTAAAACGGCTTCCCAGCCGTCGATTTCGAACCAGCGGACGATGACGACATATGCAATATATCCAAGGCTTGAAATAAACAGAGTCAGAAGCCCTTTTTTCAACTGCTGATTGTCTTTGTCTTCGGACTTTTGCGTGTAGGAAGTCAGGATGACACCGATGATAAGCGCAATGACAGCCCCGCTTCCAAGCATGATGGTTTCAGTGGTCGTCCATTCTTTGAAGACCAATACCCCAAAAAGAGTCGTTCCGATCAATTGCATCCCTGTAGAAATGGGGACGGTCTTTGCAACCCCGATAAATTTGACACTCGCCAGCTGATTCACCTGGCCAACCGCCCAAAACACACCTGATATAAAGCCGACACTCCAGACAAGCATCGATAATTCAGGAGACTTAAAAAGAAAAATACCGGCGGCGAACAGCAGGGAACCGATCGTGATCCCGACCGTCTGACTGTAGGCATTCCCCCCGAGCTTGACACTTACAAATACAAGACTCCCCCATGCGACCGCGGGGATGAGGGCTAACAATATTCCCGTCATACATTCACATCCTTCTTTCACTTAGATGACCCTAGTTTCCCACGGAAAAGAAAAAATAGGCATCAAATTTACTGGACAAGGAAAATTTCCCTGTCCAATGGTGCATACCCTCATTTTCTTTTTAATAATCCAGCGGGGGACGACAGGTGAAGATTCGTAGAGACTTGCGGGAAGATGGAAAGGCTTTGCTTGCCGCTGCAGCCAATTGAAGGATCATTGCAATCGAGTAGGAGGGGGTGACTAACCCCCGACCTCTCACACCACCGTACGTACGGTTCCGTATACGGCGGTTTCATT